>JBFYZH010000001.1:0-23039 GCA_041309605.1 Candidatus Krumholzibacteriota bacterium
AGCGCGCATCTCGGGAATCAATGCGGGGGTGCCCGGGGACACTGCGGCGGGGGGGCTGTCGCGGATCGACTGTGTTCTGGTCCGGAGACCCGATCTTGTGACCGTCCAGTTCGGCATCAACGACATGTACATGGGAGAAAGCGTCGGGGTCTTCGACGAATCGATACGCGCGATGGTCGGCCGCTTTCAATCCTCGGGCTCCATCCCCGTTCTGACCACCTCATGTCCGATGAAATCTGAAAAGGATCGGGAGGGAATCGCCCCTTTCTACCACGCGATTCTGACGGCGGGCGAAGACCTCGGCGCACCGGTCGCCGACACGGCATTGTACTGGGCTTCCCACATGGCTTGCTGGGAGGGCCTGCTTCAGCCCGACGGTGTTCATCCCACCGATGAAGGCCACCGGCTGATGGCCCTGGGACTGGCGGCGCTTTTCTGAAGATCCATCAGTATGCGCCGATACGATAAAAGGAGCCGCCGCCTCCAGGCGACAGCCCCTGACCGGACGATGTCCCGTCCGCGAACGACATTTTCAGGTACTGTTCTACTTGAGCTTTTCCATGGTATTCCTGCAGTTGTCCAGAACCGTTTCGTAAAGTTCTCTGACCAATTCCGCCTGTTCTTCATCCAGATCGGAGTCATCCAGATCCTGAAGGTTATCGGCGGCCATCTCCTCGAGCTCCGAATAAAGGTCGCTCAGCCCCTCCCTGAGATTCCTTTCGGATTCGCCCCCTTCGACCTTCCTGAGCGATTCCAGCGCGATATCCGAGTATTCATCGAGCATCTTCTGAACGATCACGATTGCCTTTTCGGGAGAATGCTCCTCCAGGAGAGCTTCCCTGCCCCTGTCTTGGTACCTGTCGATCTTCGACGAACGGGATTCGAAGAGACCGGAGACTACCTGCCCGGCGTACTCATCATCAAACGAATCGGAGTGTTCGTCCACAATCTCCCGCCACGTATCGCAGAAATCCTCGAAGAGCCTTCCGAGTTCGCCGTACTCTCCCCTCGCGCCCATGCGTTCGCGGGAATTCTCCCGATCTTTTTCCCGCTCTGCCCGTTCGACACGAGTGGCGCTCCTCTCCTGCCCGTCATACTCGATTCTCCTGTCCCTTTCCGCCCTGGCGACGCTCCTCTCCTGCTCTTCACGCTCAATTTTCCTGTCCCGCGCGGCGCGCGCATGTTCGACAACGATCGTTATATCGGGATCACTTCCCATTGCCGGGGGTTCCGGCAAAGTGGCCGAAGGGCTTGGCGCCTCAAGCAGAACATCCGGATCCACCGTCGCTTCGGGGGGTTCCGGCAGTTTCAAAAACACATCGCCGTCGATTATCTCAACCACCGGTGGAACATCCTCCGAATCCAGGAATGTCCCGGAGATCGATTCGATTCCGGTAAGATCTTCCACCGTGCTTTCAAGGAATCTCGCGACTTCCCTTAAAACCCGATTGTATTCCTGCCTGTCTCCCTCTCCCATTTCCTTTTCCCTGCCGTCGACACGGCAGGATACAGTCGCCTCGTCGAGCTTCGAGCGTGAAACCGGCTTCGCGATGTATTCAACGTCATGGCCGTTCCGTTTCATCGACATCGAAAGGAATCCTTTCGACGATTCGAACCTGCAGCCGGATTCCGAATCCTCGTCAATTATCACGGCCCGTGTATCGAGAACATAACCCTCGTTGACGTTCTCAAGCCTGGTATCGTCGAGACGGAAAGGATCCGCGCCGTAGATCGTCCCCTCGATATTCCAGATCTCCCCGTCCGAATTATCCGCCGTCCCGACGATCCCGCGCTTCTCCTCACCGAGAGCGCTTTCCGCCTTCTCGATGGCCCGTTCGCGGGCGAGAAGCTCCGTTTCCTTCTTTTTCAGTTCCTTCAGCTTTTTCTTCAGTTCGCGCAGCTCGTCATCCGTGTAACCGCTCCGTCCCCTTTCATCGGCCGAAATCGTACCCTCCACGGCAGCCACATCGAGCGCCTGCCCGGCGATCTCGGTTCCGCCGAGCGCCGAAACCGTTTCCCACGGCCGAAGCGACGCCGCCGGTATCGCGGCGCCCAGGATGACAAGAAAAGATATCGTCGAAATTGCCATCCCGGCCGGACGCCTGTCGATACCGGAATCCAGCACGTTGAGAAGTCTTTTCTTCACGCTGGAGGAATGTGCCATCGCCGCGGGCATTATCCTGCGGTTTTTCGCGCCGCTGAGCTTCACCGAGATCTCCATCAGATACCTTGCGTACGCCGATGGCGAGGTCCCGGAACTGACCACGAAATCGTCGCAGGCGACCTCCCGCTCGAAATGCAGCCTTCGCAGCGCCTTCCATACAAGCGGGTTGAACCAGTAGATCGCGCTTGCAACCACCGCAATCATGAGAATCATGTTGTCCCTCCTTTTAACGTGCGCCATTTCGTGGCGCAGAACGGCGTCCACCTTTTCGATGGACCACTCCACTGAATCGGAGGGCAGTATGATACACGAGTCGAATATCCCCCAGGCCATGGTCACCGCCGATATTTCGCTTCTCACAAGCTTCACGGGCCGTTTTATCCCCAGCTCCCATTTTATCTTCTCCGCCACATCCTTTACCGGGCCGTCTCCGACCGGCGTCGACATCCCGGCAATGAAGCCCGCTCCGGCCCACCCGACAAACTGGACGATCAATATCGCAACTGTTCCCGCGACCCATGCGGCCAGCAATATGATCGGCGATTTTTCGACGAGCGCCTTTACGATCGGCCCGGAAAGGACGCCTGACGCCGTCCCGGACTTCGCTGCGCCGCCGGTCCCCGTCATGGAAACCGGGCTGGACGATCCCCCGGCTGGGATTCCCGATGCGGCGATTCCCTTTTCCCGCGCGGGCACATCGGCCTGCGGAGCCGAGCCTGCCATCTCCTGTCGGCCTGGCATGGCATCGGCCATCCTCGCTGATGCGTAATCCAACGCCTTCCTGCCGAACGCGGCCGGCGAGTCCCACGTTGGAACAATCAGCGAAAGCAGCGGCAGGGCAAGCAGCGCGACGAACGCTCCGGCCAGAACCTGGTGCCTGAGCGCGGCGGATGCCCTGGACATCGTCCTGCCTGCGAGAATCGCTCCTCCCAGGACAAGGACGCTTTCAAGGAGTATGGCCGAGACCTGCATTACAAAAGCATGATCCATGGCTATCGCCCCCTTTCTTCCGCTTCCCTGATTCTGGCGGTGATCTCGATGATATCCTCCTCTGTCAGATCTTCTCCCGAAACGTCGAGCAGAGCGGAAACGGCCTTAGGAGCCGACCCTTCGAAAAAGGTCTTCAGAATATGTTTCAGGGCCTGCGTGCTCGCCTCTTCCCTCGACACGGTGGGAGAGTATATGTAGCTGTGCCCCTCTCTCCTGTGCCTGAGGTATCCCTTCTGCTCGACGATGCGGATCAGCTTTCTTATCGAAGCGTCCCCCACATCCTCCGGAAGGTTTTCCAGCACGTCCGCGGCAGTCGCTTCACCCAGCATATAGATGATATCCATGATCTGCCGTTCCCTCTTGCTCAGTTTCAGAAGCTGTTTCTTTTCCATACTGACCTCTCTGTTTCGAACCGGTTCTTTCCGTTCGGGAAGATTGCGCGCGCCCCGAACTGGGAAAATCTTACTAGTTATACGCAGGGAAGTCAAGAAAGTTTCGGAATATTTTCCTATTTTTATGGGAATATTTTCTTAGTCTGTATTTGATTACTAATAATGGTGTTACAGTGTCGTTCTGGAGCATTATTAGATGGCCGCAACACCGATCATGGGACGCGATAAACCGCCGAGTTGACGTTCATCCCCGCTCCCACCGAGGCGAAAACGTAGACGGCGCCCGAAGCGAAAACATGGTCACCGAGCTCTCCCCTGTAAAGCAGATCGAGTATCGTCGGAACCGTCGCCACTGAGCTGTTCCCCAGCCACGATATAGTCATCGGAAGGGCGAGCGGCGGGAGGTCTCTGACGCCGTAAAGTTTCGCAACGCGCTTGAGAATCGCTTCGACCATCTTGGCGTTCGCCTGGTGAAAGATGAATTTGTCGATGTCCTTGATCGACAGGCCGGCCTTATCGATGCTCTGCTTGACGACCTTCGGCACTGTCATGAGGGCGTATTCGTATACCGCGCGCCCATCCATCTTTAGAAAGAGCTCAGCGCCCTCGTAGTCGCTGCGGTATGATTTCCCCATGCTCAGATAGAATGCCTGCTCTATCGAATCTGTCCTGGCGGCATGGGCAAGAATACCCGCGGGAGTTTCGGTGACTACGGCTTCCAGCACCACGGCTCCCGCCCCGTCCGAGAAGATCATGCTGTCCCTGTCGTGCGGATCGGAGATCCTCGAAAGGGTTTCGGCGCCGATCACGAGTATCTTTTTAGCATCGCCGGAACGGATATAATAGTCGGCCTGTATCATCCCCTGGATCCAGCCGGGGCAGCCGAATATTACGTCATACGCCACGGCCCCGGAGTTCTTTATCCCGAGCTTCTGCTTCACCCTGGAGGCCAGGCTTGGGACCATATCCAGGCTGTGCGATCCCGGTTTGACGTCGCCGAAGTTGTGAGCAAGGATAATATAGTCGAGATCCTCCCCCGAAGTCCCGGAGGATACGAGCGCTTTTTCGGCGGCGAAAAAAGCGATGTCGGAGAGCATGAGGTCGTCACCGACATACCTTCTCTCAACTATGTCCGTGATCCTGCCGAAGTCATCGATGATCTGCGTATTCGTTTTCTCGAACGTATTGCCGTCCTGGTCAAAGAACTCGCTGTCGAGAAATGTCTTGTTATCTATTGTCTTCGGGGGGATGAAGCTCCCCGTCCCTGTGATTACCGAACGTATCCTGCCGTCCACATTTCCTCTTTCTTCCCGTAACGTCCCGCCCCGCTTACCGCGTATAATGACCGAACCGGCACCTGCCATGGCGGAGCAAGCCGTATATAAAATCGGGGCCGCATCCGAAAAAACTATCACAGAATGCCTCGAAGTCAATATAATTTTCGAGCTATCGGGCGGAGAAAATTGCCGGGCTCTCACCCCCGTATTTTTTCCCGTTTTTGAGTCGATCTTCGATCTCGCAGCCCCGGTCGCCCGTCAATACGGTCAAGTTTCAAAGACCGCAATATTCACTTTCGTATACAAAAAATTAATCGACCCGATAAAAACATCCTTTTCCAATAAAATACTACCTGATAAAAACCTATAATAATACGTGACTTCCGTTCAAAACCGGAATATATTATTGATACAGCATCGAACCCATCCCTGGTGTGTTGTTAATGAAACATCACAACAGGCGAAAATTATGACCTGAGAAGAGAATCCTAATGAAAATCCTTCTGGTTTATCCTAAAACTCCACCCACTTTTTATAGTTTCGATCACGCCCTGAAACTGATCGCCAAGAAATCCGACGGCCCTCCTCTCGGGCTGATAACCGTCGCGGCGATGCTCCCCGAATCCTGGGGAAAAAAGCTCGTCGACCTGAATGTGTCGAGGCTGGTGGATTCCGATATCCTCTGGGCGGACTATGTATTCATCAGCGGCATGAGCGTACACGACAAATCGTTCAGGCAGGTGGTCAGAAGGTGCAACCAGCTCGGCGCAAAGGTAGTCGCGGGCGGGCCTCTTGTAACGATGGAATACATGGATTTTCCGGGTGTGGATCACTTCGTTCTCAACGAGGCGGAGATTACTCTCCCGATCTTCCTGAAAGACCTGGAAAACGGCAATCCTTCACACTTCTACACCTCTGCGGATTTCCCCGATCTGTCCTCGACGCCCGTACCGCAGTGGGACCTTCTTAGGATGAAAGACTACGCGACGATGAACATCCAGTACTCGCGGGGCTGTCCGCATGACTGCGAGTTTTGCAGCATAACGTTTCTCAACGGGCGAAAGCCCAGAACGAAGAGCCGCGAGCAGTTTATAAATGAGCTCGAGTCGCTTTACAAGGCCGGCTGGCGGCGAAGGGTCTTCATAGTCGACGATAATTTCATAGGAAACCGCAGGAAACTCAAGGAAGAGATCCTTCCGGCAATGATCGAATGGTCCTCCGAAAGAAATTATCCCTTCGTATTCACAACGGAGGTAACCGTCGATATCACGGACGATCCGGAGTTGATGGATCTGATGGTGAGTGCCGGTTTCGAGACCGTGTTCATCGGGATCGAGACTCCGAACGACGACAGTCTTGCCGAATGCGGAAAATACAAAAACCGCCGTCGGGATCTCGTCGCGGCGATTAAAAACATACAACGGCGTGGTCTGATGGTCTCGGCCGGGTTCATCGTCGGATTCGACAGCGATCCTCCGGGAATCTTTCAGCAGCAGATAAAATTCATACAAAACAGCGGTATTGTGACCGCCATGGTGGGGATACTGAACGCTCCCGTCGGAACGCGTCTCTTCAAAAGGCTCAAATCCGAAAAACGCCTTTTGAACCGTTCAAGCGGCGATAACATGGATTGTTCGACCAATTTCATACCGAAAATGGATTACCAGAAACTTGTGAAGGGTTACAAGGATATTCTGGAAACCATCTACTCGCAGAATGGATACTACGAAAGGATAAAACTTTTCCTCAAGGAATACAGGCCCCCGAAAGAGCGGAAAGAAAAGGTAAGCATAGTGGACTTGCCGACGCTCGCGCGGCTCACATGGGCGCTTGGAATCAGGGAAAGAGGAAAAAGGTACTTCTGGAAACTTTTCTTCCTGAGCCTGTTCAGATACCCGCAGAGATTCCCGCTTGCGATGACTCTTGCGGTATACGGATTTCACTTCAGGCAGATCGTCATCAAGGTTTGAAAACGGTCCTTCCCGGCACCGCATTTATCAGAAGGCCGTCACCGCTCCGGCCACGAAGTTCCAGTCCTCGTGCCTGTCTTCGTACGTTACCTCCGCCAGCAGGCGGAAGTTTCTCCGAAGGAGATAGCTGAAACCCGCCGTCGCCGACCTGTGGTCAAGCCCTTCGTAATCCGACTCGATGAAGTTGTACAGAAGCGTAACGAACGGCCGACCAATCTGCCCGCGGACCGACCAGACAAGCTCCACCAGTCCCCCCGCGGTTTTTACGTCCGAGGCGGGCTTTGCAGCGAGAAAGTCGGGATTCTCGTCGTATCGCTCGAGATACTGAGCGTTGAGCTGCACGATATCCCTGATATCGGCCGTGACGTCGACGCCCCAGTATTGGTGCCTGTTGTCGAAGAGCTTCCCGGGGTCCCCGGCGTTGTCGGCATTGCTCATCCTGGAATTGCAGAGGTATCCGAATCCTCCCACCCTCACCGGCCCCGCCTGTTGCGACACACGGAGGAAAAGGTTCTTCCATTCGTCGGTATCGAAAGATCCGGATTCCCCCACGGCCTCCTTGCCCGTGCCGTTGACAACCTGCAGGGCGATATCGGTCCCCGCCGGGAGGCTGTAAAGAAACATCAGCCCCTTTTCGTAGGCGAGGTTGGTCGGGGTCATCCCGACCCTTGTTTTGTAGATCAGGTAGTCTTCGTAGGTAAGCCGCACTTCCCTCTTGAAAAGGGGATCGGATACCTGGAATTGCCCCGCCATGATGTCGAGCTCGGTACCGAAGAGATTGTTGAAGTGGATGTAGGCGTCCTCCACCCCCGCGACCTCCCCCTGCTCGGACATGTAGAAATAGAAATAATACCCGATGCCGCTCGATATGTTGCCTCCTGAGAGGATCTTCATCCCGAACGGCGTTTTGAAATCGTTCATGCCGCCCGAGCCGGCGTTGTACGTAGACTGCATGAACGCGTCGAACCTCACCGCGATCGGGTAGTCGCGCTGAAGGGTCAGAAGGTCGTCCCCCGTGTCATGGAAAGCCCGCGCGGGTTCCTCACCGTCGGGAAGCTGGAAGGCGTTGCCGGCAAAGTCCTCCCCATATGCCTTGAGCCTCGGAGCCGGCGAATGGCATGTCGTGCAGGAAAACTTGTACTTGCGGGCAAACGCCGGGATGGCGTCGACACGGACCGGGACAAGCACGGAAATCAAAGAAACCACAAACGATATCATCGCGCATCCGGCTAAAATTCTCATATTCGGCCTCATCGCGCACCTCCGTTTCAATCGACGACCTCGAACCAGGTTTCGGCGTTGTTGACCTTGATTATCTCCGTTTCGTCCGCGGGCACCTTCATGAGATCGGCGACCGATTTGACGAGCCGCCTGTAATTAAGCGTCCCCCTCACTGTGACCCTGCCCGGTGCGATGTCGTCCGGAAGGGTCCATGTGTATGTCTCGATTCTCGTCTCCCTCGGTCCTATCCTGTAGTCCGTCCCGAGCGAGGCCGTATTCCACTGGGCGATGGTGCGCCGTCCCTCTCTGTCGAAATATGGAAGGCAGAAGATCCTGTCCCCCTCCGGGAGATCGTCCCTCGGGATCCCGACGAAATCGGGATCGCCCCGCATGAATCCGATATCCTGGTACGCCAGGGCGTTGCTCGTAATAGTCTCGTCCTCCCCCTCGAACCCCTTTCTGTCGACGGGAAGGTGAAACTCCCTTCCCTCCGAGTCGACCGCCGTCACACGAAGCCAGAGCTGGCGCTCCTCGGACGATCCGGAAGGAACCTTGTGGCCGCACTTGCCGTTGAAAAGCTGAACCTTTATTATGGCCCGGTCCCCCGGTTCGAGCTCGCGCTCCCCGGGATGCATCCTCATCTCTATAGAGCCGCCCACCTTGCCGGGATCGTGCGCCCCGTGAAAAAGGTGCTGGGCGATGTCGGGATGCTCCTTTCTCGCCGTGTTGGCGTTCCTGCCCGGCGCTTTCGGCATGTGGCAGGCATGGCACTGGACACCCTGCGCGTTGTAAGGCCCTTCGGCCCACTCGAGCTCGGTCGATTTGACCCAGATGCCGTAAGGATTTTTCTCGTTGTGGCAGATACCGCAGTAGTGTGCCGTGCTTACGAAATCGTTCTTCGCAGTGTCATGATGGGGCGAGACGACCCCCTCGCGGTTCGCGTATTTTACGCGGCCCGGGGAATGGACATAGTTGAAGTTCACCGATGGATCGCCGGTCCTCGATGTGATCGTATGGCATATATCGCATGATACGCTCTCGTTGGCGCGCGATCCCGCCTCGGGCCTCGGAGGCGTTTTCGTGCCTGTGATCCACATCAGCGGCGTATGGCAGCCGTTGCACCCGGCCACCGCTTCGGCAAGAGCGGGATCGCGCTTGACGTGCTCGAGCGCAAGATCGAAATACTCTATCTCATCCCAGTGATGCGTGTAAGCCTGTGACATCATCGCCTGGCTCCACTGTTCGTAAATGTCTATGTGGCACTGGCGGCACGTCTGCGGGCGCTCGAAATCGCCCTCCTTGAATTCGCCGAAGGGCGCGCTGCCGCCCCCTTCGCCGGTCGCACGGTTGGCGGCGGGGATTGCAAGGAGGACTAAAACCGTCAGGACAACCGGTATCGCACAGCATCTCTTCATGCCTTCAACCTCCCGTTGCCGGATTGCTTTGTATTTCCTTTAAAACATTTGCTTTTATCGAACTTATTACCGTATAATCGCGCAAAAGGCAATCGTTTATTTTCCTTAAACAGCATTTGTTACTGAGGCTCCGGCCTTGCCGGCGTGCGAACCTTATCAATGAAGGAGTGCGACATGAGTAAACGCGTTTTTATTTCGCTAGTAATGACCATCATAACGGCCGGCTTTGTCTTTTCAGCGCAGGCCCAGGACACGGCGTCGGCTGGAACAGGCCTTGCGATCGTCCGGCTTGCCGTTGCCGCCGGCATCGAAGACAGGGAACCAGTGGGAGCGGCCGAGGTTTTCACGGCTGCCACGCCGAAGGTTTGCTGCTTCCTCGAAGCAGTGGGCATCGCCGCGGACACGGAAGTCGTCTTCGTCTGGATTCTAAACGGAACGGAAATATTGCAAACCCCCATGACGCTCAGGGCGGGCTCCAGGTGGAGAACCTGGGCCGACAAGAACCTGTACGGAATGACCGGAGGCTGGAAGGTCGAGGTCCGCGATGCGGCGGGCGGCGTCCTTAAAGCCGTGGAGTTCAAAGTCGAATAGTCGCGTCCCCCGCACATCGTTCGACCGCCCCGAGCCCTGCCTGGCCGGCCTTGAAGGCCGTGCGGCCGGGCAAGGCCGGTCCGGCAGGGCTCGGGGCGGTATTCGCATCGTCGTCACTTCACGTCGATTCCGATGTTGTGGAACATGAACGAGACCTCGTCTGTGAACTCCTCGATCATCTTCGTCGTATTGCTCGAACCGTGCCCGGAACGGACATCCACCCTGATCAGCACCGGGTTGTCCCCATCGTGCTTCTCCTGGAGCTCCGCTATGAACTTGAACGAATGAGCCGGGACCACGCGGTCGTCGTGATCCGCCGTCGTCACGAGCGTCGCCGGGTACGAAACGCCTTTCTTCACGTTGTGAAGCGGCGAGTAGGACAGCAGGTATCTGAACTGCTCCTCGTTGTCGCTCGAACCGTAGTCGCCCGCCCAGCTCCAGCCGATCGTGAACTTGTGGTAGCGGAGCATGTCCAGCACCCCGAATGACGGCAGCGCGACCCTGAAGAGATCGGGCCTCTGCACCATGCACGCCCCGACCAGGAGCCCGCCGTTCGAGCCGCCCGAAATCGCGATCCTGTCCGGCGAGGTGTACTTCTCCGCTATAAGGTATTCGGCCGCCGCTATGAAATCGTCGAATGTGTTCTGCTTTACGAGGAGCGATCCGGCCTTGTGCCACGTTTCCCCGTATTCGCCGCCGCCCCTTAAATTCGGGACGGCTATCACGCATCCGTTCTCCACCAGAACGACTCGGGAGGCGGAAAAATTCGGAGTCATGCTTATGTTGAACCCGCCGTACCCGTAGAGAAAGACAGGGTTGCGGCCGTCCAGTTCGAGTCCCTTTTTATGGATGAGGAACATCGGCACACGGGTGCCGTCCTTGCTGGTGTAGAAGACCTGCTTCGCCTCGAAATCGTTCACGTCGAACCCCACCTCGGTCCTGCGGAACACCTCCGACCTTCCCGAAGCGATGTCGTACCTGAATATCGTCGGAGGATAGGTGAAGGAGGTGAACGTGTAGAAGACCTCAAGGTCCTCCCTCTTGCCGTTGAACCCGCCCGCCGAACCGACCATCGGAAGGTCGATCTCCCTCACAAAAGCGCCGGAGAGATCGTGCTGCGCGATGCGGCTGCTCGCGTCCCTGAGGTATTCGCAGAAGAGCCGGCCGCCGGCGCCGGTCACCCCCGAGAGCACGTCCCCGCCTTCCGGTATCAGCGTCTTCCAGTCGGAGCGGCCTAGCCTGTCAGGATCTATCATCACGACCCTGCCGTTGGGGGCGTCGACGGTCGTGTAAAGGATGAATCCGCCCCCGGTATTTTCCACCACGTAGCAGTCGTTCTCGAAACCCTCGACAAGGGGCAGGAAAGGACCCGCCCCGGAGCCGAGCTCCCTGTAGTGAACCTCGTTTCCGCTCGATCCTTCGGCCTTGTACAGCAACAGGTATTTCTGATCCTCCGTCACCGCCGCCCAGAAGTACATCAGCGGCTTGTCGGGATCCGAGTATATGAGTTCGTCCTTTTCCTGGGGCTGCCCCAGCCTGTGGTACATGACCTTCTGGCCGGTGTTCTGTCCCTTCAGCTCATCTCCTTCGACCGGCTTGTCGTAAGCGCTGTAGAAGAAACCGTCGCCGTACCACTGCGCGTCGCTGAACTTGACCCATTGCACGCGGTCTTCCAGCTCCTTTCGCGTCGCTATCTCCATCACCCTTATCTCCTGCCAGTCGGAACCGGCTTCGGAGCGTAATACGGCCACATACCTGTTGTCCCTGGAACATTCTCCGAGATGCACCTTGACCGTGGCGTCCTCCGACAGGAGGTTGGGGTCGATGAAGACCTCGGGCTCGCCGTCCAGACCCTTCTGGATGTAGATCACCGACTGGTTCTGAAGGCCGTCGTTCTTGTAGAAGAAATAGTATTCCCCCGCCTTGTACGGCGACGAATACTTCGGGTAATTGATCAGACCGGTGATTCTTTTCCTGAGCGCGTCCCTGCAGGGGATTTTATCGAGGTAGGAGAATGTAAGCCTGTTCTGGGCCTCGACCCACTCCTTGACCTCGCCGGCGTTGTCGTCCTCGAGCCACCGGTAGGGATCGGCCACCTTCGTGCCGAAATAGTCGTCGACATGGCCGACCTTTTTCGTTTCCGGATAATCCAGCCCCTCCGCCATGATCCGCCCGCCCGCCGGGGGTAGAGAAAGTACCAGCATGAGGACCGCTAAAAACCTGATTTTGATCATCATCGAACCACCTCCACAAATAGGGGATTGGAATCATCGTCAATATGAATGGCTGGAATGATCGCAGAGAAGGCTTCGACATGTCAATAACGCAGTTAAACGCAAATGAAGGCGACATTGCGGCGCGGTCCGTGCAGTTCGCTCACACGGTATTTCGTTCGAGCCAGTCCCCGGCAAATTCACCGCTGTCCGGCGCCGTTAGCGCGCACGGTATTTCGGCTGCGCGGCCGGCGTTACGGGCTAGCGGGAAAAATTCGGCGCAGTGCCGGGCGATCCCGCCCGGAGATTGTTGTTGTGGAAGTGCCCGGTTTTTGCTGGAATCCAATTTACCGTGACAAACGGTGAAACGGGAAAACCAGGAAGGCTCCGCACACGTTGAAAGGGGATCAAATGGAAGTAAAGGAAGCCATCGGGAAAAGGAGGGCGTACAGGGCCCTTGAAAGCGTCGAAATAACCGACGAGATCGTTTCGGAGCTTGCCGGAGCGGCGCAGTTGACGGCGTCCTGCTTCAACAAGCAGCCATGGCGGCTCGTTTTCGTCAGGAGAAAGGATATTTTAAGCAGGATGCACGGCGCCCTGAACAGCGGAAACGAATGGGCGCAAAAGGCGTCTATGATTATCGCCGTCTTTGGAAAAAGGGATGACGACTGCCTGATAAAGGAAAGGGAATATTATCTATTCGATATCGGCATGGCGGTATCGGCGACGATCCTCAGGGCAACGGAAATGGGCCTGGTGGCCCATCCGATCGCCGGTTACAACCCGCAAAAGGCCATGGAGATTCTTGGAATACCGGAAGATCGCATGCTGATAACCCTGGTCATCGTCGGAAAGAAAACGGACGATCTCGATGGATTGAACGACTATCAGAAGGGTGCGGAAAAGGAAAGACCTGCCAGAAGAGAACTGGCCGCCATACACAGCATCGACAAATATGAGCCGCGTCTCGGATAACGACCTGATATGGCATCTTCAACTCACGATAGCCGGGGTGGTTATAAATACCTTTTTAACCTGAACGGAATTCCCCATATCGATCCTGCCGCGATTACTCGCTGATTGTCATTATTTGTTATTTTTTGTTATTATTTTCTTGCATATCTGAAATTACTGATATACCATTTGCCATTGAATTGATGGCAACGGATGGTTCGCGTATATCTTAACTCTTTACGATGTCGAAGGTTGAGGATGCAGGATGACTGAAGAACTGCTAACAGTCAGAGAACTGGCCGCCCATCTGAATCTGAACGAGAAAAAAATATATTCCCTGATAAAAAGAGGGGATATCCCCTGCACAAAGATCACGGGTAAATGGCTTTTCCCGAAAAACCGCATAGACGAATGGATCCAGATGAGCGTCGGCCCCGATTTCCGTTCGGACTCTCCCGGAAATATCAGGATCGCAGGAAGCAACGATCCCGCGATCGAACTACTCGCCTCGTCGGTGAAAAAACGATTTCCACGCCTTACCGTTCTTTCGGCCAGCGTCGGGAGCAGGCGGGGTTTGACGATGCTCCGGCAGGGCGGCACGCATCTATCGGGAATGCACCTTTTCGATCCCGGAACCAACGAATACAACATCCCGTACCTTCGCAGGTTCGCCCCGTCCCTCCATACGGTAGTCGTTAATTTCGTATATCGCGATCAGGGCATCCTTGTGAAATCCGGAAATCCTTTGAGGATATACGGAATCGAAGACCTCGCGCGCCCGGAAGTGAGGTACATCAACCGCCAGCCTGGCGCGGGGACCAGGCTCCTGCTCGACCATCACATGAGACTTCACGGCATAGGCAGGGACCGTATTCAGGGATATGACGATTACGTCACCACGCATGCCGAGGTCGCAGCGGCCATACAGAGAGGGCGCGCCGACGCCGGTCTCGGCATCAGGGAAGCGGCGGTAAGTTTCGGCCTTGGATTCATCCCGGTTACAAAGGAACGCTTCGACCTGGTTATACCAAGAAGATTCTATTACACGGAACCCATCCAGCAATGTCTCGAGGTCACACGTTCGGAAGCATTCAAGGAATCCGTAAAGCGTCTCAACGGATACGATGCCGCCGATACGGGCACGGTACTCTGCTGGGGATAAAACAGAAAGGAACAGGCTGATGTTTTTTACCGGAAACCCGACCAGTAAATCCGTCGCTCTTACCGTACTGACACTTGCGGTGATGGCGCTGCTCTGCTTCGGCTGTTCGGATGACGGCGTGGTCGACTCGAGCGACGTGGTATCTTCGAGGGCTTACCAGGGCCACGCCTCGGACGTCGACATCAACAACTTCGTCAAGGTCCATCCGAACGCGGTCGGAACACGCCTCGACGATTGCCAGACCTGCCATAAGAACGGGACGGTCCACGACAGTTCGACGGATATCAACGCCAACCCGTGCGACTACTGCCACTACATCATTCATCCGCCCGCAGGATGGACCGGACTGCCCACGACCTTTTACGAAACACTCAATCCGTACGGCGCCGAGTACAACGACCTGGGAAGGGATCGCGACGCGTTGCGGGATATGGATTCCCACGACAGCGACTCCGACGGATACACCAACAAGGACGAGATAGACGATCTGCGTTACCCGGGCGACGCGGGGAGCTACCCCGGCCTCGAGCTCTGCGACGTGATAAAGGTCACAATGGACGAGCTCAAGGCGATGCCCGCGCACGCGCAGTTCGGTCTCGCCAACACGACGAAGCAGCAGTTCGATTTCTACGCGACGTACAAGGGAGTGAAAATCATCACCCTTCTCGAGGAGTCGGGCATCGATCTCGCCGGCGCCACGAGCATTGATATCATGTCTCCGGACGGTTTCGCGAAGACCTTCACGATCGAGCAGATCACGGAGCAGTTCCCCGATCACCGGTTCTACCCTGGATTCGGGGTCGAGGATCTCGGCACCGACTGCGCATTCGTCGAATATCCGGCCGAAACGTATGGGCTCGCGTACGGAGAGTGGATCGGGCAGGAGCTGGGACACGAGCAGTGGCACATCATCGCCTACGAACGTGAAGGACTTCCGATGGATAAATGTTATCTCGATCCCGTGTCGGGCAGGATCGAGGGCGAAGGCCCCTTCAGGAATATCATCCCCCCCGGATACGCGGACGATCTCAACACTCCGGACAGGGGCAAGGGCTGGAATACGGCCGGTTGCACGATGCCGGAATGGAATTATGCTTCGGGGAAGGATCATAACGCCGGTGCGATGGTCAAGGGCGTCGTCATTATCAGGATCAATCCGATGCCGGAAGGCTGCCAGGAATTCGACATCATAAACGGCGGATACGCCCTGATAGACGAGGAAGCGATTCTCATCTACGGGCATAACGTCGATTCTTATAATGGCGCGAACGAATAAGCCGGTACGTGCGGGATTACGCAATGAAGCGAATGAAATCCGGAATACGCCGATCTTGCGCCGGGCTGTTGTCAGCCGTCGTTTTTCTGCTGCCGGCGATGCGTTCCGGCGCCGAGGTCCCCTCGACCTCCATCGAAGCCAACACTAGCTTCTGGTGGGTGCTGGACGAGCAGGCCGAGAACGGCCTTCGCCAGGGGGGCAGCGGCGACGAGGCGGCGGACCGCGCTTCCGGATTCAACTTCAGGCAGGGAAGGCTGGCTTTCTCCTTCAAATCCCCCGGCGGAAGAGTCGAAACCCTGCTCAGGCTCCGGCTGGAAGAAAGAACGGATATAATCGATTTCTGGGGAGGATACCATCCCTCCAACTCGCTGGGCCTATATATCGGGCAGATGAAGATCCCCTCCACCGCGGAGGTCCTCACCGAGGATCATGCCCTCGATTTCATCTCGAGATCCACATTCGGTCTCAACGTGTGCGATTATTCCCTTTCCAGAACGCCCTATATCAGCTCCGTCATGGCGTCGAAATCGTACGATCGCGACCTGGGGCTCGCGGTGAAGGGAACGGTGCCGTGTCCCGGGGAAGCGGTCCTTGATTATTTTATCATGGTGGGAAACGGGATCGGCGCGAACAAGTACATCGGCGGAGGCGAGAGCGACGAATTTATTTATACGAACGAATTCGGGGATTACTACTACGGGTTAAGGATCGAACTGATCCCCTCCAACGGCCTGTCGCTGGGAGGTCATGTCAGCTCGAACAGTCATGCCGACATGGCCCTCGATAAACGCGGACCGGTTTTCGATATCGACCGCGGTGTCTGGTCATTCGACATCGGCGCCAGGCTTCCCTGGAAACAGCGATTGAACGGCTTCTACGGAAGCGGCGTGATGAAGGATTACTGGGACTCGATCGCTTACAGATTCGAATACACGGGCTGGGGGCTGTGGACCATGCAACCCCTGTTCGACGACAGGATCGAACTGGGGATTCGTTACGACTTCTTTTCGACGGACTTCTACTCGTCCGGAAGCAGGACGGATCAGAAAAACTGGACCTTCGGCGCAAATTACTCCCCGGAGAAATATATCCGCATCCAGTTGAACTATGTCGTCAAGGATAATGTCGACGAATTCGAACCGGACACGGACGACAATATCCTTTTCATGAATTTCCAGTTTCTTTTCGACGCCCACATCACCGAATGAAAAGACGACGAGCCGGTCCACGGAGCCGATCGACAATAAGTTTGATCCCGTCCATTTGTACACCGCCGCTTTGCCGACTAGTCGAGGATCGCGAAAAGGGCGGTACGTGACACGGCGCGGCGCGTTCGCCGGTCCATGACCCGTACGTTCAGCCTGAACCGCCCTCCCCACAGCTCGTCCGTGGCGATCTCCAGGCGTTGAGGCTGCATCGATCCGAAACCGGATGTCTCGAAATTGGAGCTTATCACCTGCGTGATCTCCTCCATCACAAGGCCCGACCTTTTCTTTTCGACCGGCTCGATGCTGTAGTCTATCGAATAAAATGCAAAATCGTCCCTGTCGGTGCTGAGGCCGTAAATCTCGAAATAGAATACAAGAGGATACGGGCGGCGATAAAGGTGAAGCGGGTGGGGAACGACGACAAGATTCCCCTTCATGTACCTGTTGGGCTCTTCACTTGACGTGATTTGTTTTGCGAACATGATGTCGCTCAGGGACGGCATGTCCCGGACCGGCTCGATTCTCCTGCTTGCGGAATAAACGCCGCGTTTCCCGGAATATTCGTCGACCGTCTCGATCCCGAACCGGTAGTACCCCGGGATGAGTGTCAATACTATACGCCCCGGAAGCAGGCCGGGCAACCGCTCGCCGGGCTTGCGGGAGGCCCGGAAGGAAACGGTTTCATTGCGTGAGTCTATCTTTCTCATGTCGATGTCGCGGACAAGGACCCTCAATTCCACTTTCGCACCGTTCCAGTCGCCCTCACGCCGCATGTCCAATTCGTCGAGCGGCACCTCGAAATTGATCTCGGTTCTCACCTTTCCGTTTCCGGCGTCAAAGCAGCATATGTCGAAGAATGCGAGCATGCCAAGATCCAGTTCGGGATAATGAAGGAATTTTTCCCTGAGCATATTTGTGTGGAATGCGGTCAGCGCCCTGTCGGCCCGCCTGTATTCTTCGTCGATATGGCGCTTGAGGGCCGGAAAAAGTATTCCTCGCACCTCCCGGCCCGCGACAAAGTCCATGCTTTCCGGATTGAACATGTTCAGTTGATCGGTCATGTTCGGATCGATGTGTACCGGCAGCGTATTGGTTATGATCGGGCCGGATTTGCCCGAATATTCGGCCCCCATCTCCTCCAGCGTCATCCTCGAAGTCTTCCCGAACCCCCCCTCCCGGTAAAAATCGGTCCACGATTCCTCCCCCTTCGGCACATAGTTCCTGTAGTACTCGCCGTCGAGATAATGATCGGTGAAGGTGACAAGCATCCCGGGCGACTCGTACGTCCAAATCTCGCCGGGCATTTTCTGCTCGAACCTTCCGATAAAGCCCCATACCTTTTCCCTCGAGTCGGGCATTCCGAACCTGATGACGACCTCGCCCCGATCGTCCCACCCCGGCGGATCCTTCTTCGGGAAAAGTTTCAAGGCCAACGCCGCACGCGTCTCGTGCTCCTTTTTTCTCTCGTTGTGGGAGGTGGTCGGAGTCGGATCGAGCATCAACCAGAATTTATCCAGCCATGCCGATCTTGCGGAGGAGTCCTTCAGGGAGAGATACTGTCTCTTCTGGTAATCGTTGAAGAGATACTGCAGGGAATCGTAACGTTTCTTCTCTTTGTACGACAGATTCTGATAAAGACCGCCCTCGTCGAAGACCCGGTAATCCTCCGCCATCGAGATTGCAGGAACGCAGCCGGTAATGACAATTATCGCGAGGATTAAAGCGCTGGTGACGAATATCCGCTTCATCGCCGTATAATCCTCCGGAAACCATATCGTACGTGAATACGCCGAGCACCCTGGCCGGAATATACCGAATCGCGAATTCTGCTGCCAGTCCGTTTTTCGTGCATGGAACAGCCGGAGCGTCACGTCCGCCGACGGCACCCGCCGGCATCCCGGCTCTTCCTGGAGCGGCCGTTCAATTCACGACGGCGAACCGGCCCAGATATTCAGCCTTTTCCCCGTCGACGGCGAACAGGGAAATCCTGTATATATAAACACCCGATACCAGCCGTTCTATGCCATTGAAAATATCGCCGCACCTGAAACACGAATAACCGGGGTTCAGAGGAACTCCGAAGCCGTATCCGAGATTCGCGCTGGAAATAAATTCTCCCTCCAGCGTCAGGATCTCCACGTGCATGTCCGCATCGGTCTCGAGGTTCACGCAGAACATCGCGTCGGCGATATTTCCTTCCACGGGGTTGGGCCTGAAATTGTGGCCTGCGAGGCCTCCGGAAAGCGCCTCGATGGAAAAAACGGACAGGGCCGTGTTGTTCGACGGATCGTCCTCCGCAAGGTACGTGGATATCGAAGCCCTGATCATGTTCCCGCCGGCTCCGGCTTGTCCTTCCCCGAGATCTATAAAGACATCGGCCGTCCTGAAGGGACCCGGGATCTCCATATCGCCCTCGTAAAGAAGACTCGAACTCTTGACGGTCTCGAGGTTCACCGTGAGAGCGACCTGCCCGCCAGTCCCGGAAGCCGCGCCGATGTTTCTCACCTTGACCGCGACCGTCACCGGATCGCCCTCGGCGAATCTTCTCCCGGACATCTCGACACCGTTCAGGTAATAGATTATGTCGGTGTCGAAAACGGCGATCTCCGGCGGCGAATCCTTTACGCCCGAGATGAGATCCTCAACGAGCCGGGCGATTTCGGTCGCCTGGTCGAAATCGACATTCTCCATGACGTCGTCGACGGTATGGTAATACGGATAGAGGATGCGGCCGCCCTCGCCCAGCGGTTCGGCGAGCGTGACGGCGCTGACCGCGATCCCGGTCTTTTCCCAGAACGAGGCGTGGTCCCAGTTCCACGGGCCGGGTCTTATTACTGTGACCGGAAGATCGGGATGAAGCTTTCCGGCCACGTCCTCGATGATGTAGGCGAGCCATCCCGAAAATTCATCCGACATCACCGTGACCCCGCGGCCGGCGCCCGAATACCCGATCATGTCCATGTTGATTACGCCGAGTATTTTTTCCGCGCAGGCGTCGTCGCAACGGGACACGAAGTCGATGCTTCCAAGCCTGTCCAGTTCCTCTCCCGAAAAGAAGACTATCCTCAGGTCGAATGGCAGATCCTCCGACTGAAGGCACCTGGCTATTTCGAGCACGGCCGCCACGCCGGTCCCGTTGTCGTCGGCTCCGGGCGCCGAGGCGGTCTGCCATTCGTTCGACCAGCCGGCGGTCCTGCTCCCCGTGGCGTCGTAATGCGCCGTCAGCATGAGAAGATCCCCGGAGTCGCCGCAAAGGTCGAGATCGGCAACGATGTTCCACGAGATGAAGGTCGTGTCGCCCGAGGCAAAATGACGCTCGATCAGGAACGGCACGACGCTTACGCTGCTCGAGGCGAGCGCGTCCAGCCGGCCGGCCAGAAGGCCTGCCACATCCTCCATCTCCGCCTCTCTCAGCGAGTACCTCGTCCTGAGTTCGGTCGTGGAGGTGTCGATCGAGAGTAACTCGACGATCGATTCGAGCGAATCCCTCTCCACGGCGACCGTTCCTGGTGCTCTCTCCAAATCGCCGGTATCCGGCGCTGCCGGGTTCGTGTTCACGGCAATAAGGATTACCGCACCCGCCGCCAGTGCCGGAATTCTTCCTGTCATGCTTCTCCCCTTGGGAAAGACATAGTCATGCATCAATTCGTTTTTGGATATGAGAAATGCTGCTGGACGACCACCCAGGCGCCGCTTCTTTTCTCCATAACTCCGGTCCACCTGACATTCTCCCAGTTGGCCGGCATACCCTTCCATTCGTTGAAATCGTTTATCACGCAATAGAACCAGGCGACGTCTCCGGATCGCGAAAAACGGATCCTCAGATCCTTTATCTCGTGGCTTATCGCCCTGAAATGCGGGCTGGCCCAGAAAGAAGTGTCGCTTTTGACGTCCTCCACCCCGAACTTCACCCTGTCGTACGGCGTGACGCTTATGAACGTCGAATCGTCCGCGATGGAGGCGAAGAACAGGTCGAAATCCTTGTCGATCGCCCAGCCGAAGACGTTGTTCAACGTCTTTTCCACCGCGGCCGTCTCCTTCTCGGGATCGAACGGGTTTTCCTTTTCGCGGCCGTCTCTCGAACATCCCGACGCAATGACGATCATCGCCCACGAAACGAGAATCATCGGCGCCAATGCGGTTTTAACCGAATAGTCATGAGAGTTGACTCGTATCATTGCATGAACACTCCTTGATGCCGGGGCGTTAATCCTGCCTGTCGGGAAATAATCCGACGTTTGCGGAAGTACTCTAGCAATGAGCGGGTTATCGTGTCAATGCCATTGAAAGGCGGTGTTCGCTAAGCCTGGGATAGCGGCACCCAAATCGAAAACTCGGCTCCGGCGCCGCGGGAGCTTTTGCAGAAAAGCCTCGCCCCGTGAGCCGCGATAATTTTCTGCGAAACAGACAATCCGAGCCCCATCCCTTTCACATCAGCGGTCTTTGAATTGGAGGCGCGCCTGAACGGCTCGCTCATTTTTCTGATCTCCTCGGTGGGAATCCCGACCCCGTTATCCTTTATCCTTATCACCAGGTATCCAGTCATGGAAGCCCAGTCCATTCCGGGGACTCCGGTCGAATATTCATCACGCTCCAAGGGCGCTCTTGATTTGAGGGCTTCCCCCGACCGGACCCGGCCGGTCAGCTCGATTCCGGCGGAATCGTCCGGCTCGACGGCGACATGCGATGTGCTCAGGTAAATACTGCCCCCCGGTTCCACGGAACTGATGGCGTTGTCGACGAGATTCTTGAAAACGATTTTCATCTTCACCTGGTCGACGACGACGGGAATCGGCGTAGCGAGCTTGTCGAGCTTGAATGTGATCCCCATTTCGCCGAGTTCCATCAGCCTCTCCCTGAGACACGACTCCAGAAGAGGCGTCAGGTAGGCCTGCTCGAGCTCAAGGCAGGAATCGTTCAATCCGATTTCATTGAATGCCAGCACCTGTTCGATCATCCCGTTCAGCCTTTCAACGGCGCTCTTTGCCATCTCAACGAGCATGCCGTCGTGTCCGTCTCTTGCTTCCATCGACCATATCGAACTTTTCAGAATGGTCAGGGGGGTCCTCAGCTCGTGCGAAGTGTGATTCAGGAATTCTCTCTTGACCCTGGAAAAGTCCTCTATTTCCATTTTGGAATCAAGGAGATCCCTGTAGAGCATGGCGTTCCTTATCGCCATCGACGCCACCTTCGAGATCATGTGAAGGATGTCCGTGCTGAATTCGTCGAACCCGTCGTGTTCGATCCTGCAGCTGAGCAGGAGAATACCGAGCATCTCGCCGCCGTCGATCAGCGGAAACGCATAACTGAATCCGCTGTCTGCCAGAAGATATTCCACGCTGCGAAGTTCCTCGTTCCCGGAGTTCTGGGATTCCTTTCCAAGCAGAACGAGGGATTGATATTTTCGAAGACTATCGACAAAACCGCCGGACCGTTCGATGAACCCGGGCAAGGAATCATGCCCGATCCCGAGCGAGTGAGACACCACGAATTTTCCCCCGGGGGAATCGGACAGATAACAGGCGCTCTGGAAAAGGCTGAGCTGCCCGGATACGGTCATAAGCGACAGCTTGACAACCGTATCCAGATCCATCGAAGTGCCCATGCGTTCGATCAGGCCGAGCAGCGATTCAAGCGCAAGCTCCCGCTTCGCGAGTTTCCTTTTCAGCGCTGCATGCACTTCGTCCGTTTCGGTTTTTATAAAGGTTCCAGCCTGCATATCCATTCACGGCTCCGTACCGCCGCCCCCGTTCTACGTCCTTCTGCCGGCCGCATCGGTGAGGTTGAAGTAATCCTCAAGGTTTAGAAGGCTGAAAACAGACCGCACCTTCTGCGACACTTCCTTGAACACCAATTCCCCTCCCGCCCTTTTCATGGAGGACACGAGCCCAAGAAGCATTCCGACCCCCGCGCTCGATACGAACGTCACGGAGCTGAAATCCAGCACCACTCTCATGGCTTTCATGTCCATCAGCGAACTCACCGTCTGTTCGAGAGTTAGCGCTCCCTTGGCGTCGAGTTCGCCGCTTAGCGAGACTTCGTGGACACCGCCGTCCTTTTTCTGCGGTTTGCCTACGATGAAAGTCGACATCGATTCCTCCTTTTCCATTCCCTGGCCTCCCGGGGAAATCCTGCTTATAACGGTCTCGTTGTAACAGTCTCTACGAGCATAACTCATTCTGTGATCCATCTTATGTATCATCATC
>JBFYZH010000002.1:0-17068 GCA_041309605.1 Candidatus Krumholzibacteriota bacterium
CGATTCACCCCCCGTCACGCATGGAGTGGAACATCAACCGGACGTGAAAGAAGATGTACAGTATAAAAAAAACGGAATACGGTTTCAGGCTGCGGTTCGGCGGCTCGATCGAAGCCGATGAAATGGAAATGTGGAAAGAGGAACTCCGGTCGGCCCTCCGGAGCATCAGGAAGGGTTTCGCCGTCTTCGTGGACATGCGAACGCTGGAACCGCTTTCCGACGAAGCCCAGATCCCGATGAACGAAGGTCAAAGGCTCGCTCTGGAGGCCGGGATGTCGAGATCGGTCGTGATCCTGAAGGATAATATAACGACTCTTCAGTTCATCAGAATCGCAAGGCAATCGGGCATCTACGAGACCGAGCGGTACATAAGCGCCGTGGAAAATCCGGCCTGGGAAGAAATGGGGCTGGCCTGGATCCTGGATGGGAAGGAACCGGGCGAATGACCGAGGGGAAGATTATCGAAATCGGAGGAAATGGATGAGAATCGGTGTTCTGACCGGCGGGGGGGACGCTCCGGGTCTTAACCCGGCCATTGCGGGTGTCGTGGAGAGGGCGACGACGCACGGTTACAAGGTGATCGGGTTGAAACGCGGCTGGGAGGCTTTGTGCGTCGAGGACAACGGCAGGTATGTCGTGGAACTCGGCCCCGAAATAATCCGCGAGTACGGCAGGCTGGGGGGGAGCAAACTCCAGTGCAGCCGCACGAACCCGGTGTCGAAGGACAGGGACAGAACGGAACTTGTCCTTAAGAATATCGACAAACTCAGGCTCGACGCGATCATCGCGATGGGGGGCGAAGACACCCTCGGAGCGGCGGCCGAGCTCGCAAGGCGGGGGGTCCCGGTGGTTGGGATACCGAAAACGATCGACAGGGATCTGGCCGGCACCGAGTATACGCTCGGATACGACACGGCCCTTAACGTGATCACAACATGCGCCGAGCGCATCGCACATTCAGCCGAATCGCACCAGACAATGTTTTTCCTCGAGGTGATGGGAAGGCACGCGGGCTGGCTGGCGTTAAGAGGCGGCGAGGCAGCATTCGCCGACGTGATCCTCATCCCGGAATATCCGTTCACGATGGACAAGCTCGCTTCGGTCCTGCGGGAGAAACTCGCTTCAAGCAGTCCCATGGGATTCGAGCACGAGTACAAGATTATCGTCGTGTCGGAAGGGTCGCACATCCTGGGCGAGGAAGAGGTCCGGAAGGACGCCAAGCTCGACGAATTCGGGCATTACAGCCTGGGGGGGGTCGGAAATTATCTCAAGGGATTGCTGGAACACGAATTCCGTCATACGCGTTATTCGGCCCTGGCGTACCTTCAGCGGGGCGCTCCGCCTTCCCACAAGGATCGCCAGATCGGACGGCGTTTCGGCCATAACGCCGTCGATATGGTGAAAAACGGGGACTCGGGCTGCATGGTGGCTATACAGCGTTCCAGGCTCGTAAAGGTATCCCTCCAGGAGATCAGGAAATCGCCCAGCCTGGTGGATGTTTCGAAGGATTACGATACGGACAATCTGAACGTCAGGATAGCATCCGCCGGCGAGCCCGATTAGACGCGGAGCGACGAAGGCGCGCGCATTCGAGGCGGAAGCGCCTCCGCACCGGGCGAATGGTTCAGCTCCTGAGGAAATGTCCGAGCGTCTCCACATGATAAGTCCCGGGAAACATGTCGACCACATGAACGCTCGAAAGGGAGTACCCCGCCTCGATCAGTCTGGCCGCGTCCCTGGAAAAGGTCGGAGGTTCACAGGAGATCATGATGATCTCGGCCGGTCGCAACCTGACGAGACCTTTCATGGCGGACGCCGGCATCCCGCTTCTCGGCGGATCCACGATGACCAGATCGGCCTCGCGCACACGGGCGATCTCTTTTTCCACGCTTTCATTCCTGAACGTGACATTGCCGGCGGCGTTGAGCCGTTTTGCCGCCATGCCGCTGCGGTAGGCGCCGGGATCGCGCTCTATGCCGGCGGCCTTTTCCACGATCGCGGAAAAGGGAAAGGTGAAAAATCCGCATCCGCAGTAAAGATCGAGCAGATTCCGCCTTGCCTTGACGGGAAGGGAGAGGGCCTTTTCTATCAGCGTGTTGTTGAGGTACCGGTTTACCTGGAAGAACGACTCGGGCATCACCGGGAACTGAAATCCCCCGGCTTCCATCAGCAGATCGGGAGGGCTTACGTGATCCCTCAATCCCCAGAAATGAACGGCCCCGTACCTGTCCATGCGGACCCTGACTTCCGATCCCGGGACCAGCGATCCTTCGGGGATGGACGATATCGCCGCTCTCATCTCTTCGGGCAGAAGAAGGCATCCGGCCGCGGGAAACGCGACGACCTCGGTCGATTCATGCCTGAGGAATCCAGGTCTTCCCCGGTCGTCAACGCGGAAGAGAGTGTTGTTCCTGTATCCGAAACGCGAAGGAGACGCGGTCACGCTGGAGATTTCGATGCTTACCCTGCCGATCCTTTCGAGGGACTCGGCGACCGTTTCCTTCTTGATCCCGATCTCGTCCCCGTATCCGATGTGGAGCATGTGACAGCCTCCGCACCTGCCGAATACCGGGCATTCCGGTTCGATCCGCATGGGTGACGGCGTTTCGATCCGGGCCGGCTCCGCGAAAAGGCATTTCTTTTTTTCGGATGTCCGCTCGAACGACACCTTGTCCCCGGGAGCGGTGAACGGCATGAACAGCGTCCTGCCTTCGAAATGGGCCAGACCAAGTCCTCCATATACGATCTTCCTGATTTCCACCGGGCCGTTCATCTTCAAGCTCCTTTGAACGCTTGGGGTGAAGACGGGGGGATCATACAGAATTTCCCGCGGGATTGATATAAGTGATTTGTATTGAATATGCAGCCGCCGAACGGTATTATTTCCGGGACGCTTCCTTTTCAGGAAGCGATCGGTCTTTCTCAAATCATTCAGGAAGGTTCCAATGCGGATCGGAATGGTTCTCAAGGGTAATATCCCCCCGCCCGACATCAGAATCGAAAAGGAAGCCGGGACCCTGATCGGCGACGGCCACGAGGTCAACCTTCTGCTCGAAAGAAGACAGCGGGAAGAGGGGACGATGAACGTCGGCGGGATAAGATGTGTCCGGGGTGTGCGGATGGGGCGTTTCAGGGAGATCCTTCACAGGTACACCTTTTCATATACCTTCAGGGATCCTATGTGGCGAAAGGCCATAAGGGAATTTGCCGTCTCCAGGTCCGTCGAGGTCCTTCACGTCCACGATCTTCCCCTGGTCCGGGAAGCGGTGGCGGTCGGCGAAGAGCTCGGTATCCCCGTTATCGCCGATCTGCACGAAAATTACCCGGGCGGACTCCAGGTCTGGTACACGAACCGGTTGAAGAAGAAAACCATTTATAATTTCAACCGGTGGGCGCGCTACGAGCGGGAGATCCTGCGCGAAGTCGACGCTGTGATAGTCGTTATCGAGGAATCGAAGGAACGGATCATGGCGCTCGGCATACCGGAGGAAAAAATCTTCGTGGTGCCGAACACGTCGCCCGTCGAAAGCATCGACATCCCGATCGATCCGTCCATCACGGAAAAATACAGGGATACGTTCATGGTCTCCTACATAGGGGGTTTTGCGCCCCACCGCGGGCTCGACACGGCCATAAGATCGCTGCCCCATTTGCGCGGCAGGATGCCCGATCTCAAACTCGTCCTCGTGGGCGACCGTAACAGGCCGTACATGGAATACCTTGCCGGGCTCGCCGGGAAGCTCGGGGTATCGGATATGGTGGAGATGACGGGATGGCAGCCGTTCGAGAAGATCTGGAGCTATATAAGCGCGAGCTCGGTATGTCTTGTCCCTCACGCGCGCAACCCGCATACCGATACGACGATTCCGCACAAGATATTCCAGTACATGATGATCAGAAAACCGGTGATCGTCAGCGACTGTCCTCCGCTGAAAAGAATAATAGAAGATTCCGGCGGAGGGCTGGTCTTCACGCACGACAGCCCCGAGGAACTGGCCGAGTGCATCGCGAGGTTCCACGAAGACGGGCAGTTCAGCCTGCGGACCGGTGAAAAGGGGAGGGCCGCTTTCCTTGACAGGTACAACTGGGACAGCACGAGCGCCGATCTGAGCAGGCTCTACCGTAACCTTGCCGGCGCTCCGGGGAAATCATGAAAAAAAACGTGAAACTGCTCGACCTGCTCCCGCAGTACGAGAGTATAAAGGATGAGATAGCGGAGGCGCTGGAACAGGTCCTGGCTTCGCAGTATTTCATACTCGGGCCGAAGGTGGAAAAGATCGAGGAGGCGATAGCCGGGTATTGCGGGGTGGGGCACGGTGTCGGGACGGCGTCGGGTTCGGACGCGATCCTGCTGGCCCTGATGGCCCTTGATATAGGGCCGGGCGACGAGGTTATTACGACTCCCTACACCTTTTTTTCCACGGTCAGTTCGATAACCAGGCTAGGAGCCGTGCCGGTGATGGTCGATATTGACCCGTTCACCTTCAACATTTCCCCCGACAGGATCGGGGAGGCGGTGACGGAAAGGACCAGGGCGATTCTCGTGGTCCACCTTTTCGGCCAGACCGCCGATATGGACGCGATAGCGGCCGTGGCGGGCGGAACCGGGATCCGCATCATAGAGGACGCGTGCCAGTCGATAGGCGCGGTCTACAGGGGGAAAATGGCCGGGTCGATGGGTACGGCCGGGTGTTTTTCCTTCTTTCCATCCAAGAACCTCGGCGGATACGGGGACGGCGGGATGGTAGTGACACGGGACGCGGAACTGGCGTCCAGAATAAGGATGCTCCGGGCGCACGGGGGGAAAGAGCGGTACTATCACGATGTCGTCGGAATCAACAGCAGGCTCGACGCCCTCCAGGCCGCCGTCCTTCTCGTGAAACTGAAATATCTCGACGGCTGGAGCGCGCGAAGACGCGAAAACGCGTCATATTACGACAAGAGTCTTTCAGGAGTGGAAGGCGTCACGCCGCCCGCCGTCGCCGAAGGTTGCATCGGCATATACAACCAGTACGTGATACGGGCCAGGAACCGCGACGGGCTCAAGGCTTATCTGGGCGGGGAGGGGATCGGCTGCGAGGTTTACTATCCGGTGCCGCTTCATCTGCAGAAATGTTTCTCCTTTCTTGGAGGCAAAAGGGGCGATCTTCCCGAGTCTGAAAGGGCCGCGGAGGAGACCCTCGCCCTTCCCGTATATTCGGAGCTCAAAAGGGAAGACCAGGATTATGTCATCGACAGGATCTCGAGGTTCATGTCCGCCGGCCGGTAGGAAGGTCGAAGGTATCCATTGAAGGTCGTCTGTTTCTCAGAAATTCAGTGGCGCTATGTGCGCACGAGGAAGCAGCAGATAATAAGCCGTTTCCCCGCGGACTGGGAAGTGCTGTTCCTTTCGAGCGTGGTGGCCGGAAAGAAGAACAATTTCCGGCCCCAAAGGGACGGCAGGGTGACTCACGTCTGTATCCCCGCGTTCAAGAATTTTCCGCAGAAAACGCTGAGGGCCCTTTTTTCGTTTCCCCCTGCGCGCTTCGCCTGGAACGCGGTGATTCTTCTCTGGGTAAAAACGATCCTCCTGCTGACCGGTTTTTCCGGCGGGAAGAGGGTGTTGTTCGTGTCCAACATCTATTACTCGGCGATCCTTCCATTCTTTTCAAGGACTGTCCTGCTGTACGACTGCAACGACGACCCTCTCGAGTTCCCGGGCGTTCCGCGGTGGGCCGAAAGGTATTTCACGAGGCTGGCCCGGATGGCCGACGTCGTCGTGGCGGTGAGCGGCGGGCTCGTCGGGAGACTCGAGGATGCGGGCGTAAAAAAGATCCATCATATAGGTAACGGAGTCGACTACGAACTGTTCGCGAAGGCGATGGCTTCGGGAGAACCGGAAGAAATCAGGCCGCTTCGGCGGCCGAGGCTCGGTTATTCGGGCGCGATAGCCCCATGGTTCGACATGGAACTTCTGGATATGATAGCGGTCTCCTTCCCTGAGGCTTCGATAGTGCTTTTCGGCCCCCTCTTCGAATCGAGGAGGGTCGAACTCGGGATGCTTTGCGGGAAGCGCGGGAATATCCGTTATCTCGGATCGATACCGTACGAAAGACTCGGCGCCTACACCGGGTCGCTTGACGTATGCATGATACCACTGCAGATGAACGAGCTCATGCGGATGGCGGATCCGAACAAACTCTACGAATACGCCGCCGTCGAAAAACCGATAGTTACCTTCAGGTTTTCCGAAGATATGGACGAACTGGCCGGCATGATATTTCTTGCCGGCACGAGGGCGGAATTCGTCGAGAAGATCCGCGCCGCGCTGGAAAAGGGAACGGACAGGTCGAAGCTGAGGGAATTCGCCAGGCGATGCAGCTGGCAGGCCAGGGCGGATGCGATGGTTTCGCTGATAAGGTCGGCAGCCGCCGATGCAGGACAATGAAGGAAGCATCCATGAGTGCTTTGAAGAGCATGTTGATACTGTCGACCGGAATCTGCGTTCTTCTATGCTCCGGGTGCTCCGAACGCCCGGTCAACCAGGATCTTTACATCTACGAGGAACTGGATACCGCGGCGCAGCAGGAGGACCCCGTCACAAGGATCGAACGGTTGAAGAGATTCGCCGCCAATCACGGGGATCATCCCGCCAGGGTTAACGCCTTCGCGTCGATAATCACGACGATGGCCGTCGAAATGAACGATCTAGACGGGGCGCTGGACTATTTCAACCGGGTCATGGAAACGGAAAGGGATCCCGCCGCAAGGGGGGAACTTCTATACAGAAAATTCGAATACCTCTGGGACGCCGACAGGGACAGGGCGGTGGCACTGGCAGGGGAGATCATCGACGGGCAGGAATCGGATTACAGGCTGCATCTCTACCTCTGTTATTACCTGATGGGAGAGGATGAACTGGCCGGCCAGGCCGAAAGATGCTTCGACAAGCTGCTCGCCATCAAAATCGACCCGTACAGGGACGCCCATGCAAGATCGGTTTACGGGGAGTTTCTCTCCGGCCGGGGCAGGATGGATGAGGCGCTGAAGATTCTCGAGGGAGCGGGAGACTATCCTTTCGCAGGCGAACTTCTCGGTTCGTACCGGTGGGAAAACGGCGACAGGGAAAAGGCGATGGAGGCATACATCGCCTACGTTGCCGGCGTTCCCGGAGCGGGACAAAAGGTGAAGATCGACAGCCTTTATTCGGTCGTATACCCCGGACGCGGCGATCTCGAGGAAAAACTGGCCTCCAGGCGCGTCGTCGACGAAGGTGTCCTGCCGGACATGGAATTTTCGGATCTCCACGGAAAAACTCACAGGTTATCCTCGCACAGGGGGAAAAAACTGGTGATAAGCGCATGGAGTCCCACCTGACCGCCGTGCATTGCGGAGTTGCCGCAAATGGAAGAATTGAAAAAACTCGAGACCGAACTCGGATTCAAGCTGTTTCTCGTGGACGCCAAGGGGATGGTGAAAAAAACAAGAGAGATCATGGAGGAAAAAAAGAGCACGGTGCCGTTGCTTATAGATTCGCAATCCTATTCGAGGAACACGCTCAAGGCGATGTATACTCCGACGACTTTCATCATCGATGGAGATGGAAGACTCAGAGCCCGGCTGGTCGGCGGATCGGAGGATTTCAACGAGGTCGTATCGGGTATACTCAGGAAGATATGACATCGACGCCGATCCGGGGAGCTTCCTGCATCCTCTCTCCGGGGAGCGGGGTTTTAGTCCTTCTTTACAGGGCCTTGGTACTTCTTTAAATGCCGCCCGTTTTTATGCCGGGGCCCGCATATTCCCCTCGCTTCAGGATATCTCGATCTCCTCCCCGCGTTCCGGTATCCTGGCCGGCAGGCCGTGTTCTCTGAGAAGATCGTGCAGTTTCTGCGACTGGTCTTTTTCGCCGTGTACGATGAAGATATCCTTTACGGAGCCTTTCAAGGGCTTGACATACTCGATGAGGTCGTTCTTGTCGGCGTGAGCGCTGAATGAATTCAGTATCTCCACCCTTGCCCTCAGAACATGGTCTTCCCCGAAGATCCTGACCTTTTTATTCTTCTCGACGATTTTGCGCCCGAGCGTGTTCTGCGCCATGTAACCCACTATCATGATCGTGTTCCTGGGGTCGCCTATGTTGTTCTTCAGGTGATGGACGATCCTTCCGGCCTCGCACATCCCCGACGCGGAGATGATTATCATCGGCCTGTCGTCGTCGTTGAGGTCCTTCGACTGCTCCACCCCGGTGATGTACTCGAACCGGTTCGTGCCGAGTGGATCCTTGCCCGATCGGAAAGCATCGTACATCTGCTCGTCGTAACACTCGGGGTGCCTGACGAAGACCTCCGTGACGTCGACGGCCAGAGGACTGTCGATATACACGGGTATGGAGGGGATCCGGTCCTCCATCAGGAGCTGGTTGAGGTAGTAGGCGATCTCCTGGGTTCGTTCCAGCGCGAAGGAGGGGACGATTATCTTTCCCCCGTTACTCACCGTCGAGTTTACGATACCTGCAAGCCTGTCCTTGGCGGTGTCTATGGAGTCGTGCACGCGTCCTCCGTATGTGCTTTCGAGAAACAGGTAGTCGATGTCCGGAGGTGTCTGCGGATCCTTCAGGATCGGCATGTTTTTTCTGCCCAGATCGACCGCGTAGGCGACCCTGATTTTTCCGCCGTTGTCATCGAACTCGATAAGCGGTGTCGCCGAACCAAGAATGTGTCCGGCGTCGTGGAACGTGACCGAGATGTCGCCGGTGACCTTCACCTTTTGCCGGTACTGGTGGCCCGAGAAGTACTGCAGGGAGTCCTCCGCGTCCTTTCGCGTATACAGCGGTTCGACGGGGGGAAGGTTTTTTTTCCTGTGGATCTTGTTGATGTATTCGACGTCTTCTTCCTGGATGTGCCCGCTGTCCGGGAGCATCTTGGCGCAGAGATCCCTTGTCGCGTCGGTGGCGAGTATCCTCGATTTGAACCCCTGTTTTATCAGATTGGGTATGTTGCCGCAGTGGTCGATGTGCGCGTGCGAGAGTATGCAGGCGTCAAGGGTCGAAGGATCGTACGGGAAAGAGGAATTCCTCTCGTAGTATTCCTCCCTGTGTCCCTGGAACAGGCCGCAATCTATCACTATCCTGGATTTGCCGGTGGAGATCATGTGATTCGATCCGGTGACCTCCTGGACCGCGCCGATGAATTTCATTCTTATGCTCATTTGGTTCCTTTCATCATCCGATTGAAATCCCCGGCCGCGGCGGTCGCCGCGACCGGGGCTGCGATTCGTCAAATATAGGTTCTGAGGACGATCGTTGCGCCTGTTATTTCCCCGCCTCTCTCCAATAGGATATCGATGCGCCTTCCCTCTTCCCCCGTGAACAGCTCCTGGATCTCTTCCAGGGAACCGCAACCCGGAACTTCCCCGCCGTCTATCTTCATGATGATGTCGCCCCGCGTAAGACCGGCCGTGGCGGCCGGCGTTCCGGGAATCACGAAACCGACGGCGATCCTGCCGTCATCGCCGCATTTCAGTTCCACGCCGCAACGGTCGGGAAAGAATCTCGTGCCGAACAGGGAGTTCTTTCGCAGAAAGAATTCCTGCCGGCGATAATCGAGGTAGACGGTGAACCTCTGCAGAAGATCGTTCCCTACGATCCCGTCGACGTCCTCGAAACTCCCTATCCCGGATTTGCCGGCGGGGACGGCGAATACGGGCGATTCAAGCAGGATGCCTCCGAATTCGAAGGCGCCGAAACGGCAGAGCGCCGTTTTTTCCAGGCCTCCCGCTCCCGCCATCGCGGCCTCCACGGTCTTTCTTCCACCGGGTAGCCCGTGCTCATCGGCAAATCCCTTCTGGATGATGGAGCTGCTTGCGCCGGTATCCAGAAGAAATCTGCCTTTATACAGGCCGTCGAGTTTCCCCTCGAAAGAGAAGATATTGTGCATAAGGGGCGCTTCGACTACCGTCACGTCCCCGGGTGTCTCGAACGAATCGGGCTCGAAGAAGGTGACGATCCCATTTTCATAATCTATTACCGATATGAAGCGGCTTAAGAAATCGTAACCGAGGATGCCCCCGATTCTGATCCCCGGCACTCCGTCCAGCAGGCCGGCCAGCGGATACGTTATGACCGTCTGGCCCGTAAAGGTGATACCGCCCACCGAGAAGCCGTCGATTATGACAAGGTTGAAATCGGCGATTCCGCCTGCTCCCGCCCCGGGGACGCTGCCTTTAATTTCCAGCCCCATCGTTTCGGCGACCGTCGAATCGATCACGGTCATGCCGGCTCCCGAATCGAGGATGAAATCCAGGTCCTCTACCGTTCCCTCGAGCCTCATCGGCAGATATATATGCTGGCCGGCGTATCTGAACGGAACCTTTTCGGAGGATTTTGCCCCGGAGAACGAGTAGTCCTTCAACCCGTCCCCGGGAGGAAGGAATATCGCGGGCTCGAGAACCAGGTTCACTTCCATCGACTTTGTGGAGATACCGATCGTCTGTCCCGTCGCCTTCTGCCTGGTGACCGTCCTGAACGGGAAGAATACCCCTTCGACCTTCCTGTAGTCGGAGAACCATTGCTCGACGGTTCCGGAGGGGTCTTCAATGACGATTTTCTCGAGAAAGAACGAGGAACCCGAGATATAGAGCCGGGCTGAAACTCCGCCGGCCGGAACAATCTCTATCACTTCGCAGCGGACGCCTCCGGCCGTATCGATGCCGGCAGTTTTGTATTCCACGCCTTCGGGCCGGAAAAGGTAGGCGAAATCCTTCAGCAGGCAGCTTGTCACGGCGGATCTTTCGGTACTCTCATCGCGCTGGATCTGGACTATTCCGTTGGGTCCCCTCATCCAGTTCCGGTTCCCGTCGAATCCCTGCTGGACGTTAAATATGCCCAATGTTACTTCGGTCCGTGAAAGACAGGGAACCAGCGACCAGGACTTCATCGATCCTTTCATGCCGCCGATCTCGATATCGGATACGGATACGACCGTCATGATCGACTCGATCCTCTCCCTGCCGCCGAGCGCCTCGATGTGAGCGGTGAGGATCCTGTCTGTTTCGCCCGCGCCTTTCGCAAAAAGCGACGGGGAAAAAAGCAGGACCAGCATGATTGCGTACCGCGATACGCGCGATTCGTTCATTTTATTCCCCCGCGAACCGGTTCGCCGGACATCCCATGGAGTGATTCATCGTTGCCGTTGTTTCCACATCATGCCGGGATATTACCATACTTTCGTCCCGGTTGAAAACAGCTTGATTAGCGGGTATCCGGGGGCGTTCGCAGGGCCTTGTTTGTGGAACGCGCCTTGCTGAAAAAGGGGGAAGCAGCAGCTCATTCTGAAAAGGTGAGCAAAAATGACAACGTGCAATTATCCCGCGGTCAGATCGGGACTGGCCATGTTCTTCCTTATCCCGGCGGTACTGGTTTCATCGGCGAACGCGATCTGGTTGGAAAATGGCAATCCTGTCTGCGCCCATACGGGGGATCAGTGGTACCCGAAGGTCATCGGCGGACCGGCCGGGGACGTGATCGCGGTGTGGGAGGATCATCGCGACGGCAGCGGAAATATCTTCGTTCAGAAACTCGCGGCGAACGGGCAGGAGATGTGGAGCGGCGGCGGCATCATGGCCTGTGCCGACATGTCCGGAAGGGAGTTCTTCCGGCAGGCGGTCTCCGGCGGCGATGGCGGCGCGGTCATCGCCTGGACCGATCACAGGGATGGAGAGATCGATATCTATGCGCAGAAAATAGGCGGCGACGGGGCCTGCGCGTGGGGGTCTTCGGCCGTCGCCATATCGGGCGACGGCAACAACTACTATCCATGCATCCTGCCGGATGGATCCGGCGGAGCGTTTCTTGCCTGGCAGCAGGGGGATTATCCCGGCAGGGTATTCGTACAGAGGGTGGACAATTCGGGCGCGGTCGCCTGGAGTTCCGGAGGTGTCGCTGTCTGCGACCCGGCCGGGCAGGCATTTCCTTCCATGGTCTCCGACGGCGGGAACGGAGTCATAGTCGCGTGGATCAGCGGTGACATCGAAAACAGCGTCATCCTCGCCCAGAGACTGGATTCGGGGGGCGCAAGGCTCTGGTCGTCGTCCGCGAGGGTCGTATGCTCCGATTGCACGGTCAATACGTTCATGGATATATGCGCCGATGGCTCGGGCGGCGCGGTCATGGCATGGCAGGATATGCGTGCAGGCGGGCACGATATATTCGCGCAGCGTATCGATCCTTCCGGAGCTCCGTTATGGGACGCCTCCGGGGTGCCGGTATGCGTGGCGGGCAACGACCAGTGGCTGCCGCAGATAGCGTCATGCGAAGACGGGGAAGTCGTGCTGGCATGGGTGGACGAACGCGGCGGCGGTCACGACATATACGCCCAGAGTCTGGATGCTTCGGGGAACGCGATGTGGGCGGACGGAGGATTATGCGTGTGCGGTGCCGATGCGTCTCAGCTCAATCCCAGGATCGTGACCGACGGTGAATCGAACACGGTAATAGCCTGGCAGGACGGAAGAAACGGCGACTACGACATCTACGCGCAGAAACTGGACCGTGCCGGCGCGTTTCTGTGGATCGACGGCGGCAGGGCGATAGCCGTCGCGGAGGGGGACCAGAGACTTCCGGAGCTTGCGCCGGATGGGGCGGGCGGAACATATGTCTCATGGGAGAGCTTCAACGACGATTCCGATATCTGCTGCCAGAGGATAGACGCGCAGGGGCAGCATGTAGCGACGATCCTGGCCGCCTGGTCCGCTTCGGCGCAGCGGGGCGTTATCGAGATTCGCTGGAGGATGAGCGAAATCGCCCGGGAAACGGAGTTTTCCGTTTCAAGAAGGGATCGTGACGGCGCATTTTTCACCGAACTTCAAGGCGCCGTGTCGGTGGGCTCCGGGCCCGAATATTTTTACGGCGATTCGGAGGCGGATCCGGGGACCGAATACATATACAGGGTGGACGTAAAGGGCATCGAAGGCGCCAGGACCCTGTTCGAGACCGGCCCGATCGGTTGTCAGCCCGTCGCGACCTGCCTGGGGCTTAACCGCCCCAATCCATTCAATCCCGTGACCAGCATCGCATATAACATCGGGCAAAGTAGCCGGGTCAGTTTGGCCGTATACGACGTTTCGGGGAAAAAGGTGGCCGTTCTGGCCGAGGGAGTCGAGGAGCCGGGGGAACACATCGCGGTATGGGATGGGACCGACGACCAGGGCAGGCGCGTATCGTCGGGCGTTTATTTCGCTCGTCTTGAGGTTGGGAAGAAGGTCTTCAACAGAAAAATGATCCTGATGAAGTAGGCCCGGTCTCTTACAGGCAGGCAGGATTCCGGCGGCGGCTAAATCAGGACGGCGCGATGTCAGGTGCCGCTGATGGTCATGCGGTCTATCTTGAAAGCGGGGGACGCGATGGGACTTTTCCATTCGAACCGGTCGGCGACGCTCACTATACCGGAGAGTATCTGGTTGAAAGAACCTGCTATCGTGAACTCGTTTACGGGGCGGGCAAATTTCCCCCCCGTTATCCATATGCCCTGCCCGCCCTGGGAAAAATCCCCGTTCGACCAGTTGGCTCCGGGACCGGAAAGTTCGGTCAGGAAGAGCCCGTCATCGACACTCGCGATGATATCTTCGAGAGACGAATCTCCGGGCACCATGTAAAAATTGGATATACCACCGGCGCTTCCCGTGGTGGCCATCGAGAGTTTCCTCGCCTGGTAGCTGTCCAGAAGATAGTTTTTCAGCGTCCCGTTTTCGATCACCGTGTTCTTCCTGGGCCTTACACCCTCCGAATCGAAAGGCCTGCTGCCGAGGGCTCCTGGAAGAAAGGGATCGTCGATAAGCGTGACGAGAGGCGAACTGACCCTGTCGCCCAGCCTGTCTGCGAGGAAGGAGGCGCGCCTGTAAATATTACCGCCGTTTACCGCCGAAGCTATCGAGCTCAAAAACCGCCTGGCCGCGGTCTCGTCGAATATTACAGGAACCTCGCAGGTCTTCGGTTTTACTGCGCCGAGTTTGCTTATCGTGCGCTCGACCGCCTTCGACGCGACCGAGTCGAGCGGTTCAAGGCCGGAGATGCGGCAGGAAGTGGAAAACCAGTATGACGACTGCTTCTTTCCGGTGTTCCGGCCGTGTGAAGGCGTGTCCGCCGCCGCGCAGGAGATATCCATCGAATTGTAGGTCTGGGAGTACGCGTCGCAGAAGCCGACGGAATTGGCAAAGGCGACGGAGTATCTTCCGCTCGAAAACGAAGCCCCGTCGGATATGATCCTTCCGTCGAGCCGGCAGGCCGTTTTCTCGAGTTCCAGGGCAAGTCCGATCTTCCTGTCGGCCGGGACCGCGCAGCTTTCCTCGTCGTAAATATCCAGTGGCCCTCCGGCGGCTCCGAGTTCCTCCTTGTCGGGCAGGCCGAAATACTCGTCGCGGTCCATGAAAGCGGCAAGCTCCACGGCTTCGTGAATCATCTTTTTTATGCTGCCGGCCGACAGGTCGCTCGATGTGGCCGAAGATTTGCGCCCGTCCACCGAAACCGAGATCCCTATCCTGCCGGATCCTGATTCGATAAGGCTTTCGATCCTGCCGTTGCGCACGGTGACGCTGAACCGGTCGTTTTCCGCGACATCGACCTCGGCGGTGCCGGCTCCTTCAGAAAGAGCCGTCGCGACGGTGCCCGCGGCCAATTGTTTCATCTGATCATGAGTCATGGAAGAGCTCCCCGGAGCGCTACTGCATCTCGCTTCCGCCCACGGTAATCTCCGATATCTTTATCGTCGGCAACCCGACTCCAACCGGGACGTGCTGGCCTTTTCCGCAGGTCCAGCGCCCGTCGCTGAAGGCAAAATCGTTGCCCACCGCCGTCACCTTGGACAGGACGTCCGGGCCATTGCCGATCAGCGAAAGATTCTTTACCGGCGCGGTTATCTTCCCGTTTTCGACCATGTACGCCTCGATCGGCACAAATACGAAATCGCCGTTGGATATGTCGACCTGGCCTCCCCTGAACGATCTGCAATATATGCCTTTGCGCGTCGACTGTAATATTTCTTCCGGATCGGAGTCCCCGTTGGCGAGATAGGTGACGGTCATTCTGGGTATTGGCGGGTGCTTGTACGACTCCCTGCGGCCGTTGCCGGTGGGCGGGATGCCGAAGAAATCTGCGCTTATCCTGTCTTGCATATACGCTTTCAGTACCCCTTTTTCTATGAGAATGTTGGAGGCGGATATCGTGCCTTCATCGTCGAAATTGATCGAACCGCGATCGAACCTGATGGTGCCGTCGTCGATCACGGTGACCAGCTCGCTGGCCACCCTGTCGCCGAGACGGTCCGTGTAAGCCGATGTCCGTTTTCTTATAAAATCCGCTTCGAGCGGATGTCCGACCGATTCATGAAGAAGAATCCCGGATTCCGCCGGAGCGAGTATAAGTTCCATCGGGCCGGCCGGAGCGTCTATCGCGTCGAGCAGCAGGAGGGCCTGGCGCGCAGCTTCCCTGCCGTGGTGGCGCGGCGTTTTTATGTCGGTAAAATATTCCGGTCCCAGCCTGCCGCCCCCGCTGGAAACGCCGATCTGGCGATTTCCGTTCCTTTCGGCCACGACCGATACCGAAATGCCGGTCATCGGCCGCCTGTCCATGAGCATGCGACCCTCGGATGTGATAATCTGTACGTTTCGAATGGAATCGGCGAGAGTCACGGTGACCTTGATTATGGCCGGATCCGACAAGCGGGCGGCTTCCCCGGCCTCGGCGATCCAGGCCACCTTTCTGCTTAGCGGTTCTTCGGTCGTAGTATTGACAACGGGGTAATGGTCTTTACATCGCAGGGCCGATATGACGGCGGGCCCGAAACCCGGCCTGGAATCGGCGATGGCCGCCGCCGTCAGAGCGGCCTGCATCATCTTGTCGAGGGACAGGTCCTCGGTGTAGGCGTATCCGATTCCCTCGCCCTTCACGGCGCGGATCCCGACCCCCATGGAGATCGATTTGATCCCCTCCTTTACGATGCCCTCTTCCATCGTTATCTGGTTCTCGGTGGAATGTTCGAAGAACAGTTCGCCGTAGGAACAGCCCCTTGACAGGGCCGCGGAGATGATCCTGCGGATATCCTCGTCCTGTATGCCGAAATCGCGATTGTACTCTGACAAGGCCGCCACGCCTCCCGATTTATCCCGGTTACTCCCGCCGCGCGCGAGCGCCGGTTCGACACCGCGGGTATTCCTTGAGTTGCAAACGGAAATTCCGGATTGTATATTACATGCGGATCACTGTTTGGGAAAGGGTTATTATTTTGAAGCTTTTCGAACCTGCGATCGCCGGATTGACGAACCGGGCCTTGCCGGCTTTCATGGTTTTCCTGCTGTTTTCGGCGACGAACACCATCGCCCAGCCATGTTCGCTGTGCGAACTGGCCGCAGGTGTCGACCAGGAATCGATCGGCAGGATAATAAGGGAACTCAGCGGAGAGGACTCCGTTCTGGTCGGCGGCAGGATGGAAAAGATCAGGACCAGGTACACTTTTTCGCCACAGAAATTTCTGGCGATGCAGTACATTTTCGATAAGGCCGAGGCGTACGGGTATTCGCCGTCCATACAGAGGTTCGTCGTGTCCCTGGACCGCCCCGAACTGACTGGGATCGCCGTCTCGCAGGGAAACGACACTGTATGGGCCGGTTCGATCGAGGGAAAGATCTTCGTTTCGACGAAGGCGGATGGGTGGCGAAGGTTCGATCTTATCGCGGAGATCGACGGCAGGGTCAACGAGCTTCACCTGGGAAGAGACGGGAAGATTCGAGCCGCCTGCAAAACCAAGGGAAACGGGTACGGCAGAATCCTTTCGTCCATGGACGGCGGGCTTTCGTGGAGCGTCGACGTCGATGGAAGCCTGAAGGAGATATATTCTCTCAATACTATAACGTTTTTCGACGGCAGGTTCGGTTTTGCCGCCGGCGATTTCGGATCATTCCTCAACACGGCGGACGGAGGCAAGACCTGGTGGGTCGACGCCGGCCCATCGCAATTCTCGTACAGGAACATCAACGGGTCCGCGGCGAACGGACCGGCTCATTTCTGGGTTGTGACCGAGGCGGGGTATCTCTTCGA
>JBFYZH010000003.1:0-3616 GCA_041309605.1 Candidatus Krumholzibacteriota bacterium
TGTACGGGGGGTTATCGCGGGACGGAGATAAAATCACCTGCAGGCGCTGTGAGCGCCTGTTCGTCTCGGAAGGTTCTCCGGCGGTTCCCCCCTGTACTTCCACCCAGACGAACCTCGGCCGCCATTCGGATTCTCCATTTAAACGAAGCTGAACCATGAATTATTCCGCCAAGCGCCGGGAAGTCAGACACGGCGGGAAACGGAAAGAACCGCGTTTACGAGCTGTACCCGGCTTCTGACTCCCATTTTTTTATAGATATTGTAGATGTGCTTTTTTACCGTTTCCTCCGAAATGAACAGCTCCCTCACTATCTCCCTGTTGCTTCTGCCGGTGATTACGAGCGACACAATCTCCCTTTCGCGGGGAGATATCCCGTAACGCTCCTCCAGGAGCGACAGGTCCGCCTTCGCTAGTTCCTCCGCGACTGCGCGCGCCTGTCCCCGGAAGAGATCCCTGATCGCGTACCATGCCGGGATATTGACGGCCGAGCATACCAGGATCGAAAGACCGTTCTGCACATCGAATTCGAGAAATGAAAGAAGACCGAAAACGAAAGCCAGCCCGATGGCCGTTCCTGCCCCGAGCGTGACTGCAAAAAGGAATATTCTTTTTTTGAATGGATGATCGATGCGGCGGCTCCGCCAGACACCGTACACCAGGGACGCGAAAATCACGACAATCACGAACACGCCCGAAACCGGAGCGGCGATCGTGAATTCTTCCGGAGACCTGTTAATGGCGAGCTTTCGCAGCACCCCCGCCGTATAGGTTACCAGAACGGCCAGGAAGGGCAGCGGTAATGCGAGTTTCAGAACCCGCGGCATGTTCGAGCCGAGCAGCTTGAATGTCAGATCTGTCATGAAGAAAGCGACCGCTCCGTGAAGGGGGATGGCGAAGATGCTGTTGAAATGGAAATACCCGTACTGGCTGTCCGCAGGCAGGAAGACAGGGGAAAAGAGGTAGACCATCATGTAGAGTTGCAGAGCGTACCAGGCCGTGACAAAGAAAAGATAGGAGATCAGCGACGACGACGGCTCCTTGCGAAGCATCCTTCCGGCCGATATTAAGATAAATGCCCCCGTGGCAAGCACGACGATGAAAGTAACGAGCGCCGTCAGCATCGGAAATCTCCTTCATGCCCGATATAAATCACATGCATATGCCGCAAACGTGCCTAATATAACATACTCCTGATACGTAAATAATACTTTTAAGTCTTCATCCGCCCTTCTTCCACTTAAGTGTAATTCGCCGTAAATGCCACATTCCCGGAATTGTCCCCCTGACGTTCCACGGTAATATTATCGATGTGGCGCATCGAATCTTTGTCCTGTACGGAATGAACGGAGGCCGGTCATGATGCAATGGATTTTGAGGGTGTCGACAGCCGCTTTCATCGCGTGCCTGGGTATATTTACCGCGGATAATTCCGCCGCGTCCGCCGCGGGATCGCCGGGCGCCTTCACCCTTTCGGGGCCGGGCGGGAAAAGGCCGGGAACGGTATCGATTCAGGTCGAAGTCGGTTATTTTGCCCTGAACGAGAAGGTCATTCCCCTCTATTACCAGCATGGCGATTACTGGTGTACCCATGTCAAACCGCCGATGCTGCTGATCCGCAACATCTCTTCGTCGGATGTAACGTTAAGGCGCGTGACGGTCGCGGGAATGGCGGGCGGGCGCGAAGCGGCAAGGAACATCATCCATGGCGAACAGATTTCGGAGATCCTCGCATCCACAAATAAAGCTCTCAACGCGATGCTTTCCGGTCCCGATGGCGGGGTGGATGCAAAACGCCTCAGGCGTCTCTATGGCGAACCGGTTCTCCCGCAAAAAGGGTATTGCGAAAGCAACCTCCTGCCGCCTTCGGGATTCGCGGCGATCAACCTCGTCGATGCTTCGTACTTCTTCTTCGAGGGAAAGGCGAAGGCGGATACGTTGATAATTACCGTTGAAACCGGCGACAAGCGGGGAGAGCTTTCTGAGACCGCCTTCGCCGTTCCGCTGCTCGATTACGTATGCTCGGGGAAATACATCTACCCGGTAAGGGGATGCTCCGTTGCCGGCAGCCTTCCATTCGGCCACAGCCATCGTTTCGCCAACGGGCAGGAATTCGCTATCGACATACTCGATATACGCCGTTTCGAAGACGGAAGCTTCTCCACCTGCAGGATCCCGAACGATGACGTTATCATGGGTTCCGACAACGTTTCCGAATATTATATCTTCGGCAGGGAAGTTCATGCGATAGGAGACGGCGCGGTGCTGGAGGTCGCGGTCGGTTTCCCGGACAGCCTGGCGACGAACCCGCAGGATTTCTTCATGGAACGCATAGCGCGCCTTACCCCCGTTCTGCTCGAACGGGGGGTCTCGATCCACAACATCAACGGAGGCAATTTCATCCTTATAGACCACGGGAACGGCGAATTCGGCAGGTACTGCCATCTTCGCGAGAATATCCGCGTCAAGGCGGGGGACATGGTGAAACAGGGCGATGTCATCGGGTACGTCGGAAACACCGGCCAATCGGTCGAGCCTCATCTTCACCTGGAACTGCTCGACTCGGCCGACATCACGACGGCGAACGGACTGCCGGTCGTATTCGAGGACCTCGATCTCGGCAGCGCCCTCGATTCGCCCTTTTTCGGGCGGCGCAATTCCCTGCTCTTCTCGGAGTTCATATTCATTCACGCCGAGTAGATGCCAAAGGGCAAGCCAGTGGAACTCCGCCATTCGGATTAAAGGACGGAGCATCAATCTTAGGGCGTCGTGATGGGATCAGGTTTCAAAGATGTTCTTGCCAGAAATGCGCGGTTGTGCTACTTGTGATGCAATCGCCGGGCGGGGAAACCTGTCGGAACCGTTCATTATATTCCGGCAACCGCAAAATCAAGACCCGGACGCGGCCCCGGTAAGGCGGACGTGGTAATTCTTTAACGAGCGGGAGGCTGGCTGATGGTCAGACGAATGGCGGTCCTCGTGTTCATCGTCCTGTCGATTCCTGTCTTTTTCAACGGCGCTGCTTTCGCACAGAGCAGGGTCGATCTTCCGAACGATTGTGGAATCGAACTGCTCGGCAAATCAATCCTTTATTCCTTCAGCTACCAGCGGCAGTTGAGCGGTCCCTTCGCCATAGAAGCGGGTCTGGGGGCTTTGGGAGGCGGAGATGACGAGGATAATTCCATGTTTATCTTCATCCCCATTGGCGCAAAATTCTATTTTATTCCGAAGAACGGATCACCTTTTATCGCGGGCGGCATGACAATCATAAACGCTTCGTTCGATTCAGGACCGTTCGGTGACGACAACTCGTCGACGACATTCGGCTATGCCGGTCTCGGGATGGAATACCGTTCGCCGACCGGTTTTCTCTTCAGGGGAACCGCTTATGGACTGATCGCCGAAGGCGGATTTTTCATCTGGCCGGGACTTTACGTGGGGTACGCTTTCTAGACGCTGCCGCGGCGAACTTATGTGCCCGGCCGAATAAAAGTCCGCAATGGCCCGGCATTATGAACCTGCTCGTTCGAGCCGCTGAAATAAAAACGCCGGGCGTTTCGGAATCCTCCTGATGGAGATTTCACGGCGCCCGGCGGAACCTTTCCGGGATTAATTCAT
>JBFYZH010000004.1:0-10167 GCA_041309605.1 Candidatus Krumholzibacteriota bacterium
TCATGATGGCGACCAGGGACGGGTTCGTGAAAAAGACGCATCTTTCGCAGTACGCCAACCCGAGGAGAGGGGGGATCATAGCGATCCTCCTGCGGGACGGCGACGGCCTGGTCAGGGCGAAGCTGACATCGGGCAACGACGACATCATCATCGCAAAGCGCAAGGGCAAAGCGATACGTTTCAACGAACGCGACGTGCGCAAGATGGCCCGCGCCACGCAGGGCGTAAAGGGAGTGACGCTCGACAACGACGACGAGGTCGTCGAGATGGTGGTCGTCAAGAGGGATTCGGCGCTGCTTTCCGTGACGAAGTTCGGCTACGGCAAGCGAACCAGGATCAGCGAATACAGGAATATAAGGCGCGGAGGCAAGGGGGTCGTCTGTATCCCGACAAAAGGCAGAAACGGCGACCTCGTGACCGTCAAGGAAGTCATCGACGATGACGAGGTGATGATAATAACGAAACTGGGGATGATAATCAGGACTCCGGTCAGGGGCATATCCGTGATAGGGCGCCCCGCCATGGGGGTCAGGGTCATCAATCTCAACGAGGGCGATGAGGTCGTCGACGTCGCCCGTGTCGCCGCCGAAAAGGACGAGGAAAACAACGGCGCCGGGGAACCCGGGGTTGAACCGGAAAACGTATACGGGGATGATGGGTTCGACGACGATGAAATTTCGGAGGACGAGGAGGAGCCGGAGGTGTCGGAAGAGCGGGATCGGGATAAGGAAGAAGCGGAGGAAGGCGACGAAGACGATTCCGGCGGCGGACAGAATAAATAATGCAAATGAGACGATATTTATCCGCGGCGACGTCTGTTACTGCAAACTCCGGACAGGGGACAGGCCTGTAACCAGGCGGGTAATACTTCTGAAGTAACCATGACGTTCTTCATAACTCATACGCGACAACCGGAAGAAAAAGCATGCCTGGTCGGCGTCAAGTTGCCCGGGTCGACCATGGAGGAGGAATGGAAAAACCTCAGGGAACTCGAACAGCTCGCCCTGGCGGCCGGAGCCGGAGTCGTGATGTCGACGGTCCAGCAACGCACGAGGATAGACGGCTCCAGCTATATCGGCAAGGGAAAGCTCGAAAGCCTCTTGCAGCAGATTCTCGAAAAGAAGATCAACCTGGTGATATTCGACGACGATCTGTCGCCGGCCCAGGCCCGGAATATTGAGGAAGCCCTGCAGGTGAACGTTCTCGACAGGACAGAACTGATCCTCGACATCTTCACCAGGCGGGCCAGAACGAAACAGGCGAGCATACAGGTGGAAATCGCCCAGCTGACCTACGCCCTGCCGAGACTGACGCGGCTGTGGGAACATCTTTCCCGCCAGGCGGGTGGTATCGGGACCAGGGGACCCGGAGAAACGCAGCTGGAGGTGGACCGCAGAAAGATCCGCGAAAGAATCTCCCGCCTCAAGGACGATCTCGAAAAGATAGACGTGCAGGTCGTCCAGGGACGCAAGCAGCGCCGCGACGCCTTCAACGTGACGATCGTCGGGTATACCAACGCCGGGAAATCGACCCTGCTGAACAGGCTTTCGGGGAGCGGCGTAGAGGTCAGCGAAAAACTCTTTTCGACGCTCGATTCCACGTCGAGAAAAGTCGAACTCGAAGGCGGCCGGGCCTTCATCCTTACCGACACGATCGGATTCATCAGAAAACTTCCCACCCATCTCGTGGCGAGTTTCAGGGCGACCCTGATGGACGTCGAGGAAGCCGATCTGCTGCTGCACCTGGTGGATGCCTCGGAGCCCGGTCATGAGGAGCGGATAACCGTGGTCAACGATGTTCTGGACATGGTTACCGGCGGGGCGAAAAGAGGCGCCGGCGGGAGCAGGCGGCCGGCCGGAAGGCACATACCGACCCTTCTCGTTTTCAACAAGGCCGACAAGCTCCCCGGCGGGACCTCTGTGAACGGCATCCGGAACGGATATCCGGGAGCCTTGGTCATAAGCGCCGCCGGCGGCGAGGGAATCGGCGAGCTTCTTGCGGCCGTCAGGGAGGAGATGGAGAGGGAGATGGTGGAGGCCGTCATAATGATACCCGCCGGGGACGGAAGGACCATCGCGATGCTGGAGGCGAACGCCACCGTGCGCCGAAGAAGTCTCGAGGGCGAGACGATGATCTTCGAGGCGAGCCTGAGGAAACGCGACCTCGGCAGGATCGAAAGCTCCGGGAATGTGGAGATCAGGATAGCCCCGCGCGGATAGCGCCCGTACCGCAAGGGTTCCCGCCGCGCGCGTCTTGTCCGCCGGCAGCCCGGAACGCCCCCGGAACCGGTGGCGGGACGCACTATTTCTTCATCTCGAGACGGGTTCCGTTGACCTCGACCGACGGATATTTATCCGCCAGAATCAGCATCCTCTCCACCGTCAGGCGGGTCGAGGCCCTCCTCTCGTAACTGCGATCGAGGTGTGTAATGATGAATCTCGACATAAGGATGAAGAGCACGGGAACGACGAAAGGCGCGAATCGTTTCCACCGCGCGGACGCGATCAGGCGCGAGCAGTAGACGGTGCCCGCGGCGATCACCGAAACAAACCCGATGGAAACAAGATAGAGATGTCTTATGTTGAGCCAGTCGTTGGGGAACTGGACGAAAGCGAACGGGAGAACCATGATGTAAGTCCACGCGATAAAGAACCTGATCGTTCTGTTGCCGAAGATGAAACCAAAGAAGGAATATGAAAGCACCGTAAGTGCGATAAGGATCCTTATCGTCGTGGCGAAACTGTAGACGAATCTCACGACGGTGCCCGATTCGGCCACCAGGCTCGATGTGTGAATGGGGAATATCATCCGCACGAGATAGTTGATGACGTTCTTGCCCGTGTAAAATATGAATTTTGTCGCGCCCGGATAACTCGTGTACAGCGGCGGCAGGTAGTGGAAGGCCGTCGCCTTGACGATCAGCGAAACCGCCGCGATAATCAGCAGGACGGTGAAATCCATGCGGAAGACGGGTTTCCCCGTCTCTTTCCTGAAGAAATAGTTGAACGCCAGGAAGGAACCGAGCACGGCGAAACTGTTGCTCCCCGTGAATAGCGACGCGACGAAGAAAACAAGCGTCAGAAAATAACTGCGGGACAGCATCTTTCCGCCTTCCCTAAGCGCGCCGTGAAAATAGAAGATCATCGTCAGCAGTATCAGCGTGGTCGGCACCAGGTCCTCTATCCCCGAGACTATCATCACCGATTTTCCGTAACTGCCCACGGTGAAGACGAAAAGAAGGCCCGAGAGAAAGGATACCGTCCGGTCTCCGAGAAGCGTTTTCACCAGCAGGTAGACGAGAAAAGAATTAAGGCCGTGGACAAGTATGTTGAAAATCAGAAAGATCTTCGCGTCGAACGGGAAATATTTGAAAAGAAGGTAGTGCGCCGCGTTGACGAGGGGCTGGAACCTGAACAGCCCGTCGCAGGCGAAAACCGCCGAGGGATCGTTCATCATCATGAGACTATTTTCGAGCGTGACGAAATCGCGGCTGTTCCAGAACCCGTTATCAAGGCAAAGCCCGAAAAACAGCAGGCCCATCACGATGAAACAGGACAGTATGAGCGTGTTCTTCCAAAGCATATGCTGGCTCCCCTCCGGCGGCTTCGGTAAATATTTCAGGACAGCGCCAGTATATCACTCCATGCGGGTATGAGTGAACACCAAACGGGAACAAAAAACGGCGTCAGCCGTTCAGGAAAAGATTGGCCAGGACCTTCGAATCGCCCGCCATCCCCTCGACCGTCGTATACTCGTTAGGCTGGTGGCAGGTGTCCTCTATCTTCGACCATACGACGGCGTTGAATCCGCGTCTCCTGAAGAAGGCCGCGACTGTGCCGCCCCCGATGCCCATGGGTTTCGATTCGAGACCGTAAACATCCTTTATTGCCTTCGACAGGGCGACAACGACGGGAGAGTCGACCGGGGTCGATGGCGCCGCGAGCTCCTTCTGCACGGGGGCCGTCGTCACGGTCACGTTGAATTCCTTTTCGACCCCGTCCGCTATCTTTCTGATCTCCCTGTCGACGCCGGAAAGGTCGATGCCGGGAAGGACTCTCATGTCCAGGTAAAAGACATCGTCGCCGGGGATCGTGTTCACGTTCGGCACGTTCGCCTCTTTCTTGGTTGCTTCAAAGGTGCTTATCGGCGGATCGAAGACCTTGTCGCGCCCGCCGAACGTGTCGTACAACGCGTGCAGGCGCGTGATCAGATGAGCCGCCGCGTAATGGGCGTTCACTCCGGCGGCCGGGGTCGAGGCGTGGCACTGTTTTCCCTTCGTCATGAACTTCAACCAGTAGATCGATTTCTCGGCGACCTCGATCATTGCGCCACTCGGCTCGCCGGCGTCGGGGACGATAATCAGATCGTCCCTGCCGAAATATTCGCACTTTTCGAGCATGTAGCCGATACCGTGTTCGCTTCCGGTCTCCTCGTCAGATACAAGGGCCACGCCGACGTCGAAGGGAAGCTTGAGCCCAGCCTTCTTTATCGCCTTCAGAGCGAACAGAGGAGTGACGATCCCGTGCTGGTTGTCCTCCGTGCCCCGCCCGAATATTTTACCGTCCTTCTCGACAACCTTGTAAGGGTCGGTCTCCCACTTGGCGAGGTCTCCGGGTGGGACGATGTCGATATGCGCCATCACCCAGATTCTCTTTTTGTCCGAAGCGCCCCTCATTATCGCCGCGATGTTAGGGCGAATCCCCGTGGGGACTCTGTCGTCGGGAGCGTCGTAGTGTTTCACGATGTCGAATCCCACCTCTTTTTTCATCCACTTTTCGATGAACGAGGCTTTCTCCGATTCGCCGCTGCCGTCGTTCTCCGGGCCTAGCGCCGGAATGGCCGTCATCCCGGCCTGAAGATCGACCATCGCGGACCTGTAACCGTCTATGAGGGCGTATACTTTTTTCATTTCTGACGAAACCATGGAATATCCCCTTCCTGATGTGCGCCAAAAGGGCCCCCGCGCACGGCGGGACGGCCCACAATCTCCATATGTGAGAACAAGTATCACCGCCCGGCGCGGGGGGTCAAGCTGTTTCTGTTCCGCGGCGAACGGCAAAGGCCGGGGAAGAAAACATTTTCACTATTGACTTGCCGGGTCCGAATCTGGTTAAATAAACGCAATCAGCTCTCTGTAAAAACACTGTCAAGCCAGGATTCAAATCCGGACATGAAAGAGACCATTCGGAGAACGGCCGGGGGAGGCAGGGAAAGAAAGTCAAAGACGGAGGAACAGGCTGTGGCCGAAATGCATCCGCGAGGCGGACTTCTCGGGCTGGAGACCAACCTTTTCATCTGCAGGCAGCTTCTGGAAAGCGAGAATATCGACAAGGCCCTCCAGGGGACCGCGGAATATATCCTCGAACTTTTCGACTTCTCGTTCGCGGCGATCTCCACGGAGGATCATTCCGGCGGCTGCATGTCCATGAACGCCCTCGCCTCGAGAAAGAATGTCGCGAATTTCCTGCGAGGAATAAAGTACGAATACGGCAGATCGAAATTCATCGACGAATGGATCGGAGGGATCTTCAGCTTCGAAAAACCGGTCGTCATGCCCAAACACGAGCTGGAATCGTCCCTGGCGAAATTCGCCGGCGAAGGATTGATATCGGCCGAAGCGTTCTCCGCGTCGCTCTCCGTTTCGAAAAACAGCTCTTCCCTCAGCACGATCTTTTTCGGCAGGCGCAAGCGCTGCGGGGATCCGTTCATGATGCTCATCGTGGCCGCAGACAGGGAGATCTCGGCGACCGAAACGGAAATGATAGACAGGATTGCCGATATCATGGCTCTGGCCGTCGAACGGCGGTTTGAGATCGAGACGCTCGACAGGAAGCTGACGAGATACAAGGCGCTTGTCGACAGCAAGGAACACGCCTTTTTCCTGCTGATCAACGGGCGCCTGGAATTTTTCAGCGGCAGGCTTCCCGAGCTGCTGGGCGTGAGCGCGGACGAACTGGTCGGCAAGCGGATAGAGGATTACCTGCACCCCGACGATTCGGCCGACCTTCGCAAGATGTTCGAAGCGTTCATGGACAAGGACAGCATTTCGGCGAAGAAATATTATCATATCTACAGACTCGCCGGAGGCGACGAGGTGGAGATGCAGATCCACCTGATCGAGTTCAGGGGGGGCAAGGCCATACGCGGGACGATGGAAAACGTGTCCCAGAGGAGCATGCTGGAGAAAACGGCGATGGAGGCCAAGCACATCGAATCGATGGCGAGGCTCGCCGGCGGAGTGGCCCACGATTTCAACAATCTGATCGGCGCGATGATCGGCTACGCCTCGCTTATCCGGAACTCTCTCCCCCGGAACGACGAAAGGGCGCGGCAGCTGATGAAGATAGAGGAGGCGGGGGCCAGGGCGAACAGGCTGACCCGCCAGCTTCTCTCCATGTCGAGAAAGGGGAACTACGCTCTCGAGGTGATCGACATCCGGGAGATCATGGACAGGGTCACCCGGAGTTGCCTTCTTCCGATGGACCATATCTCCCTTACGAGCAGGTGCGACGCGCTTCTGCTGAACGTCGAGGGCGACCCGTCGCAACTGTACGAGGCGCTTCTGAACGTCTGCATGAACGCGCGCGAATCGATGCCCGCCGGGGGCAAGATCGACATCATGGTGGAAAACGACCGGATCGACAAGACCCACGAGGTTTTTACCGACGGGATGAAAACGGGCGAGTATGTAAGGATCAGCGTAAGGGACGCGGGGCCCGGCATGGATCCGACAGTGCTCAGGAGGGTGACGGAGCCGTTTTTCACCACGAGGCAGGACAGGTCCCACAGGGGGCTCGGGCTTCCGGCGGCGATAGGAATCGTCGAAGGGCACAAGGGCAAGATGTATCTAACAAGCCGGCCCGGTTCGGGAACGGAGGTCGTGATATATCTGCCGGTTACGGACAAGGCGCAGAAGGAATCCACCCGGAAATCCCACGAGGGTATGGGGGGATGCCGCGTGCTGGTCGTCGACGACGAGGAGATAATCCTGGATCTCGCGACAGACATGCTGGGCCGGCTGGGGTACGACGTGCTGACGGCGGGATCCGGGCAGAAAGCCATCGAGTTGCTCGGCAGGGAAAAGGTCGACCTTGTCTTTCTCGATCTTCTCATGCCGGAGATGTCCGGGCAGGAGGCCTTCTACAGGATCAGGGAGACCGCTCCCGATCTGCCCGTGATAATATCGAGCGGGTACAGCGAGGATTCGGTGATAAGAGGGCTTCTCGACGAAGGCGCCGTTTCCTTTCTCAGGAAACCTTACAGGCTCCAGGACATGGCGGATGTTCTGAGGGAGGCCCTGGGCGTTGCCGGCTATAATGCCAGGAAAGGCGGCTGAACATGGGAACCGACGGTTCAGGCAGTGATTCCGGGAAGCTGCGCGCGCAACTGAAGGAACTCGGGCCGGGCAACAGGGATTATCTCAAGATGATGACATCGATCCTCGACAACGATATCGTGGGGATCGCCGTACTCGACGCGAAAGGGATCTACCTGTTATTCAACCGAGGCGCCGAAAGGCTCACCGGGTACGACCGCGCCGAAATAATCGGGACACAAGCCCCCGGCACCATCTTCCGCCCGGAAGACCGGGAGGCGATGCAAAACTCCCTTGGCTCGGCGGACCCCATCAACAACAGGGAAATAACGATACGGCGGAAGGACGGCAGCGAGAAGGATCTGATCCTCTCGATGTCCCCCGGTGTGGGCGAGCCCGGGGAGAACAACCATTATCTCCAGATATTCCTCGACAACAGCGAAAAGAAGCACCTCGCCGAACTCCTCCTGCATTCCCAGAAAATGGAGACGATCGGCGAGATGGCGGGCGGCATCGCACACGATTTCAACAACCTGCTCGAGGGAATCCTCGGCTACACGACCTTCATGAAGGACCTCGTCACGCCCGGCCACGAATTGAGATCTTACCTGGAGATCATCGAAAGGTCGGCGAGAAAGGCCGCCGACCTGACCGAGAGACTGCTTACCCTGTCGAAGGGGTACGAAAGGGACGAAAATCTGGTCAACTGCAATGTCCTGCTGCGGGACGTCGCGAAGCTCCTCGAAAAAACCGTGGATAAAAAGATATCCCTGGAGTTCAACCTCAAGAAGGATCTCAAGGCGGTCAAGGGAGCCGCGGGACAGATCGAACAGGCCTTCCTCAACATATGCATGAACGCGCGCGACGCCATGCCGGACGGCGGCAAGCTGGTCATCTCGAGCGACAACGTCGTCGTCGACGACACCTACCCGAAAATGAGCCTGAAGATGCGGACCGGAGAATATGTGCGGATATCGATATCGGACACGGGGATCGGGATGGACGCGGAAACGATGAACAGGATCTTCGAGCCGTTCTTCACCACCAAGCGGCGGGGCGAGGGGACGGGCCTGGGCCTGAACATGGTATACGGGATCGTCGACAGCCACGGAGGGTTCATCAACGTTTACAGCGAGGTCGGGCAGGGGACTACCTTCAATATATACCTGCGGGCGGAAGGCGCCGAGGCGCCCGAGGAGGAATGGACCCGCGAGCAGGTCGAAGCGCCGCGCGGCAACGGCGAGACGGTGCTCGTGATAGACGACGAACCCATGATCATCGATATCGGCAGGGAGATGCTCAACAAGCTCGGATACGAGGTCATCACGGCCGGCGAGGCGGAGCTGGGATTACAGTATTTCAAGGACAGGCAGGACGAGATAGACATCGTCCTTCTCGACATCATCATGCCGGGCGCGAACGGCAAGGAGATACTAAGGGAGATCAGGATGATCAAGCCCTGGGTCCCCGTCATACTGTCGAGCGGGTACGATCGCTCGGTCCTCGACGACGATTTCTCCGGCGACGGCAACATATACTTCATGCAGAAGCCCTACTCGATGGAGGATCTCGGCAGGAACATCCACGCGAGCCTTCACGGCTCTGACGATCAGTAGCCTTTGCAGCGGGACGCCGTCAGTCTGCTGCTCAGACAGTCCTCGCGAATGGCCGGGAATACAACAGTCTGCTGCTCAGACAGTCCTCACGCGCCCGCCATCACCTCACATTGTTTATTGTCCCGGAAAGTGGCGCGCTGTGGAACTCGCAGGCGAGACTTGTCACCTCCCCGCATCATGCCGCCATTGCACGGCGATGGGCATCGTCCGAAGGTACGCATCTGATGCTTGAACGATTCTGCGGATTCTGGGATAATTTCGACCGTGGATATGACGGAGGGACGATCGTACGGATCGGCCCGCACAACGGCACACGAGAGGAGTGGATATGGGACAGAGGAGATTGTCGGTTCTGGGAGTCTGTTTTCTCGCTTTGACATGCGTGGCGTGCGCGCAGAAAGGGGAGCGTGTGGCGGAAAATCGGGGTGACGGCAAGATTGCCGCAGGCGCAGGCGCGGCCCTTGGAATGGAGATCGCTCCGGACCTGGACACGAGGATCGCCGCCTACGCGCCCGTGGAACTGAAGGTGCCCTGGGAGCTTCTCGACGAAAACGAGCAGAAGGTGCTCGAGAAGCTTTACCGTGCGTCAAAGGTCATGGACGAACTTTTCATTCGACAGGTCTGGGCGGGGAACGTCGACCTTCGCGAGAAGCTCGCCGCGACCGGCGACGCGAAGCTGAAGAGCTTTTTCGACCTCAATTTCGGGCCGTGGGACAGGCTCAACGAAAACCAGCCGTTCATAGGGACAAGCCCCAAGCCCGACGGCGCCGATTTCTACCCGGCCGACATGACGAGCGCCGAACTGGAAGCCTGGATCGCCGCCCACCCGGAGGACAAGGCCGCATTCCAGGGGAACTTCACCGTGATCCGCCGCACGGAGGAGGGGGGGCTTACGGCCGTCCCTTATTCCAGGGAATACGCCGGGCTTCTCGAAGAGGCGGCCCGGTACATGAACGAAGCAGCCGATATCACGGGTAACGAGTCGCTGGCGAAGTACCTGCGCTCGCGCGCCGCGGCATTCATGAACGACGACTACTACCAGAGCGACATGGACTGGATGGACGTAAAGGGGAACCTCATTGACCTCACGATCGGTCCCTACGAGGTCTACGAGGACAACATGTTCAACTACAAGGCCGCCTTCGAGGCCTTCCTCTGCGTGCGCGACCCCGAAGAGAGCAAAAAACTCGACGGGCTGAAGGCGTACCAGGTAAAGATGGAAAAGAACCTTCCAAT
>JBFYZH010000005.1:0-14612 GCA_041309605.1 Candidatus Krumholzibacteriota bacterium
GGGGTCGTCGCCGAAATACCTGTCGCCGTGAAGCTCCTCGAATTCGTCGAAAACCATCCTTATATAATCGTTTGTCGTCGGCCTCATGGGGTGCCTGGCCAGATTAACCCTGTCCCACGGCGAAAGATCGCGGTACACCTTCTTCTCGAGCTCGGCGAGCCGGTCCATCATTCTGGCGATCTCTCCGGCGTTCGCCGAACTCCCCCTCTTGAGATCCTCGATACGTCCCTGGATTTCCACCACCGGTTTTTCGAAATCCAGCACCTTGAGCGTCTTGTTCTCCATGCGCACCCTTTTTCAGAAGTTGTCGACGAACAGGATCTCTATCGAACGCACCACGCCTTCCTGGCGGTTGTAGTTGCCTGTAAGATCCATGAAAAGCACCCTGATCCTCAGGTTTTCCCTGTAATCGAACCTTATCCCCGTATCGAGATAGCCCTTTCCCTTCGTACGGCAGGAATCGAGGCCCGTGTCGTCGTCATCCATCGCGGCGTTGTAATCGAGAAGAAGAGTCATGCCCGTGAACATTTCGAGCGAAAGACCCGCAAACAGGTCCATCCCGTCCTCGTCCCTGTTTTCGAGCGAGTAATTCAGGCCTCCATGAAAAGCCACGTTACGGTAGAAAATATAGTTCTTGCTCACCACGGCGAACAGTCCCTTCGATTTGCGCTCGAACCTCTCCGCGACCTCGTCGTAGGCTTCTTCGCCCTGGGTGTCTATACCGATCGCGAGCGCTGGCCCCGGAGCGGTCTCGTCGAGTATCCTGAATTTCGCCTGAAATCCGGGCCTGTCGTTGACCTTGATTTCTCCGCGGCCGATGAACTCCTGTATCCCGAACGATGCGCCGGCCACGAACCGGTCGTAGAACCCGACCTTCACGCCGAAAAGAAGTCCGCTGTCGGGACCGATCGCCCCCTCGAAGATGTACGAACCGTGAGGGATCACTCCGGCCGTAGGGCTGTTGATCAGGCTCACATCCTCGAATCCCCGGGCGCAGGTAATGACTGGAACCAGAAGCGCCGATGCGGCAAGCAGAACGACGCGCGTCACTTCATGACGATACTTCGACATTTTCCACCCCCGATAACAGCCTCAGTTCGCGGAACAACTCCAGTCCGGGAGAAACGCCGGCAGCCCTCGATACGACAGTATACTTCGTGCTTCCGTTTCTTTTCCAGTGAAAGATAAGTTCCCTTTCCCCGCCGTACCGCTCGACTATGTCGTGAAGACCTGCCAGCTGCTCTTCCCCGAAAAGATCCTCCTTCAGGGTCAGGTGTATCCTCCTCGACATGTGTTTCAAAGCCTCCTCGATGGAATAGACCTTGTCCGCGATTATCTTCGTCTCTCCCTTGTCCTTGACCGAAACCTTGCCGGGTACGACGACAAGGTTGTCTTTCTGAAGTTCGCTTTTCCTCGTTTCGTAACAACTCGCGAAAACGATGACCTCGTACGAACCGTAAAAATCCTCCATCGTCACGAAGGCCATCGGTTTGCCCTTGCGATCGAGGATCACCTTCACGTCGGTCACAAGCCCTGCCAGCACGACCTGTTCCCGGTCCTTCTTTTCGGCCAGAGTGATACTGTCTGCGTTGAGGATCCGCCGCAGTATATCGCTGTAAGTGTCGAGCGGATGGCCGGAAAAATAGAAACCGAGCGATTCCTTTTCCCTGTGGAGCCTGTCGCTCTCATCCCAGGGCGGGACCTCGTCGAGAGCCGCGGCTTCGCCATCGGCCGATACATCCGAGAATCCGAGAAAGGTCTGCCCGCGATCGTATTCAGCCTGTTTTTTCTGGGCGCGGGCCATGATCCTGTCGAGGGACGCCATCTTGCGGGACCTTGTGCCCGGAAGGGTGTCCATCGCGCCGCTCTGGATGAGGTTTTCCAGGACCCGCCTGTTGACGAGCCTCAGATCGACCCTGCCGCAGAAATCGTACAGGTCGATGAACGGTCCCGCACCGCGGACATCGACGATGCTGCTGACCGCTTTCTCGCCTATGTTCTTCACCGCCGCAAGGCCGTACGTGATCCCGCCGTCTTTCAGACCGAAACCGACATCCCCCGAATTAACGTCCGGAGGCTGCACGGGTATGCCGAGGTTCCTGCATTCCTCGAGAAGCACTATAAGCCTGTTCGTATCCCCCATGTCGCTTGTCATCGCGGCCGCCATGAACGCGGCCGGATAGTGAGCCTTGAGATAGGCGGTCTTCATCGAAATCATGGCGTACGCGGCCGAATGCGACTTGTTGAACCCGTACCCGGAGAAGAAGGCCATGAGATCGAATATCTTCCTTGCTTTCTTTTCCGGTATCCCCCTTTCGACCGCCCCGCTTACAAACTCCTTTCCCTGCTTGTCCATCTCCTTCTTTTTCTTCTTGCTCATCGCCCGTCTCAGCGAATCGGCTTGTCCAAGCGAGAATCCCGCCAGGTCGCTCGCGATCCTCATGACCTGTTCCTGGTACAGGATGACACCGTATGTCTCCTTGAGGATCGGTTCGAGCATGGGATGTTCGTACTTTATCTTCTTGCGAGCGTGTTTGCATTCTATGAAATCGGTCACCATATCGCTTCCGAGCGGTCCCGGCCTGTAGAGGGCGTTGACGGCGGTGACGTCGCCGAATGTGGACGGCTCGATCTTTCTGAGCAGATCGCGCATCCCCTGGCTTTCCAGCTGGAAGACGCTGATCGTCTGCCCCTTCTGAAGCAGCTCGAAGGCTTTCCCGTCCTCCACCGGTATTCCGGCAAGATCCATCTCCACGCCCTCGTGCTCCCTGATCAGGGCCAGGGCGTTGTCTATGTGCGACAGTGTTTTCAGCCCCAGGATGTCTATCTTGAGAAGCCCGATGCTCTCGAGAATCTTCATCTCGTACTGCGTGGTGATTTCGCCCTTGTTCGACCGATATAAAGGAACGTGATCGATAAGCCGCGCGGGCGCTATCACCAGCCCGGCGGCATGGGTCGATGCATGTCGCGCCAGGCCTTCGAGCTTGAGGGACAGGTCTATCAGTTTCCCGACAACCGGATCCTGCTCGTAGCGTTCCCTGAACTCCGGAACGCTTTCGAGCGCCCTTGTCAGTGTCGTCCCGGGAACCGACGGTATCATCTTTGCGAGTTTGTTGACCTCGCCGTACGGAACTTTCAGCACCCTGCCCACGTCCCTCACCACCGCCCTCGCCGCCATCCTGCCGAAGGTTATTATCTGGCAGACGTTGTCCTCTCCGTACTTTCCGACGACATGATCGATGACCTGCTGCCTCTTCTCGTCGCAGAAATCGATATCGATATCGGGCATCGAAATCCTTTCAGGATTCAGGAACCTTTCGAAAAGAAGCCCGTTTCTGATAGGATCGATGGCCGTGATACCGAGAGCGTAACAGACCATGCTTCCAGCCGCCGATCCCCTTCCCGGGCCGACGGGTATTCCCATCTCCCTCGCGGCGTTGACGATATCCCAGACTATAAGGAAGTACCCGGAGAATTTCATTTTTCTGATGACGTCGAGTTCGTATTCGACGCGCTCCGCGATTTCTACGGTGACTTCTCCCACGACGCCGGGAAGTCTCTCGCGGACCATGTGAGCGAGATAGTCGTCCGCCGAGCCGAACGGTTCCGGTATGGGAAACCCGGGGATGTGGCTGCCCGAGTCGGCGAGTTCGAAGTCGCACTTGCCCGCGATCTCCAGCGTGGAGGCGAGAGCTTCTGGATATTCGGCAAAGAGCTCCGCCATCGCCTCCGGAGGTTTGAACCACGTCTCCCTGTTGGACCTCAGGACCCTGTCCGGATCGTCCAGGTCCTTGCCGGTCTGCAGGCACAAAAGAATGTCGTGAGCCTCGTGGTCTTCCTTTTCGTAGAAATGGCAGTCGTTGGTGGCCACCAGTTTCAACCCGAGCTCGCCCGCAAGGCGGGCGAGTTTCGGGATCAATTCGATCTCCTCGGGGATTCCGTGATTCTGGATTTCGATGTAGAAATCTCCCGGCTCGAAGATCGAGGCGATCCTCGACGAAAGTTTCAGCGCCTCGTCCCACTTACCCTCGCGAAGAAGCCTTGGCACGCTGCCCTGCAGGCACCCGCTCAGGCCGATGAGCCCGGCCGAATGCTGCGCCAGCAGGTCGATATCTATCCTCGGTTTATAGTAGAAGCCCTCCAGATAGGCGATCGACGAAAGTTTCAGCAGGTTCCCGTACCCCTCGGCGTTTTTGACCAGCAGGACAAGGTGATCGTTGCGGGCCTGCCCCCGTATCGCTTTCTTTTCCCTGTGCCCGCCCCTCGCGAGATATGTCTCCATGCCGAGTATCGGTTTGATCCCGGCCGCCACCGCCTCCCTGTAAAAGGGGATGGCGCCGAACAGGTTGCCGTGGTCGGTCAGAGCGACGGCGTTCATACCCATTTTCTTCGCGCCGGCCACCAGATCGGTTATCCTGAAGGCTCCGTCGAGCAGACTGTATTCGGAGTGGTTATGAAGATGCAGAAAAGGTACGCCCGCCATGCCTGTTTTCCCTCCAGGACCGCTATTGTATCATAAAACCGAATTCGCCGACAGTTCTGTTTCCCGCACGGTCGCTTATTTCGACGCGCAGACCCGCCTGTCCCGGTTCGATGAAGGCCGGCAGCGGTATCACAAGCCTGCTACGGAACGGATCCCATTCGCAGACCATCCTTTGTCCGTTCAGAACGGCTTCGGCCGACCATGGATCGATCCCGCTGCCTTCCTCGACGACGGGCAGATAGCAGAAATAAGGTTTAAAGAAACCTCCGGCTCCGGTGTTTTCCGAAAGAGCCGCATGCCTGATCAGCGGGGGAATGCCGTCGGTGAGGAAGATATAGATGCCCGGACTGTCTATTCCGGATGTTCCGCCTTCCATGGCCGGCACGGCGACGCATTTCCAACCAGCCGCGTTCTGCCACCTGAACAATCCCGTCTTTCTTCCCATATCCAGACGCAGTTCGAGCGGCCTGCGCAACGTCTCGACGGCGAAGTCGATTGTAAAAGGTTCGCTGGCGCTTTTCAGCCCCGCGGGGAAGGCTCCCGGAGCGGGAACGCTTCCCAGAATAACGGTGACGGCCCTCCTGACGGAAGGCGCTTCGAGCGTGGCCTGAAGGGTATCGTCGAGCATGATGTCCGCTTTCCGGCCGCCGGACAGTGACCAGGCGGAAAATGCCCTGGCGATGCCGATGGCCCGGCCCCCGCTGTCGAAGCCCTGGAAATCAAGAAGGTTCGATCCGTCATTCAGTTCTCCGCAGGCCACCATGGCGGAGAATTTTTTCGGCCCCGTGCGATGGAGAAGGAGCGTGTCGGGAGTACCTGCAGCCCGCAGGATAAGGAGCGGATCGCCGGTGAGTATCCTGTCCGTGGCAATCTCCGCATGAATCCCGCCAGGCGCGGCCCTGAGGATCATCTCGCCGAAAATCTCATCCGGCCCGCCGCCTCGCGGATTGCCGGAAAAATAGACCGTGGACTTCGCCCCGTATTCGTCCGCGGCCTCGTATCTGTACAGCGCGGCGAAAGTGTCGGTCACAGCGCCCCTGTAACGTTTTCCGAATTTTTCCAGTGGTATCTCGTCCCATCTTCGCCCATCGTCTAACGATTCGAAAAGCCTTCCCCGCAGGTCATTTCCGTTCTGATCCCTGGCGGATACGATAACCTCCGGAGCGGCTTCCAGCCTTCCCGCTTCGGTTATGACCGGAAAAGCGCCGATACTGAAAAAAAACAGGGCCCGCGATACGTTACCGGAGGCGTCGCTCGCGATTATTTCACCCCGATGAATCCCCATTTCCAGGCAGATCCCCTCTCCCGGGCCTTCACATGACCTTATAACGCCTGTCCCGGTCCTGTCGTTTATCGTATTTACATCATTCCTGTATAGAAGGGTGTACCTGCCCGCCGGCCCGGCCCCGAGGATTTCGTATTCGAGCGCCACCTCATCCGACTGGTCATAGGAAAAGGAACTGTTGCGGATTGTGTAGAGCGTGTCCCCGTCGATCGCAAGAGAGACCGCATGAGGAGCCATGGTGTAACTGCCGTACCCCTGTTCATCGAAGACCGATACGCCGAACGCAAACCTGCCCTCAAAATGAAGGGTGTCATGAAGCATATAAACGCTCGCGCCCGAGGCGCGGGTAAGGAACACTCGCGGAAAGGGCGCGCCGTCGAGAAGACTTTCCTGATCCAGCGGGATCGCCTCGATCCCCGATATAATCGGCGCGGATCGATCGGGAATGCTGTAAACGGCCTCGAGCGGATTCAAAGGCCTTTCCATGGAATCACGTAGTTCGAAATGAAGATGCGGCGCGCTTGTGCCCGTGTCACCGGAGAAAGATACCGTATCCCCCACGGAGTAACTGAACCTGTCGTCCGTGAAGGTCATATCGCACCAGGAGGTCTTTTTGCCGACCCTGTGATGCCATAGCAGCGAATCGATCGCGTCATCGAAATGGTCGAGGTGGGCGTAGACGGCCGTCCGTCCGTCGGAGAGCTTGAGGTAAAGCGCCTTGCCGTATCCTGACGGACCGATTCTCACCCTCGATACATATCCATCCGAAACGGCAAGACAGGGAAGCCCGACAGCCCCGTGACTCCTCAGGTCCACGCCGGCGTGATAATGACCTTCCCTGTATTCGCTGAAGCTGGAGCTGATCCGCCTTTCGCCATGCATGGGCCACAGGTATATCTCGGCCGCCGCGGTCGTGACGAAGATAAACAGGATTACAGATGTTATGACTATCGTCGTTCTCATGACCCGTGAAAATTATCACCCCTGCACACATGTGTCAACGCCTGATCGCCCGGAACTTTCTATCTGCGTTGAAATTATGGGTGTTTCACGGATCCGGCGCCGCGATCCTCCCGCCCTTTTAAATTATTTGCGCTGAAAGCCGCATTATGCTAATTTTACTGGATATTGTCGGAACGTTTTGATTACCTCACCCTTTCGCAAAGAGAGTAGTGTTAGATGTTACAGCAGATGAGAGAAAACACGAAGACGATCCTTTGGATCGTCGTGATCACCTTCATCATTTCGATCTTCGCCGTCTGGGGCATGAACCTGAAATCCGGGCGGGGCAGCGATCCAGCCCTTGAATCAGATGTTATCGGCTCGGTGGACGGGGAAAAGATCACCAGACAGATGTACTCGTCCGCATACCAGGAAATTTACAACCAGGTCAGAGCCCAGCGGGGCGAGAATGTCGAGCTCAGCGTCACCGAGAGGAATATGCTCAATGAGCAGGCCTGGGAAACGCTGGTTATGGAGATCCTGCGAAACCGCGAGATCCAGCGCATGGGTATCACCGTATCCGATAACGAACTCGTCGCCTTCCTCAGGCAGAATCCTCCCGCAGTGCTGCAGCAGGCTTTCGCCGACGAGCAGGGAAGGTTCGATTACCAGGCCTATCTCAGGGAACTTTCCAACCCGCAGAGGGACTGGACCACGCTCGAGCAATGGGGCCGAGCCCAGCTTCCAAGAATGAAGTTCGAAACCATGCTGGTATCGCAGATTCACGTGCCCGAAAGGATCATCTTCGACGAATTCGGGAAACAGACCGTCGAGATGAAGGCCCAGTTCGTCAAAGTGCCTTACGCGGAGGAAAACCCGCCCTACACGCCAGATGATCAGCAAATCAAGTCCCTATACGATAAATCGATGGATGAGTACAAGGAGTTCGAAAAACGAAAGGTCCGCCTGATCGGGATACCGTTTGATCCGACGGAGGCCGACGAACGCGAAGTCCGGGAGCAGCTCCTCGAGATAAGAAAAGAGATCGCGGCCGGCACCGATTTCGCCGAAGCAGCCAGGCTCCATTCGGACGATTACAACAGCGCGGAAAACGGCGGGGATCTGGGATTCTTCGCGAGGGGCGCCCTTGATTCCACCTTTACCGAAGTCGCTTTCTCACAGGCGGCGGGACAGATCAGCGGGCCCGTAAGAACAAGCTACGGATATCACCTTATCAGGACGGAAGAAAAGAAGCAGGAAGACGGCGAGGAAAAGGTCCGCGCAAGCCACATCCTCATGAAGGTGGAACCCGGATACGACACGACGGATTCCCTTTCCACCCTTTTCAGGGACCTTGACGAAGCGATAAGGAACGAGGGCTTCGAAAAGGGCGCCGCATCGAAGGGTCTTGTGACGATCGACACGGAACCTTTCATCAAGGGCGCCTTCATAAAGGGGCTGGGATACCAGCCGAGAATAGTCAATTTTGCGTTCAACCATGAACCGGGCACAGTCAGTTCCGCGATCCAGACGGAGGACGCGACCTATTTCGTCAAGGTGCTCGAGAGGATGCCGGAGAAGACGAGGTCTCTCGAAGAAGTCAGGGACCTTGTTGTCGAAAAGATAAAATACGAAAGAAAGGTCTCCAGAGCCGAAAAAATCGCGGAAACGATAAAGCAGGATGCTCTGGCCGGCGGCAACCTCGAGACCGCAGCCCGTGCCATGGGGTTCGAATTGCTAGAGACCCCCCCCTTCAAAATCGCCGACGAAATACCGGGGATCGGCGCCGGCTCAAATTTCGCCATGGCATGTTACGAGCTTCCGTCAGGCAGGATCAGCGTGCCTGTAAAAGGGCAGAACGAATGGTTTGTGATCAGGGTCCAATCGAAAAGCCTTCCCGATTTAAACGAGTTCGCGAAGCAGAAGGACCAGATCCGCAATGAAATGATGCAACAGGCTTCCTACGATTTTCTATCGGAATGGTACGGGAAACTCAGGGAAACCGCGGATATAGTAGACGACAGGGAAGAAACGATCGACTGATCCGCCCATCGGCGGCACGGCAAAAAAGGCGACCCGTATTAGGCCGGTCCGTATGGCCGCGATGCGCGGCCCGCCTTTGACCTTTCTTCCGATCCCTCGCCGGTCTATCCGAGCTTGTCCTTGTCTTCCTTGATCCCGCTTTTTATCTCTTCCTTGGCGTCCTTGGATGCCTGTTTGAACTTCTGGATGGATTTACCCAGAGCTTCCGCCAACTCCGGAAGCCTCTTCGGACCGAAAAAAATCAGGACAATCACAAGGATGATCAGCAGTTCCGACCATCCTATGGGGCCGATCAGCAGAAATCTCGGACAGGCCCCGCCGGACAAAGGCGCGCACAACATAGTATCCTTCCTTTCCGACAGTTTAACAGTACCATTTCAGGAGAAACGCCACGACTATTATTCCAAGGACGCTCACGAGGTTGACCTTGAGCGAGAACCCGAGTGTGAACGTCATTATGATAAGGTTGCAGTTTACCGGCCCAACCTGAAATTCCTTTCCCGATACGAAGAGTTCCCTTATCACGTTGTCTTCGGGTAGAAGAAGCCCGATGGTTTCACCGACGACTCCCCCAAGCACCACGCCAAGAAAAAACACGAGTGCGACCATGCCTATTCGTCTTTTTGCCGCCAACCACAACCTCCCTTTCTCACAATTTGCCGGACGACCCGCCTTCGACTCACCTGTTTTCGAACCTCAGCAGATCACGGTCCCAGCCGACGACGAACGTGACGTCGACTTCGGGCCTGTCCTGTAACTGCTTGAGCACCCTCGCGCATCCAAGCTGTCTGGACAATCTTTCCATCAAAACGGGATTTCCCCTCCGATCTATCAAAAGGGATTCCCTGAAATCGAAACGGTCGGCGTTCCGTTCGATCAAAACGTCGATCCCCAGGCGCCGCAGTTCGGTGGTGATATCCCTGGCCACTCCCCGTTCTCCCGTCCCGTTGAGCACTTCCATCTGAAACGGTTCCATGACCCCGGCAACCTCGGGCACCTTCCGGAACCATCTTACATAAAGCGAAAGGGCCATTACAATAAAAACCACTACGCCGGCGATTCCCGCCGCGCGAATTCCTCTTTTTTTCTTTCTGAATTTTTTCTTCGACATCCTTTTATCCGGCGACCGGTCGGCAGGGTATCCTGAAAACCGAGGTTGAAATCAGATATCCGCGAAATAAGGACTCAATCTGGCGTAACTGTCCCCCAAATCCTCCGAAACGACTCTTGTCCCGGAAACAGCGGTCATGAAATTCGTATCCCCGTTCCATCTTGGCACCAGATGAAAATGTATATGGCCGACGACGCCGGCGCCCGCACAAGCGCCCCGGTTTAAACCCACGTTCATGGCGTCGGGGCGGTAGGCTTCGTCCAGCGCCCGTTCGCAAACCCCGAGAAGAACGACGAGTTCCGCTCCTTCGTCCACGGAAATATCGAACATCTTCTCGATGTGCCTGCGGGCAACCAGCATGATATGACCGCTGGTGTAGGGGAAAAGGTTTATTACGACGAACCAGTGTTTTCCCCGGTGAAGAATGCCCGCCTTCCGGTCGTCCTGCTCGTTCTGAATCCCGCAGAAGAGACAGCCGCCCGTTTTGTCCATCGTAAAATACCTGCTTCGCCATGGCGCGTATATCCTATCCATTTCCCTTCAACAACCTTTCTGCCTCCCCGAGCTGCGCAATGTCATTGATTCCGAGCAGTTCGCCGGCGTCATCGGAGCGATGAACGAGAACCTTCCTTCCCTCCGCAAGAAGTATCGCCATAACGTCCGTGAGATAATACTCTCCCTGAGAATTCTTCCTTCCGACCTTTCGCAGGGCGGGAAAAAGATCGGCGCTTTTGAAGCAGAAAATTCCGCTGTTGATCTCCCGCACCGACCTTTCGGCCGCGGTGGCGTCCCTGTGTTCGACGATCCTAAGAAAGTTGTCGTCCGCGCCCTTGATTATCCGTCCATAACCGGATGCGTCGTCCAGGACGGTCGTAAGCACCGTCGCCGAAGCGCCGGATTCGAGATGGCGTTCCAGCAGTTCTTTGAGCGTCGACGGCCTCAGCAGGGGGGTATCCCCGGCAAGAACCATGATCGTGCCTTCGAAATCGCCGAGCAACGGGCAGGTCTGCATCACGGCATGACCGGTCCCGAGCCTTTCAGCCTGGATCGCGAATTCGACGTTTTCGCCCTTCATCTCTTCGATCACCGCATCGGCCTGGTGCCCGACGACCAGGATGATGCGACCGGGACCGGCGGCCCTTGCAGAGTCCACGACGTACCTGATCATCGGCCTTCCGCACACCCTGTGCAGCACCTTTGCCAGGTCCGATTTCATCCTCGTACCCTGTCCGGCCGCCAGGATGACGGCCGCGACTTTCCCTTTATTCATGACCTCGGCTCCATCCGGGGAATGTCAGTAAAATCCGTTCGACCTTTCCCTGTTCCACGCGTAAAACGATGTTATCGATAAGCCGTGTATTCCCGATACGCCCGGCCGCCGCAAGAAGCACGACTCCCTCGAGCATGTCGACGGGCAGAAGCGTCCGCGCGTCGACCGCTTCGGCGTACTCGACGTCGAATCCGGCTTCCTCCATGCCGGCACGGATCGTCTTCGTGAGGTTACAGGCTTGCCTTTCGCCTCCCGAAGCGGCTTCGAACGCCGATACCAGGCTCCTGTACAGCCCGGAGGCGCGCTCTCTCTCGTAGCTCCCGAGGTAGGCGTTCCTCGAACTCATCGCCAGGCCGTCGGGTTCCCTCACGGTGGCCCCGAGCCGGATGCTCACCGGGAAATCGAGGTCGGCCGTCATCCTCTGGATGATTATCGCCTGCTGCGCGTCTTTCTGCCCGAAGAAAGCCACGTCGGGCTGGACGATATTGAACAGCTTGGCGACGATCAGGCACACACCGTCGAAATGGCCCGGGCGCGCCGCGCCGCAGAGCCGGTCGGCCAGTCCTTTCACGGTCACTGCGACCGATCCGGATCGAGGATACATCTGCGCCGCCGATGGCATGAAAAGAAGGTCGCAACCCGCTTTTTCCAGCAGAAGCGCGTCATCGCGCTCCTTCCTGGGATACCTCGCGTAATCCTCTCCTTGACCGAATTGCGCGGGGTTTACGAAGATGGATACGACCACGAGGTCCGTTTCCACGCGGGCCTTCCGGACAAGGCTGACATGTCCCTCGTGCAGGGCGCCCATCGTCGGGACAAACCCGACGCTTTTTCCTTCAAGCTTCCACGAGGTTACAGCTTTTCTTGCTTCGGCCGGTCTTTTAACCGTTATCATCATCGCCAGTCGCAGAGCCGTCCTTTTTTTTCGGGAACACGTAGCTGTGTTCGATGGCGGGGAAAGCTCCGGCCTTGACCTCTTCCACATAATCGCCGACCGCTTTCCTGATCCTGTCGCCCAGATTATCGTAGACCTTCACGAACCTCGGCAGAGGGCGGTCATGAATCCCCAGCATATCGTTGAGGACCAGGACCTGGCCGTCGCAGTGAATGCCGGCTCCTATTCCGATCGTGGGAATGGATACCCTCTCCGTTATACTCTGCGCCAGCTGCCAGGGAATACCCTCGAGTACGATGGAGAAACATCCCGCAGTCTCGAGCGCAATCGCGTCCTCTATCATCCTCGCCGCGGACTGGTCGTCGCGTCCCTGTACGCGGTATCCGCCCATCTGGTGAAGCGATTGCGGAGTGAGCCCGAGATGACCGGCGACCGGGATGGAGGCATTGACGATCGCTTCCACGACCGGCACATACCTGCGGCCCCCTTCCAGTTTGACGCTCTCCGCCCCTCCCTCCTTCACGAGTCTGCCGGCGTTCCTGACGGCGTCCTCGACGCTCGCCTGGTACGACATGAACGGCATATCTCCGACCACCATTGCCGAAGGTCTCGCCCGGGTAACGGCCTTGAGATGATGGATCATCTCCTCCATCGTTACAGGGATCGTATTCTCGTAACCCATGACGACCATTCCGAGCGAATCTCCGACCACAATGATATCGATCCCAGTCTCGTCGATCAGTTTTGTCGAAAGAAAATCATACGAAGTGATCGCCGCGATCTTTTCGCCGCTTCGCTTCATCTTGAGAATAGTATGCGTGGTGACCTTTTTTTTCATGACGAACCTTCCTCCCAGGAAGGAATATAGTATTGCGTGCCATCGAATCTTTCGCAGATACTGCCGAAAAAATCCTCCAATTGATCGCGTTTCGAGGAAAAGTCGGTCGTATCCGTATTGATTATGAGCAGCGGAGAATCGTCGTAATGGAAAAAGAAATGATTGAACGCATCGTTCAGGCCGGCCAGGTATTCGTCGCTTATCCCCTTTTCGAAATTCCTCCCTCTTTTCCGAATCCTGCGAAGAAGCACCTCCGGATTCGCCTGAAGATAAATCACCAGGTCCGGCGTCAGAATCTTTGTCTCGAGGGTGGAATGCAGCCGGTTGTAAAGGACCAGCTCATCGTCGCCGAGCACGGCGTGCGCGTAGATCGTATCTTTCGCGAAAAGATAATCGGCGACCATCAGTTCCGAGAAGAGATCCTGCTGGGCTATTTCCATCTGCTGCCTGTACCGGTTCAGCAGGAAGAATATCTGCGCCTGGAAGGCGTACCCCGGCATGTTGTCATAGAACCTTTCGATAAAGGGGTTGTCATCGACTTCTTCCAGAAAAAGCCTCGCCCCCGCCTCTTCGGCGATAAGCCTCGCCAGAGTCGTCTTTCCGGCGCCGATGCTTCCTTCTATGGCGATGTATCTGATTCCGCTGGAAACGAGTTTTTCCTTAAAATTCTTCATACGCTGTACGGTAGTGAAAAACCGCGGCCATGTCAATATCAATCCAAATCTTTAAGATTCAAGAAGTTTGACGGCACGATTTTCCGCGACGATATTCTCCTGACCCATCCGCGGGCCGACCCGGAAAGGACCAGGTCTTCCACCCGGATGCCGTCCGGAGGCAGCCTCAGGCCCGGCAGGATATCCGATACGGGGCGAAGGACGAACAGCCTATCTCGCGAGCGCGGATGGGGGAGCACCAGGTCCCTGCCGTCAAGAACGATGTCCCCGTAAGCGACTATATCGATGTCTATGACCCTGTCCGGTCCGGGGGCCGGCCTGGCTCGACCGAGATCCGATTCTATCCTCATGCAGACTCCCAGCAGGCCGTGCGGATCCAGCGATGTTTCGATCACTGCGGCGGCGTTGACGAAGATACCCGAGAAGCCTTCGCCCACGGGCTCGCTCTCGTAAAGCGGACTCAGCGCGACGACCCTGATGCCCGGTTCCATGCAGGCCAGCCGGACGCCGCGCAGGATATTCCATTCCCTAGTGCCGAGATTCGATCCGAAAGAGAGTACCGAGCGGATCAAGATGTCCTCATGCCTGACGCTCCACGACGACCGCAACGTGGTCCAGGCTGTTGGGGAAGGGAAGCGTGAGCTTGCGAATGGTCGTCCTGATCCTGGTGACGGGAAAATTTTTCAGAACATCGCAGCAGATGGCGTCCGCAAGAGTTTCGATAAGGTTGAAGCGGTTTTTTCCCACCATGTCCATGACCCTCGAGTAGACCCTCTCGTAATTCACCGTGTCCTCGAGCGAATCCGTCACCACCGCTTTCGTGAAATCGTTCCAGCATTCGACATCGATCTCGAGTTTCTGCCCGATCTCCCTTTCGATCGCGGAGACGCCATAATAACCAAAAACCGTTATCCCCTTCAGGATGATCTTTTCTTCGAGCAAGGGACCCTCCTTCGATTCTTACATGAACCGGGCCAGTTTTTCTCCTGCCTCGCGGATGATATCCGTGGGAGCGGTCAATGACAACCTGAAATACCCCTCGCCGCGCTCGCCGAATCCGATACCCGGCGT
>JBFYZH010000006.1:0-8203 GCA_041309605.1 Candidatus Krumholzibacteriota bacterium
TCGGGGCCACCCTTTCCCTCACCATGAGCGTCAGCCCGGTGGCTCTCTCCGATTTCCTTATGTCGCTCCACGCCTTCCTATAGCCCCTGCCGAGCGCTTCGGCGGCCCTGCTGAGCGACCCGTATTCCATGACGGCCTTAAGCAGCTCGCACCTGCCATCGCCGAAAAACCCCCGTTTTTCCTCCTCTACGACAAAGAGTCGCGCCCGCGGTTTCATCGATCATTCCTCCAGCACCTTTATGGCAGTCGCCTTGATTGAGGCATAGACCCGCCCGCCTATCACAAGCCCCAGGCTTTCGACCGAGTCGGGTGTGACAAGAGCCGCCAGCTCCTGTCCCGCGTCCATCACGATCTCCGTCCCCAGCCTGGTCCGGCATATATCCCTGATCGTGCATTCGAAAACGTTTCGCGCGCTGGTTTGCGGCGGGAGCGTCGATACGATGACATCCTCGCTCCTTATCACCGCCGTGCCAGGCCCGGAATCAAGATCGGTCGTGACCGAAAAGGTCATCGGAGCGGATTCGAAGAAAACCTGGCCCGTGCCGGCGTTTCTGCGTATCCCGCCCCTGAAAAAATTCCTTATGCCGACGAACCGGGCGACGAACTCGGACCTCGGATGCATGAAGATCTTTTCGGGCGTATCGACCTGCGCGATCCTTCCGCCCTCCATGATCCCTATCCTTGTCCCCAGGGAGATGGCCTCCTCGTAATCGTGAGTGACGTGGATGACCGTCATGTTTTTCCTGTTCAATTTTCTCAGCAGCGCCCTCATCCTCGATCGCGCACCCGTGTCTAGCGACGAAAGCGGCTCATCAAGAAGAAGGCATTCAGGTCCGGTGGCAAGCGCCCTTGCAAGTGCCACCCTCTGTGCCTCGCCTCCGGAGAGGGTCGGGGGCATCCTGCCGAGAAGTCCGGAGATCTCCATCTCTTCCGACAGTTCCAAAACCCTTAATTCGACCTGCCGTTTGTCCATTCCCCTTCCGGCGAGACCGTAGGCCACGTTCTTTCCCGCCGTCATGTGCGGGAAAAGGGCCTGGTTCTGGAAAACCAGCCCGAGACCGCGCCTCTGGATCCTCTCTTTCGTTATGTCCCTTCCGCCGAGAAGTATCCTTCCGGAATCGGCCTCAAGCATCCCCGTCAGCGTTTCGAGCAATACCGTCTTGCCGGTGCCCGAGGCGCCGAGAAGCACGAAATATTCCCCTTCGGACACCTCGAAGGAGACGTCGTCCATCACGAAATCGCCCAGTCTTTTACCCAGTCCTTCAACCCTGAGCATCCTGTTTCCTCCCTGCCACCACGCGAAGAACGAAGAAAAAGACCAGGCATATGGCGATGAAAAGAGCCGAAACGGGCTTTGCGTATTTCAGCCCGAAGGCGCCGAACCGCTCGTAAAGAAGCACGGGGGTTATCATAGGGTGATAGGCTATCACGATGACCGCTCCGAACTCGCTCATCCCCCTCGCCCACATCAGTACCAATCCGGACAGTATCGACCGCCAGGCGACGGGCACGGAGATGGTCAGAAAGACCCTCAGCGGCGAGGCGCCGAGGTTCAGGGCCGCCTTCTCCAACTGAAGCGGCACTGCGGCGAAACCGTCTCTGGCAGCATTGACGAGAAAGGGCACGCTGACGAAAGCCATGGCGACCATGATGCCGGCCGCGCCCCCCATAAAATGTATGCCGATTCTTTCCGCCGCCGATCCGACAAGCGAATCGGGGGAAATCACGCCGAGCAGCGCGATGCCGGCCGCCGAGTGCGGGATCACGATGGGAAGATCGACGATACCGTTGACAAGCTGTTTAAAAGGGAATTCCCTGCGCGCCAGAATATAGGCGAAAGGTATCGAGAGGACCGCGAAAATGACGGTCGCCCCCATCGAGGTGGCGAGCGTCAGCCATATACTGCCGCTCACTTCGGGTTCCCGCGCGGTGTTCAGCAGCCTGGCCGGGGAAAGATTCAGGAACATCCCCGCCAGAGGCGCGATAATAAAAAGAAGCACAAGCCCTCCGAAGACCATGAAGACAAGATGCGCGGTTCCGGTTCTTTTCAGGTTCATCGACTGTCCTTCGACTTCGGCAAAGTCCATGGCGCCGCATATTCCTTCAGTTCGACGGGGATCCTGTCGTACGTGGCCGACGGCGAAGGGATCACCGAAGGCTGTCCGCATTCCGACATGATCTTCATCCCCTTCGATTCGTCCAGCAGGAATTTCACGAACGACATCGCTATCTCCGGCTCGGGGGCGTTCAGCGGAATGGTCACCCCGTAGCACATGGATTCGCCGCTTTTCACGACCACGCTTCCCGGCTTCTCCCCGGTGATCTGGACACCGGCCCTCTTATAGTATTCGTCCTGCCCGGGGTCCCTGAGATTGATCTCGACGGGCAGGGTGAGGAACTTCAACCCGTGCTGCTGCGCCACCGACCTGTAAAGAAATATATAGTCTATCGTCCCCGATTCGAGAAGAGCGAGAAGATCGGTCTCCTTCGGCCTGATATGCCTCGTGTCCTTGGCGAGAAGCCTGTCCGCAAGCCCCTCGTTTTCGTAATATCCTTCTGCGAGTTTCATGGTCAGGATCGCCCTGTACCCGCAGGGATCGGAATCGGGATCCGATCTTCCGAAAGCCACATCATCCTCCATTAGTATCATGAACCAGTTGTCCCCGGTTATCTCGCCAGCCCTGGACGATCCTTCGCGGTAGACCAGGGTCATCTCGTTCGTGACGAACCTGATATTCCACGCTGCGTACCGCGGGATGAGCATCTCGTCGATGAGGGCATAGTCCGCTGACGCGAATACGTCGCATTTCTTCCCGAGATCCGTGATCTTTCTAGCGCTTGCCCGGCTTCCCGCGGCTTCGAGCAGAACGCCGACACCGGGATTTTCCTTCATGAAATCATCGGCTATACGCCTGAACGGCACCGACAACGATCCGGCATGAAATATCGTGATCTCCTTTTTCCCCGCCTCCTTATCCCCTCCGCAGGAGGAAAATGCGGAAAAAAGAACCGCCGCCATGATTGCCCCGGGCAAAAACCTCGCAGGATTTTTCATTCCGACGTCCCCTGTCAAGTGCCTTCAATGTATAGACATATGAGCATACCTCGATGAATCTGATGGAATAAAATACCATTATCACGTTGCGGCGTCAATGGTTATGTTACTCGAAACATAACGGTTGGCGGAAAGTTTGTCTAATTTTTACTTTATATCTGAACGCAAAAACTATATATTTGTATCCCTGAAATGTGCGATCGTCTGTTCAAGGAGGCGCTGCAAATGCCAGAACCACGCATCTCGAAGATAAAGGAAGCTCACCAGGTCCTAGCCAGGTTCCCCTTCGAGGTGATCCCCCTCGAAAAAGGATATGCCAACAGGACCCTTCGCGTGGATGTCGGGAAAAACGAGGTCGCAATCCTTCCCGTCGACCGCCGCATGAAAGAGCTGTGGACGGGCGGCAAGGGTTTCGACCTCTGGATGACCTTTCAGGAGATAGACGGCGACACGAAGTGGGACAGCCCGGAGAACCCGATATGCTTCTCCTCCGGCCCTCTCGGAGGCACCACATCCTTCCCGGGTTCCGGCAAGACGCTCGTGACCGCGATATCCCCCATGACGAAATCGATCATGGACTGCAACGTCGGCGGTTATTTCGGGCCATATCTGAAGTTCGCGGGATTCGACGCGCTGATGGTGACTGGCAAGGCCTCGGATGACGTCATCGTATTCATCGACGCCGTAAACGGCTTCGTATCGATAGAAAAAGCCCCCCTTGAAAGCGTCGATTCGCACCTGGCGACCGAGGAACTGACCTCGATGTACGCCGACAGCGAGCTCGACCACCGCAACATCGCGTGCGTGACCACCGGAAGGGGCGCGGAACACGGCAGGATGGGCGTGCTCAATTTTTCCTTCTGGGACTGGCGAAGGGGGGTCGCGCGGATCAAACAGGCGGGGCGCGGCGGCATCGGAACGGTCCTGCGCGACAAAAAGATCAAGGCGCTCGTTCTCAGGAGCCGGCAGATAACCCCGGCATGGAAGATCGAGGAGAGCAGGGCCGCGCGGCTTGCCACACCGAAAAAACTCCATACGCAGAACGACCCCGCCGATCTTTCCGCCATCCGCGAGATCATCGACGGATGGGATTGCGACCCGGACTACGCCATCGAGATGATGCAGGACCTCCAGGACCGCTTCCATTATATCTCCGCCACGGCGCTGGACGAGATCGCGAGGAAGACTTCGGCGGCAAGGGCGCATCTCTACCACGCGGCCACATTCTTCTCCGAGTTCAGCCTCGAACCGAGGGGTGAAACGATCGTTCAGGTCTGCATGGGCACGGCGTGCCACGTGAAGGGCGCCGCCAACGTGCTCGACTCGTTCGAACGCGTCCTCGGGATAAAAAACGGCGGGACCACCGAGGACGGCAGGTACAGCCTCGACGCCGTGGCGTGCCTCGGGGCCTGCAGCATCGCGCCGGTCGTGAAGATCGGGGACAGGCTCTTCGGAAACGTCCAGGCGAAGGACGTCGAAAAACTGCTCAAAGAGGCCGCCAAAACCGTTTCGCGGAACGAGCCGTGCGCGGAAATAACCCGCGGCGGCGCCGTAAGACTCCTTGCCGGCGACCTCGATAAGCTGGCGGCCGAACAGGTTGCGGCGGCGGGAAAATTCAAAAGAAGGATTATGGTCTGCGGTGGAAGCAGCTGCGGATCGTCGGGCGGTTCGGCGCTCCGCGGCAGGTTCGCGGCGGCTCTGAAGGAAAAGGGACTGGAAGGCGACACGGCTGTCGTCGTCACCGGGTGTACCGGTTTCTGTTCGGCCGGTCCCGTCATTACGATCCAGCCTGACAACATTTTTTACCGCAAGGTCGGGGAAAAGGACGTTGACGCCATCGTCGACGGCCTCCGGTCCGGGAAACCGGTGGAAAAACTGCTATACAAAGACCCGGAGACCGGCATAAAACGCGAAAGAATGGAGGATATTCCCTTCTTCGCCAGGCAGGAACCGGTCGCGATGAGAAACAGGGGGTTTGTCGACCCCGGAAGGATCGAGGATTACGTGGCGCGCGGCGGATACGGCGCGCTTGAAAAGACTCTTACCGCTCTGTCCCCCGAAGAAGTCCGCCGCGAAATCACCGCCTCGGGCCTCAGGGGCAGGGGGGGCGGCGGATTCCCAACCGGCAAAAAGTGGGAATCGGCGGTTACGGCGGCGGCCGAACGCGGTATGGACGTGACGGTCGTCTGCAACGGGCTCGAAAGAAACATCATAGACACGGACCCGCACACGGTGATCGAAGGGATGATTATCGGCGCCTTCGCCACCGGGGCGAAAAAAGGGTACATCTTCATAAGGAAGGAGTACCCCGCCGCGATGAAGCGCGTCGAAACGGCCATCGAACAGTGCCGCGCCTTCGGGATTCTAGGAAAGGATATACTCGGAAGCGGATTCGACTTCGATATAAGGATACACAGGCGGACAGGTTCCTTCGTAAGCGGTGAATCGAGCGCGCTTCTTGCCTCGATGGCCGGGAGAGCCGGGGAACCCCGTCCGAAGTACATACACGGAACGGAATCGGGCCTTCACGACGCTCCGACCGTCGTCAACAACGTGGAGACATGGGCGAATATTCCGGTGATCGTCGAAAACGGTTCCGGTTGGTTCGCCGCTACCGGCACGGGGATCTCCGGCGGCGACCCGATGACCGGTTCCTCCGGAACCAAGATACTCTCCCTTTCCGGCGACATCAGGAATACCGGCCTCGTGGAAGTTCCGATGGGAATCACACTGAGGGAGATCGTCGAGAAGATCGGCGGGGGCGCGAGCGGGGGCCGCGGGCTCAAGGCCGTGCAGACCGGCGGGCCGTCCGGCGGAGTCATCCCCGAAAGCATGCTGGACATCCCGTACGATTTCGATTCCATCGCGGCGGCCGGATCGATCGTCGGATCCGGCTCCGTTCTTGCGCTCAACGACAGGAAATGCATGGTCGATATGGCGAGGAATTTTACATCCTTTCTGATGAACGAATCGTGCGGCAAGTGCACCGCTTGCCGCGAAGGCCTTCACCATATGAACGCCATTCTCGCGGCTATATGCGAGGGCAGGGGCTCGGAGGGCGACATCGAAAAGCTCGAAGAGCTCGCCGTCACTGTGAAGGAAACGAGCCTTTGCCGGTTCGGCGCGACGGCGCCCAACCCCGTCCTGACGACACTGAAACATTTCAGGAGTGAATACGAGCAACATGTAAAGGATAAGAAATGCGCGGGCGGAGCTTGCAGAGCCCTTATCGCCTACCGGATCGACGCCGGGAAATGCACCGGATGCACCCTCTGCGCTTCGGGCTGCCCGGTCGGAGCGATTACCGGAGAGAAAAAGAAGACGCACGTGATCGACGGCGGCAAATGCATCAAGTGCGGGATCTGCCTCGAAACCTGTAACTTCGACGCGGTGGAGGTGAAGTGATGGCGAAGGAAAAGATCGTCATACGTATCGACGGCAAGGAAGTCCAGACGGCGAGAGACACATATCTGCTCGCCGTTCTTCGCGAAAACGGGATCGTCGTCCCCACCCTCTGCAATCACAAGGATCTCACTCCGGAAGGGACATGCAGGCTCTGCACAGTCGAGATCGAGGAAGAAGGCCGAAAGCGCCTGGTGACCTCGTGCAATTACCCGGTCAGAAGCGCGATAAGCGTCGAAACCTCATCCGAAAGGGTAAGGAGCCGCCGGAAAACGCTCGCGGAAATGCTGCTCGGCCGGTGGCCGAACGTTCCGTTGATAAGGGAGCTGGCCGCGATGTGCGGGGCGACCGACAGCGAAAGGTTCAGATCGCAGCTGACCGACGAGAACCCGAAGGCCTGCGTCCTCTGCGGCCGTTGCGTCCGCGCCTGCAGCGAGTTCGTCATGGAGAATATCATCGATTTCGCCGGGCGAGGCACCATGCGCCACATGACCATGCCCTTCGGGCAGGTCGATCCGCACTGCATCAACTGCACCTCGTGCGCCTACGTATGCCCGACAGGGGCGATAGAGATAGTCGACGACATGAACCATCCGCACAACGCCAGAATGATACGGAATTACGGGATGAGGATAAACGCCGAGATGGCGACCCTCGACAGGAACCAGTGCCGCATGCGCGAGGTCGGCACGGCCAACATCGTGGACGTCATGGACGCGTACGACCTGCTTCCGGTCCAGAACTACAGGTTCGGGTCGCATCCGGACACTCCGAATATCGGCTCCGCCGCGTTGAAGGCGAAATATGTCACGCAGGGTATGCCGGACGGTTGCTGGAAGGGATGCTCGATGGCCTGCGCCAAGGTGGTCGACGGGTTCGTCCTGAAGACCGGCCCGTACAAGGGCCAGGTCGTCACCGTCGACGGGCCCGAGTACGAAACCGCCGCGGCGGCGGCCAACATGGGCTGTTTCGACGGCGATTTCCTGATCGAGTACAATTTCTACTGCGACACGTACGGCCTCGACACGATATCGATGGGGACCTGCATGGCCTTCGTCATGGAATGCTTCGAGAACGGCGTGATAACGACGAAGGAGACCGGCGGCAAGGCGCTTAAATTCGGCGCGCGCGACGAGGTCCTTCAGTGCCTGCATGAATGCGCGAAGGGAAATGGATTCGGCGTCGACGTCGCGCAGGGGATACGCTGGCTGAAGGAGAAATGGGTCCGGGAGCTCGGAGCCGATCCGCAGTTTCTTCAGGACATCGGGATGGAGGTCAAGGGCCTCGAGTACTCCGAGTACATGTGCAAGGAATCGCTCGCCCAGCAGGCCGGATACACGATGTCTGTGAAGGGGCCGCAGCACGACGAGGCCTGGCTTATATTCATGGACATGGTGAACAACCAGATTCCCTCATTCGAGGACAAGGCCGAGGCGCTTTACTATTATCCCCTGTGGAGAACCTGGTTCGGCCTTCACGGTCTCTGCAAACTTCTCTGGAACGACATAGTCCCGGTCAGCAACAAGACCTACCCGCCGCAGGTGGCCGCCAAGGTCCCAGAGCATGTCGAGGATTTCTTCAAATTCTACGAGGGCATGACGGGAGAACCTCTCGACGAGGAAAAGATGCTCGCCCAGTCCGCCAGGGTGCACAACCTCCAGAGGATCATGGTGCGGATGCTCGGTTTCGGAACGCGAAAGGACGACATGCCGCCCTACAGGGCGGTCGGTCCGGTGACGAGGGAAG
>JBFYZH010000007.1:0-5709 GCA_041309605.1 Candidatus Krumholzibacteriota bacterium
AGCGCGTACAGGGAGGCCGTAAAAAGGAAGGGCCCGCTGTTCGTGATCACCTCCGGGGGAGTCCTTTTGGAGGAGGCGTCGGCGAAAGGGGCGCCGATCATGTAGGCGCCGTCCGGCCTTCCCCCCAGAGCGGCTTTGGGCTATCTGTTCACACCGCTTATGAGGATGATGGCCTCGACGGGATTGTACGATATGGACCAGAAGAGGCTGGGTTCGGCCCTCAGAAGCGTCGATAAGCTGCTTCAGAAATGCAGGCCCGATTCGGATCTATCCGGGAACAGCGCCCTGCACCTGGCAAAAAGACTCTACGGCAAGATCCCCATTGTGTACAGCGGCGACGGCCTGCTGGCGGGAGCGGGATACCGCTGGAAATGCCAGTTCAACGAGAACAGCAAGAGCATGGCGTTTCACAACACCTTTCCGGAACTCGGCCATAACGAGGTTATGGCGTGGGATTGCCCCGGGAAACTGCGGCAGGACATTTTTCTGATAATGCTCCGTGACTGCGACGATCATTCCAGGGTTCGGAAAAGGATGGACGCCACGTTCGCGTTGCTGGAACCGCTTGCCGGCGCGGCGGTAATGCTGGACAGCGAAGGAAGCGAGGGAAGCGCGGGAAGGTTTTCGAGGATGCTTTCCATGGTCATCATGGCCGACCTGACAAGCGTTTACCTTGCCGTCGAATACGGCAGGGACCCGACCCCGATAGGGAAAATCGAACAAATCAAGGAAAAACTCGGATCGGAGGATGGATGAAAGCGGTGATCCCCGTAGCGGGTATAGGCAAGAGGCTTCGCCCCCTGACTTATACCAGCCCGAAAGCTCTGGTGACGGTGGCCGGGAAACCCATTCTTGGACATATCGTGGACAGCCTGCTGGAAATGGGGGTGACCGAGCTTATTCCCATCATAGGGTACAAGGGCGAACAGATACGCGAATACCTTGCGGATGAATACGATATGCCCATGCATTTCGTCGTTCAGGCCGAACAGAAGGGCATAGCGCACGCGGTGTCCCTCACGAGGGAATTCGCCGACAACGACGAACTGATAATTATTCTGGGCGATACGATCATCGATACGGATTTCACGAGGATCCCCGGCGCCGGTGATTTCGTGCTCGGTGTAAGGGCGGTGGACGATCCCCGCAGGTTCGGGATATGCGAGGTGAGGGGAGGGGTTATAACGGGCATAGTGGAAAAACCGGACGATCCGAAAGGTAACCTTGCGATCGTGGGCCTGTATTATTTTCGCGATTCGGCCCCGCTTTACGAGGCATGCCGGCATGTGATCGACAGAGATATAAGAACGAAAGGCGAATACCAGATAACGGACGCCCTGTCGAGGATGATCGACAGCGGTATAAGATTCGTACCGTACGAAATAGACAACTGGTTCGACTGCGGAAAGGTGGAGACACTGCTGGAGACCAACAGGATACTCCTGGAAGGAAGGAAATCGGATGATCCCGGCAATAATTCGGTGATAGTCGATCCGTGCTATATAGACGGCAGGAGCAACATAGAGAATTCGGTCATCGGTCCGTACGTGACGGTGGCGGAAGGGTGCACCATAAGGAATTCGATTGTCAGCGATTCGATTCTCAACACGGGCAGCAGCCTGTCCAACATAGTCATTGACTCGAGTGTAATAGGTTCGGGAGCGGTCGTCACGGGAAGGCGGAGCTGCCTTAATATCAGCGACGATTCGGAAGTCGATCTGGGCCAGGGATAAAAAGCTTGACTTGGGTAAAACGAATGACAATTTGTATTGAACACAGCAGGAGATCGTGAAGGAGGATCTTTAATGCCTGAAAAACATCTTTTCACCTCGGAATCGGTGACGGAAGGACATCCCGACAAGGTCGCGGACCAGATATCGGACAGCATAGTCGACGCCATACTGAACGAGGATCCTTACGGCAGGGTTGCCTGCGAGACCCTCGTGACCACGGGCATGGCGTTCATAGCCGGAGAGATTCATACAAAAGCGTATGTCGATATACCCACACTCGCTCGAAGCGTCATACATGCGATCGGTTACGACGATCCGTCCCTGGGGTTCGCTTCCCAGACTTCCGCGGTGATCACTTCGATCGACGAGCAGTCCGGGGATATAGCGATGGGTGTGGATACCGGCGGCGCGGGCGACCAGGGAATGATGTTCGGGTACGCCTGTCGTCAGACCGACGTTCTGATGCCGATGACGATTCATATGGCCCATCTGCTCGCCAGGACGATGGCCGATATCCGCAAAGCGGGAACGCTGGATTATCTCAAGCCGGACGGAAAAACACAGGTCACCATCGAGTACGTGGACAAGGTTCCCCGCAGGATCGACACCATCCTTATTTCGACGCAGCACAGCGAGGATGTAAAGATCGACGAGATAAAAAAAGGTCTGACAAAGCACGTCATAGAACCGGTTCTTGCGCGGTTCGACGTCGATAAATCGAACTACCGGATACTGGTCAACCCCACCGGCCGTTTCGTGAAGGGCGGGCCGGCCGCGGACACGGGCCTTACGGGCCGCAAGATAATCGTCGACACCTACGGGGGATGGGGAAGCCACGGAGGCGGGGCCTTCTCGGGAAAGGATCCGTCGAAGGTCGACAGGTCGGCTTCGTACGCCGCGAGGCATGTCGCCAAGAACATCGTGGGCGCCGGGCTGGCCGACGAGTGCGAAGTGCAGGTAGCCTATGCGATAGGTGTCGCCGAGCCGGTGTCGGTGATGATCGAGACTTTCGGCTCCGGAAAATATTCGGACGAAAAACTGACGGGCCTGGTCCGCAAGGTATTCGATCTGACACCCGGAGGAATTATCAAGAGGCTCGATCTTAGGAAGGGCAAGTACAGGCAGACCGCGGCGTACGGGCATTTCGGCAGGGAAGAATCCGATTTTACCTGGGAAAAGCTCGATTACGTGGATGTTCTTAAATCGAAGGTTTGACGGACCAAAGCTGTAACACGAGTCGAAAGGATCACGAATGAAATACGATGTCAAGGATCTTGCGCTGGCTTCCAAGGGCAAGGAAAAGATAGAGTGGGCCGAAGAGACTATGCCGGTGCTCAGGATGATAAGAAAGCGTTTTGAAAAGGAAAAACCGCTCCAGGGCAGGAGGATTTCGGCCTGCCTGCATGTCACGTCCGAAACGGCCAACCTCATGCGCACCCTGAAAGCGGGAGGAGCCGACATCGCTCTCTGCGCTTCGAACCCTCTGAGCACGCAGGACGAAGTCGTGGCCTCGCTGGTGGAGGATTACGGCATATCGACTTTCGCGATCAGGGGCGAGGATAATAAAACGTATTACGGTCATATAAATTCGGCCCTCGATCTCGAGCCCAACATAACGATGGACGACGGGGCGGACCTTGTTTCGACCGTCCACAAGGAGAGGCGCGATCTTCTCAAGAACGTCATCGGCGGATCCGAGGAGACGACCACCGGTGTCATCAGGCTGAAGGCGATGGAGCAGCATGGAGTGCTGGAGCACCCGATGATCGCCGTCAACGACGCGATGACCAAGCATTTCTTCGACAACCGGTACGGGACCGGCCAGAGTACGATAGACGGCGTAATCCGCGCGACCAACGCCCTGCTGGCCGGATCGAGGATGGTCATCTTCGGGTACGGGTGGTGCGGCAGGGGCACCGCCATGAGAGCCAGGGGAATGGGGGCCAACGTGATAGTCGTCGAGATAGATCCCGTCAAGGCTCTCGAGGCGGTCATGGACGGATTCCTCGTCATGGAATCGCTCGAGGCGGCCAGGGTCGGGGATATCTTCATCACCCTGACAGGCAATATTTCGGTGATCCGGAAGGAACACTTCGAAATCATGAAGGACGGAGCCATCGTCGCCAACTCGGGACATTTCAACGTTGAGATCGATATCCCGGAACTCGAGAAGATGTCAAAAGGCAAAAAACATATAAGAAGCGAGATCGACCAGTACATCATGGCCGACGGAAGGAAAATAAATCTTCTCGGCGAGGGACGCCTGATAAACCTGGCCGCCGCCGAGGGGCACCCCGCTTCGGTCATGGACATGAGTTTTGCCAACCAGTCGCTGTCAGCTGAATTCCTTGCGTTGGGAAAGGTCAAGCTGGAGAAGAAGGTCTATCCGGTTCCCGAGGAGATAGACAGGGAAATCGCCAGGTTGAAGCTGGAGACGATCGGCGCGAAGGTCGACAAGCTCACGGACAAGCAGAAGAAGTACCTCTCCAGCTGGGAGATGGGCACTTAGTCCCGCGCGCGCCGTCGAACCGCGCCGGTTGTATTCCCGGACGGGGTTCAATCTTCGTTTTCAATGATCGAAAAATTGGCCCGTTTCTCGACGGACTCCCTTGTCCGCCTGTCCTGGACGGTCACAACGAGACTGAACGCGCCCGTCCAGAGATTCTCAGTGGCGATCTCGAGCCTCTGTACCTGTGTCGGTCCGAAACCGTTCGTTTCGAACCTGGAGTCTATGGCCGGAGGAGGCTCCTCGATCACCGGTCCCTGCCTCTTTTTCGTGACGGGGATTATCCTGTATTCAACAGTGTAGTACGAGAGGCCGTCACGATCGGTATCGAGGCCGTATATCTCGAAATAGAGGGTGAGGGGATAGGGTATCCTGTATGCGTGCAGCGGGTGTGGCACGACCTGCAGGTTCCCCTTTTGAAATTTCACCAGGCCGTCCGCCTCCCTGATGGAGCTTGCGAAAAGTATGTCGCTCAGGGAGAGCCTGTCGTCCATCCTCGTGAGCCCGATGTTGGTGCGGAACACCCCGGTCCTGTTCGATCCGATATCCCTTGCCTCTATTCCCAGCCGGTAGTATCCGGGCCGGAGGGCGACCGAGATCTGACCGGGGATGTGCCCGGGCCCCTGCCATGTATCTCCGCCGTCCTGGGAAACAACGACGGTGTCGCATGCCTTTGCCACGATATTCGATTCCATGTCCCTGACCAGCAGGTCGAGTTTTATTCCCGCGCCGAGGGTTCTGCCTTCCCGGATGAAACTTATCCCGCCCGCCGGTATTTCGAAATTGACATCGGTTCTCACGTTTTCCCCGCCTCCTCCGAACGTCGTTACATCGAAATATACGGGCAGATTGTCCTTCCTCAGTTCGACGGAATATACCACGGGATTTTCCTTGAGATATTTGTCGAAATTGTTTCTTCTCTTCTGGTCTTTTTCGGCCTCTATCGCCGCGATCATGTCCCTGCCCAGCTCCGCCCTTATATCCGGATCGGCGATATAATCGATATTGTCCGGGTTGAAGCCGGTAATCGCCCGTATCTCGTCATTCGAAGCCTTGCCTAGCTGTTCCGCGGGAGTGGAGGTCAGATATTGCGCTATCGCCTTGGTTTTGTCCGATATCTCCCGCCCCGTCATGCCGTAGGTCTCGAACGCGAAGATGAATTCGCCCCGCAGGTTGAAATTCTGGAAGGGCACCAGCATGTCGAGCGCCTTGTAGTACCAAATCTCGCCGGGCGGTATCGCGCGATAGAAACCGATGTCCGCGGGTATCGTTCTTCGCATCGCCGGCATTCCGTACCTGATGAGGGTTTCGCCCCGCCTGTCCCAGCCCGGGGGCTTTTTCATGCCGAACAGCTTTCTCGCCAGCCGGACCCTTGCCTCGTGCTCCGTCCTGCGTTCGTTTCCTTCCGTGGCCGGCGTGGGATCCATTCCGATCCAGTAGATGTCGATCCATTTCCGTCTTTCCTCTTTT
>JBFYZH010000008.1:0-28188 GCA_041309605.1 Candidatus Krumholzibacteriota bacterium
GAGGCCAACAGGCTGCAGCACGATTATATCGGGACGGAACATCTGCTGCTGGGGATAGTGAGGGAAGGAGAGGGGATAGCCGCAAGGGTCCTGCAGAAACTCGATCTCGATCTTGAACAGATACAGCAGGCGATCGAAAACCTGGTCAAACCGACGGGGGGAACGCTTACTCTGGGTGAGATTCCGTTGACTCCAAGGGCCAAAAGGGTGCTTGAACTTTCCGTGGAGGAAGCGAGGCTTCTCGGCCATAGCTACGTGGGTACCGAACATCTTCTGCTGGGCCTGATCCGCGAGGGCGAAGGAGTGGCCGCCAGGGTGCTTCTGGAACTCGGTGTGGACAGAAAACGGGTCAGGGAAGAGATAATGAAGATTCTGCACCAGGGCGGAGGTAATCCCGGTTCGGAAAAGACAATGAAGGCTAAAAGCGAATCGCCCACCCTCGATCAGTTCGGAAGGGATCTCACGCAACTCGCCCGGGACAACAAGCTCGATCCGATCATCGGCAGGGACCAAGAGATGCAGCGGATAATACAGATACTCTGCAGAAGGAAGAAGAATAATCCCGTTCTTATCGGAGAGCCGGGCGTCGGCAAGACCGCGATCATCGAGGGTCTCGCCCAGAAGATTGTCACCGGCCACGTGCCAGAACTCCTCAGGGATAAACGGATAACAACGCTCGACCTTGCATCTGTAGTCGCTGGAACAAAATACAGGGGACAATTCGAGGAACGTCTCAAGAATATCATTAACGAAATCAAGGATAACGACCAGGTGATCATCTTCATCGACGAAATACATACGATCGTCGGCGCAGGAGGCGCGGAAGGGGCTATCGATGCCTCGAATATGCTCAAACCGGCCCTGGCCCGGGGCGAGATACAATGTATCGGAGCTACCACCCTCGATGAATATAGAAAGCATATCGAGAAGGATGGCGCCCTTGAGCGCCGGTTTCAGTCGATCCTGATCAATCCTCCGACCGAGGAGGAGACCGTGGCGATAATCGAGGGACTGCGGGACAAGTACGAAGCGCATCACAGGACCAAGTTCGACAGCGATGCGATAAGGCAGGCCGTGTACCTTTCTCAGCGATATGTGCAGGGCAGGTTCCTTCCCGACAAGGCCATAGACATCATCGACGAGGCAGGTGCCAGGGCGAGACTCTCCGTCATGACCGTCCCCGACGAACTCCACGAGACCGAAAAGAAAATCGAAGCGATTTCCAAGGAGAAGGAATCGGCCATACAGGCCCAGGAGTTCGAAAAAGCCGCATCGTTCAGGGACCAGGAAAAGGAACTTAAAAAGCAGCTTAAGGAAAAGCACAGGGAGTGGGCCGAAAACCGCCAGGAACAGGAATCGATCGTGACCGGAAAGGATATCGCCAGCGTGATATCCAACATGACGGGTATCCCGGTATCCGACGTCGAGGAAGAGGAGACGGTAAAGCTGCTCAATCTCGAGGAAGAGATGAGAAAACGGGTTATCGGGCAGGAAGCCGCTCTCATGGCCATCGCGAGGGCGGTTCGAAGGAACAGGGCCGGCTTGAGGGATCCGAGGCGCCCGATAGGCTCGTTCATATTTCTCGGCCCGACCGGCGTAGGCAAAACCGAGCTGGCAAGGACCCTTTCCGCGACCCTTTTTGAGAGTGAGGACGCTCTCATCCAGATAGACATGTCCGAATACATGGAAAAATTCGCGATCTCCAGGCTCGTGGGCGCACCTCCCGGATACGTCGGATACGAGGAGGGTGGACAGCTCACCGAGAAGGTCAGAAGAAAGCCCTATGCGGTCGTCCTTCTCGACGAAATCGAAAAGGCCCATCCGGACGTGTTCAATCTTCTTCTCCAGATACTGGAGGAGGGGTGTATCACCGACTCCTTCGGCAGGCGGGTCGATTTCAAAAATACGGTCCTGATAATGACTTCCAATGCCGGGGCGAAGGAAGTCCAGGGCAAGAAGGCGTTCGGGTTCTCACAGGGCGACGAAGAAACGGATTCCGGATACGAACATATGAAGAACAAGATCCTGGAGGCCGCAAAGCAGATATTCAACCCTGAATTCATCAACAGGATCGACGAAATGATAGTGTTCAGACAGCTCGATAAAAAAGACCTGATGAAGATCATCGACATCCTGCTGAAAGATCTGTACTCCAGGCTCGATTCGATGATGCTCGATTTTTCGATAACGGTCGAGGCCAAGGAATTCATACTTGACAGGGGGTACAACCCGACCCTTGGCGCCCGCCCGCTAAAGCGTTCCATTCAGAAATACCTGGAAGACCCCTTGAGCGAAAGGATGCTTGGCGGGAAGATCAGGAAAAACGACATTCTGAAAATCACGGCCGAACCCGGCAGGGACGAACTGATTTTCGAGACCACCAAAAAGGTCGAAGTCGCCAAGGTCGAATAGGCTCGGGATGACGCCTGCGTTCCGGATCAGGTCCGCCTGCCCGACTTGGACGATCGTCCAGGGAGAATTGGAATACCCCGATTTTGAGGAACCCCGGGCAGGTTTAAACCGTACAATAATTCAGGCCCCCTGGAAATGACCGGGGCAAGGAAAGCCGGAGATCGGGGCGCTTACCCCTGTTACCGTCCAATTTCCTGTCCGGGCCGCTTGAAGCCCGAAATAGGAGCGGTATAAGTGATTTTCCCGGCTATTGTTTTATCTTTGCATTGAAATCGATGCTGTGCTAGCATTCACCGGATTTGAAGGGCGGGATAAAGAGGAAGTGAATAGATGAAGTCAGCGGCAATCATGTTTTCAGTGCTCCTTCTCTGGTCGGCGGGGGCTTCGGCCGTCGAGGTCGGCAGGGTCGACGTGGAGGGTAATATTTTCATATCCCAGAAGAAGATAGTATCCGTATTCGGAATCACTCCGGGTGAACCCTACAGGGTCGACAGGATCTCGCAGGGGATAAAAAGACTTATCGGAACAAAGGATTTCGCCGACGTTGCCGCTCTGTACAGGCTGGAGGACGGCAAGGCGGTCATAACCCTGAGAGTCGAGGAATATCCGCGGGTCAAGGCTGTACACCTCGAGGGAAACGATCATATCAAGGACGAGGATCTCAAGGCCAAGATAATGCTCAGAGACGGCTTTTTTGCAAGACCGGCCATGATGACCGGAGACGTCATCTCCATGAAGGAGCTTTACACCGAGAAGGGATACAACAGGGTGGATATAACGACGCGTTCCACGCCGGTCCCGGATCAGCACATGGTACACGTGACCTACGTGATAGAAGAGGGCAAGAAGGTAAAGATAAGACATATCGATTTTCTCGGGAACGGGGCCATCGACTCCAGGAGGTTCAGGAAGGAAATCGAAAGCCACGAAGATCACTGGTGGAGCGGTGGGGAGTACAAACCGAAGGTACTGGAGGAAGACCTGACGAAGATAGAGACCCTTTACAGGAACGAAGGGTATATGGATGTAAAGGCCACCGTCATGAAGATAGACGAGATAAACGACGGCAGCCATGTGGATATATATTTGAAGATAGACGAAGGCAGGAGATATTTTACCGGCGAAATAGACTGGAATGGAAACGTGGTGGTGGGGGACGACGAGATCGGAAAACTCATCATGCTGAAAAAGGGCGATCCATTCTCCCTCGAGGACGTCGAGTTCACTCAGTGGTCCATAAACAGTGCCTACCTGGAGAAGGGATATATATGGAGCCGGATCCACCCGAGGCAGAATATCAGAAAGCAGAGGATCGATCTCAATCTGGAGATTATTGAAAACAATCCGGCCTCTATCAACGAGATAAAGATCAGCGGCAACACGAAAACCTTCGAGACGGTCATCCGAAGGGAACTCGATGTCTATCCGGGAAACAGATTCATTTTTGGAGATGTTCAGCGCAGTCTCAGGGAGATATTCCAGCTCGGATATTTCAACGGGCCTCCAAAGATAGATACAGAACCGGTTAACGAGGAGGGGGACATCAACCTTCTGATCGAGGTCGAGGAAAAACAGACGGGAAACTTCAAGGGGGGGTTCGGTTTTTCACAGCTGAACAAACTCAGCGGCTTCGTGGGCGTGCAGGAGAACAATTTTCTCGGCAGGGGAAAAACTGTAGCGATGGACTGGGAGTTTGGCCAATATCGCAAGAACATGAACGTCAGGTATATGGAACCCTACCTGTTCAACACCGACGTCAACGTGACCGTCAGCGTATTCAACTGGATCCAGGACAGGATCAGCCAGCAGTACTACACTGATCGGCGCAAGGGATTTTCCATACAGGCCGGGTACCCGTTTCCCTGGCTCGACTACACGAAAACCTACCTCATGTACAGGTTCGAACAGATCGAACTGACGAACTTCGATCCAGCCTATCCGGACTGGGGAAGTCTCAGGCGGGTGGACTGGCCGCTGAACAAGAGCACGGTCACGCTGAACATAGGGAGGAATTCAACGGACAGCCCGTTTCACCCCACAATCGGTTCCGAAACGACTATCGGCGCGGAAGTGGCCGGCGGTCCGTTCGGCGGGAATGTCGAGTTTGTAAGGTACAACGCCGGGATGTCCTGGTTCAGAAATCTTTTCTGGAAATTCACCTTCCATCTCGATATGGAAATCGGTCTGATAGACGGTTATGGAGGGTCGAGGGTGGAGGATTACGAAAAATTTCGTCTTGGAGGAAACAGGAGGTATCCGCTCAGAGGGTATGATTTCTATGAAGTCGTTCCCGAAGGGAACGATCCATATGTCGGCGGTCGCTTCATGACCAAGTACACCCAGGAAGTGGTTTTCCCGTTTTCGCAGCAGGTTTACGGGCTCTTCTTCTTCGATGCGGGTAATACCTGGAATTCATTCAGGGACGCCAATCTCTTCAACCTGAAGAGGGGACTCGGGCTCGGCGTCAGACTCGAAGTGCCGGGCATGGGGAACCTCGGGTTCGATTACGGATACGGATTCGACAAGGAGGGTGGTCCCGGGTGGGAACCTCATTTCGCATTCGGGACATTCTTCTAAAAAATAGTTTCGTTTGCAATGAAAAGTAATATATTTCTTGGAATCCTGTAACTTGTAAAAGGAGGCTTGTGATGAAAAAGATGATTCTTGCGGCGGTTCTGACCTTTTGCATCGTCTCGATGATACCGCAACCTGGTGTAAGAGCCGCGGAATTAAAACTGGGATATATAGACACGATAAAGATATTCGCCAACTTCAAGGAGACCGTCGAGGCTGAAGAGGTCTACAAGAAGGAGGTCGAAATCTGGAAGAAGAAAGCCGAGGAGATGGAAACGGAACTCGCCCAGCTTCGAGAGAATATACAGAGCCAGAGCCTTATGCTCAGCGAGGAAAAACTCCAGGAAAAGAAGCTCGAATTCGACCAGAAGGCAAAGGATTACCAGAAATACATGAAGGATATTTTCGGCGAGACCGGCGAGGCCGCCAAAAGGAACCAGGAACTCACCGAACCCATTGTGGAGAAAATCAATGCCGTGATAGCGAAAATGGCTGAAGCGGAAGGGTATACGATCGTATTCGATTCTTCCCAGGGGAATATTGTCTATGCCGATAAGGCGATCGATATGACGGACAAGGTCATTGCGGAGCTCGAATTGCAACTTCAGACAAATCAGTAAGTTATACCTATGCACCCCGCCTGGGGTTTAATGTGTTTGCAATTTGATCATAGCGGAGTTAGAATCCCGGGATAATATTCCGGTTAAAGATGCAGGTTTTACTGTATTCTGGGTGGTGAGATGGCTGTCTACATGCTTGGAGAGCTTGCGAGGGTTGTCGGTGGGGAGGTCATCGGCGACAACGGGATAGAGATATCGGGTGTGGCTGGTATTAAAGAGGCCATGGAAGGACAGATCACCTTTCTTGCCAACTCCAGGTACGAGTCGTACCTTGCTTCGACCAGGGCCTCAGCCGTCATCACCGAGGGAAACGGAAATTTCAGGGGTTCGGTAATCAGGGTGGCGAACCCGTACCTCGCCTTTCTCAAGGTTGTGACCCTTTTTTCGGAGGGTCCGATGGAAAGGTATCCGCGGGGCATTCATCCCACGGCCGTCGTCTCGAAAACAGCCGAAATAGGCCGGGATGTCTCGATTGGCGCATATTGCGTGATCGGTGACGGCGTGAGGATTTCGGACCGGGTCACGCTGCTGCCGCTCGTCTGTATAGAAGATAATGTGCAGATAGGCTTGGATTGCCTGATCTATCCCCATGTCACCATCCGTGAAAGATGCGAAATCGGATCGAGGGTCATAATTCACGCGGGGGCCGTGATAGGAAGCGATGGATTCGGATACGCCAAGGAGGGAAGCCTCAATCAAAAGATTCCGCAGATAGGTATTGTCAGGATAGAAGAGGATGTGGAGCTGGGAGCCAACTCGACGATAGACCGGGCTACCACCGGGGTAACGCTGATAGGGCGTGGTTCCAAGATCGATAACCTGGTCCAGATAGCGCACAACGTGGTTATCGGAGAGAATTCCGTGCTCGCGGCGCAGGTGGGAGTTTCGGGGAGCACTGAACTGGGGAAAAATGTGGTTCTCGCCGGGCAGGCTGGACTCGTGGGACATATAAAGATCGGTGATGGGGCCAGGGTGGGCGCCCAGGGAGGCGTCACGAAGTCGGTACCCGCGCAGACCAGCGTTTCCGGTTATCCGGCCCGGGAGCATTCAATGGCGCGAAAGATATACGCCGCAACCACAAGACTTCCCGATCTTCTGAAGGATTTTCGTGACCTGCAGAACAGGGTGGAAGCCCTGGAGAAAGGATTGGGAAGTGGTCCGACAGCAGAGGACGATTAAGAAAAAGTTCACGTTCAGGGGCAAGGGCCTTCATACCGGCAAGGATGTCACGACCGTATTCATGCCGGCCGGGCCCAATACGGGAATAGTATTCAGGCGGGTCGATCTCGATCCGTTCGTTGAGATTCCGGCCAAATCCCAGTACATCCACAAGGGCGAGACGAAGAGAAACACGACGCTTTCGAACGGCGACACGATGATCCATACCGTGGAACATATTCTCGCGGCGGCGTCCGGCCTGCAGGTGGACAACCTGATCATCGAGATAGACGCCGACGAACCTCCCGAACCGAAGGACGGCAGTTGCGCGTCCCTGGTCGAATCGTTTCAGAAGACGGGCTTCGAGAACCAGGGTATTCCTGCCCCGTTTTTCAAGATCAGTTCGCCCATAATATACAGAAAAGACGATGTGGAGATCATCGCGCTGCCCTATGACGGATTCAAGATAAGCTTCACGATTGAATACAGGAATCCCCATATCGGCACTCAGTTTCTCTCGATAGACATCGATCCGCAGACCTTTGCCAGCGATATCGCCCCCGCCAGGACTTTCGCCCTCATGTCGGATGTGGACATGCTCAAATCCGAAGGGCTCATAAAGGGCGGGAGCCTGGAAAACGCCGTGGTGGTCGACGAGAATGGAATACTCAACGAGGAGCCGCTCCGTTTCACGGATGAGTTCGTAAGGCATAAAATACTAGATATCATCGGTGACCTGACGCTTGCCGGTGCTCCGCTGCAGGGCCATATCATTGCCGTGAAGTCAGGGCATAATTATAATCTGGAATTTGCCAGGATGGTGGACGCCGAGCGATTGAGAAGGGCGAAAACGGCGATGGTGCCGGGTGAGGATTTCTGGGATATCAATGTCATACAGGAGATCATGCCGCACCGGTATCCTTTTCTCCTGGTCGACAGGATACTCGAAATCGAGGATAAAAAACGCGTGGTCGGCATAAAGAACGTAACGATCAACGAACCGTTTTTCATCGGGCACTTCCCCGGCCATCCGATAATGCCCGCTGTTCTGATAATAGAAGCGATGGCCCAGGTCGGCGGGATACTGCTTCTGTCGAGCGTCGGCAATCCCGAAAAATATCTTGTGTATTTTGTCAGCATCGACAACGCCAAATTCCGAAAGCCCGTCATACCCGGCGATCAGATCAGGTTCGAGCTCGAGATGGTGTCGCTGAAAAGAAGATTCTGCAAGATGAGAGGGATCGCTTATGTCGATGGGAAGATCGTTGCCGAGGCGGATCTGAGCTCAACGATAGTACTTCGCTGACGGAGGGAAAATGCCCACAAAAATCCATAATATGGCAATAATACAGAAGGGAGCCGAACTCGGTGAAAATGTGGAGGTCGGTCCCTTTTCGATGATAGGAAGCAATGTCCGGATAGGGGACGATTCCGTAGTAGGAAGCGGGGTTCTGGTCGACGGTCATACGACGATCGGGAAAGAAAACAGGATCTTCCACGGGGCATCCCTGGGAACGGAGCCGCAGGATCTCAAGTACAACGGTGAAAAGACATTCGTGAAGATCGGCGATCATAACACGATACGCGAATTTGCCACGGTCAACTCGGCGACCGGGGAGGGAGAAAGCACGAGAGTCGGAAGCGGCTGTCTTCTGATGGCATATTCGCATGTGGCCCACAATTGTCTGATCGGGGACAATGTCATACTATCCAACGCCGTCAATCTCGCAGGGCATGTCAACATAGGCGACTGGGTGATCATAGGCGGAATGACGCCCGTACACCAGTTCGTCTCCATAGGCGCGCATGCGTATATCGGCGGTGGAAGCAGAATCGCCCAGGATATACCTCCTTTCTTCAAATTTGCAGGGAATCCTCCGAAGGATAACGGTCTTAACAGCATCGGGCTCGAACGCCGCGGTTTCACGCAGGAACAGGTGAACCTTCTGAAAAAAGCCTACAGGCTGATTTACAGAAGCGATCTCAATGTCACGCAGGCAGTCGAGAGGATCACGGATGAACTCGAGCAGACGCCCGAGATAACCCTGCTCGTGGATTTTATCCGCAATTCCGCGCGGGGCCTTACCAAATGACGGATTTTCCGGCCTGCGACATTCAGGAGATATAATAGACGTGGGGGAGGGCCGCATGAGAGCGGGTGTCATAGGTACTGGCAGCCTGGGAAGAAATCACGCCAGGATATATTCCGGTCTTGAGTCCGTCGATTCGGTTTTTCTTTACGACAGGATAACCGAAAGAGCCGCGGCGGCGGCCTCCAGTTACGGCGCAAGGATCTGCCTGGATCCTGACGAATTGCTCGATCAGGTTGATCTGGTGAGCATATGTACTCCGGCGACAGACCATCACGATACCGTGATGAAGGCGTTCGACAGGGGAGTACACGTTCTCGTCGAGAAACCGATAGCTTCGGGTTCCGCCGACGGCGAACGGATGGTTCTTCGCGCGGAAAAAACCGGCCTCGTTTTCCAGGTCGGCCACATAGAGAGGTTCAACGGGACCTTCAAGGCGGTTCGCAAGCTTGTCGACAAACCGCTGTTCATCGAATCACACCGCCTGGGCACATTCACTCCGAGGGGTACGGATGTCTCGGTTGTCGTGGACCTGATGATACATGACATAGATATCGTCCTGACCCTTCTTATGGGTGAAACGCCGAAGGATCTCAGGGCTTCGGGCGCCGGAGTGCTTACCGGCTCACCCGACATCGTCAACGCCCGTCTTGAATTCGAGAGCGGATGTGTCGCGAATCTTACTGCGAGCAGGATCTCGAGAGAACCGCTCAGGAAGATCCGCTTTTTCCAGCATAACATGTACATATCGGCCGATTTCAGGGCCAGGGAGATAGAGGCTTTCTCTAAGGCTGAAGGCGTGTCGATGGAAATGCTCGCCGCCGACCCGATGGCGTTTATCAGGCAGATCGCCGTCGAAGTGGACAAGACGGAACCTTTGCGAGCCGAGATAGAATCCTTCGCGGAATCGGTAATTAGCGGCGGTGAACCGGCAGTGACCGGGCGGCAGGCTCTCGAAGCCCTCAGGGTCGCCGAAAGGGTTCTGGAGAGCATGAAAAGGGCCGGGTGACCGGGATGAAGACCATCCTGATGACCTGTGGCGAGACGAGCGGCGAGGAAAACGCCTCTTATCTTGTGCGCGAAATCCTGAGGATCGAACCGGACTGCAGGATACTTGCCCTCGGGGGCGAAAGGCTGGCCGCCGCTGGTGCCGAAGTTATATTTCCAATGGAAAAGTATGCCTTCATGGGATTTTCGGAGATTATAGCCGGACTCCCCTCGATCCTGGCGCTGGAGAAAGAGCTGAAACGTCTTCTTGAAGGCGGAGCGATAAATCTTTTCATTCCCGTCGACTATCCCGGGATGAATCTGAGGGTCGCCGCCTGCGCGCGTGCAGCCCGTGTGCCGGTCCTTTATTTCATCGCTCCGCAGGTATGGGCATGGGGTGAATGGAGGGTCAGAAAATTGAAGAAGACCGTCGATCTGATGGCCGTTATCCTGCCTTTCGAGGAGAATCTCTACCGGGAAGCCGGGGTGCCGGTTATTTTTACGGGCCATCCTGCGATCGAATATACAGGATATGCGCCGGCTCCAAAAACGCTTCCGCGGCCCGGCGAGGAGTGCCGCATACTCCTTTTTCCCGGAAGCCGCAGGCAGGAAGTCGAAAGACTTCTGCCCCGAATGCTGCGAGCGGCGAAGCTGATCCATGAAAGGATTCCGGAATCCAGGTTCAGGATTGTTCTCGCACCGATGATCCAGGATCATGTGGCCGATATTCCACGGGAACTTACCGGTGTCATGACTGTGACCAGGAATGGCGTGGATGAACTGGCGCAAGCCGCCCTTGTGATCGCCGCCTCGGGAACGGCGACTCTGCAGGCTGCCATTTCCGGTACCCCTGCCGTCGTAGTATACAGAACGTCGGCTTTTACCTTTTTCCTCGGGAAAAGGCTAGTCAGGATACCTTATATCGCGATGCCCAATGTCCTCGCCGGAAAAAAGCTTCTTCCCGAACTGCTTCAAAATAAGGCTGACGCGGTGAATATCGCCAGGGAGGTCTGCGGTATGCTTGAAAATCCTGATACCTATTCCAGGCTCTCGGGAGAACTGCTGGCAATAAGAGGTATGCTGCGTAAAGATAAGGGAATGGAAGAATTGGCTAAAGTTGCGCTTGAAATGTGTTCGGCTTCGGGCCGATCCTGATTTTTTGGTAATTGCGGTAATGTTGTGCAGCGTTTCGTCATTAGCCCGGAAGACACATGAAGATCAGGATAAATCCAGGTATCGCGAGTTTTTTCGGCGCATTCTTAATAAGGATGCTGGCTTTAACATGGAGAATAGAATGGCGCGGTACCAGGAACCTCGAAAAAGCGAGGAAGGAATCCGGCCAGGTGGTCTTCGCCGTATGGCACGGAAGGTTGCTAGCGTTGAGCTGGACTCACCGGAAAAGGAATATCCACGTCCTCGCATCGGAACACTATGACGGCGACCTGATGGGAAGGATCATCGAACGGCTCGGTTTCGGCCATGTGAAGGGTTCGACGACAAGGGGCGGGGCAAGGGCGATCAGGGATCTTACGTCCCTCCTGAGAAGCGGGATAGACGTCGGGCTGACGGTAGACGGTCCTAGGGGGCCTCGGAGCCGCGTCAAGCAGGGCGTCGTCGAGATCGGAAGGATTGCCAACTGCGCCATAGTGCCGGTGACCGATTCGGCCCGCAAAAGGCACCTTTTCAGATCATGGGACAGGTTTCAGCTTCCCGCTCCGTTTACGAGGATCGTCGTGGAGTACGGGGAGCCACTTATAATACCGGAGAAGGCCGGTTCCGAATCGATTGAGGTTGAGCGGCTGCGCCTGCAGGAAATACTTACCTCGATGACGGCAGCCCTGGATAGCGAACTGGGACACGCCGGAGTGGAGGTCTGGCCTCATGAAGATAATTGAAAGGTATCCGGCCGGACTGAAAGCCTTCCACGGGAAGGGGATCTGGAGCCTTCTTTATCCGCTGAGATCGGTTCTTTCCTTTTTTTATGATATTTATCTTTCCTCCGCCCGTGGAAAGAGCGTCCCCTTCGCCGCGGGCATCGTCAAAACCAATGAAGGGGCGAAGGGTAACGCCCCTTTCGTGATTTCGATCGGCAATCTTGAGGCCGGCGGTGGCGGAAAAACACCCGTAACCGTGGCGCTCGCGGGGATGATAAGGGATAGCGGCGGATCGGCGGCCGTGGTGACCAGGGGATACGGGAGCGTTGCCGAGAAGAAGGGTCTTCCCGTGGCGGTTTACTCCCGCGTTCCGGTCGCGGAAGGGGATCGGCAGGTAACCGGTTCACCCGCGGATCGCGGTACCGATCGAGCCGGTGATATTCCGGGCCATACAACCGATTCGACTCTTTTCGAGGAATCGGTTTTTCCCGGAGAATCAAAGCGCGCCGCGATGACGAGGATAGTGGGTGACGAGGTGATGATCTACCGTTCGAGGATGATCCCGGTAGTGATAGACAGCGACAGGAACCGCGGAATCGCTCTCGCCGCGAAGCTTTATTCCCCGACGCACGTGTTGCTCGACGACGCTTTTCAGAACCACTCGGTCCGAAAGGATGTCGATCTTCTTCTTCTCGACGCGCAAAAACCGCTTGGAAACGGCAGGCTTCTTCCAGCGGGCACATTGAGGGAAAAACCCGAAGCGATCCTGAGGGCGGACATCGTGATCCTCACAAGATCGGTTTCACGGATGGCCGGTCCGCGCATAGGGAAATACCTCGCAGGCAAACCGGTGTTCTTCTCGAAACACATTCCGGCCGGCCTGGTCGCAAGGGACGGCAACAGGGTCCCGGACGCCGTGCTCAAGGACCGCAGGGCGGCGATCTTCTGCGGGATCGCGAAACCCGACTCGTTCGAAGGGACCGTGGTATCGATGGGCGTCGAACCGGCCGTCTCGTTCAGGTTCGAAGATCACCACCGGTATTGCCGGGAGGATATCGATTTCATGTCGGCGAATTCTCCCGAAGATTCCGTCTTTATCACGACGGAGAAGGACTGGAACAAGTCGGTCGATCTTTTTCCAGGCGATATCGATCTTTTCGCCCTCAGGATGGAGGTCGATATCGCCGGGAAAGAGAAATTGCTGCCGTTGATCGGCTTTCAAGAATAAAAAAAGGGCCGCCATTCAGAGGCGGCCCATATCGTTACAATCGGTTTGCCAGGTACCCGCCGGGTCCCTTTTAATGCTGGTTCGGATCCTCCTCGCCGAGGAAATCGACGAAGTTCACCATCAAGCCGGCGCTGAACTCGATGTTCCTGTCGGTCTGCACCTCGTGCCCGGCAAATGTGATGGTGGCGTTGGTGAAGATCTCCTGTGATGCAAAGGGATTCATCCAGGAGTAATGCATTGAAAGCAGTTCTCCCGAGTTTTTCGAAAGGTAAGGAACGAGCAGTATCACTGCTTCGACCTGCGAATTGGCCGGGACAAGAAGGCTCATCTGCCCGGTGAAGGACGCGACGAGCGTGCCGGTATTGCCGTCCATCCTGGTAAACTCGACGGTATACCCGGTCACGAGAAAGTCTCCGAGAACGCCGGTCCCGATATCGACCACCCCGTTATAAGGCCTGTTGTGGAACTGGACCTTGACCCAGTCCTCCACAATGTAATCATCTTCCGTTTTGAATGTATTGGTATCCGTATAATACAGCGAATCGCCCTGGTTGATCACGTCGCATATGAACGGGAAGCCTTCGTTAATGTTGCTTACATATACGACCGTTCTTTCGTCGTAATTGTTGTCCAGGTCGCAACCGGCGGCCAGGACACCCATGGCCATGAGCGCGGCAATAGCCAGTGTCACGTATTTCCTTGGGGACATCGGGTAACCTCCTCAGTGGATATCTGGCAATGAATAAGTTTTCACATGCTTCTACGCAATGTTTGTGCCAAGGGGATTGATAGAATGGATGTTGTAACATCATTCCTGATAATAAGATGCGCCACGACCTTCGCGGGGGTTTGTACGAACCCTTGCGGTAAAATGCAGTTTGCACTTCTTTGTATTGCCTCCTGTACATACTTTTACCTATTATGCGTCAGTGGCAGGAGGACCCGATGCGGATACTAAGGAGCGACATTCTTGTAATAGGAAGCGGTGCGGCCGGGCTCTTTTTCGCGCTTAAAGCGTCGAGGTATGCCGATGTGCTCATTATTACGAAGAAGAACGCGGCGCTTTCGAATACAAATTACGCTCAGGGCGGGATAGCGTCGGTCATCGACCGGGGCGATTCCTTCGATCTTCACATAAGGGACACGCTCGAGGCGGGAAGGGGATTGTGCGACAGTGAAGCCGTCAAGATCATGGTGCATGAAGGACCGGCTAGGATCGAGGAACTTCTGGCGCTGGGCGTTCGGTTCAGCGTTGATCGTGAAAACGGCAGTCTGGCCCTCGGCCGCGAAGGAGGGCATTCCAGGTCGAGGATCGTACACTTCGGCGACATGACCGGAAAGGAACTCGAAGAGACCCTTATTCGAGCCTGCGAGGAGAATCCTTCGATAGAGCTGGTCGAGTCGTGCATCGCGATCGACCTTATCGCCGGTCATGAGGGAGGAATAGACGGATGTTTCGTGCTGGAGCGCGACGGGGGCGAGGTCAGCGCCTGCATGGCGAAACAGACGGTGCTGGCGACCGGCGGTGCAGGCAAGATATATCTCTATACTTCGAATCCCGATATTGCCACGGGCGATGGAATAGCGATGGCCTGGCGGGCCGGGGCGGACGTGGCGAATCTTGAGTTCGTGCAGTTTCATCCAACCTGCCTGTACCATCCGGAAGCGAAATCGAGGCTTATATCGGAAGCGCTGAGGGGGGAGGGAGCCATCCTGAGGAATCACGCCGGGCGCGAATTCATGGTTGATTACGACGAACTAAGGGAACTCGCCCCCCGCGATATCGTGGCCAGGGCGATCGACAACGAGATGAAGATGAGCGGCGAGAAGTACGTGCTGCTCGACATATCCCACAAACCGTCCGAATGGCTGAAAACCAGGTTCCCCTATATATATGAAAGTTGCCTCGAATTCGGGATAGATATCGGAAAGGACCCGATCCCGGTGGTCCCGGCGGCGCATTACATGGTCGGAGGCGTCAAAGCCGATATCGACGGGAGGACAAATCTGTCGGGATTGTCCGCCATAGGTGAGGTGTCCTGTTCGGGTATCCATGGAGCGAACAGGCTGGCGAGCAATTCCCTCCTGGAGTCGATAGTGATGGCATCCAGGTGCTCGGCGCGGCTCGAACGCGAGCGCTCCTCTGCCGGGATTCACGGTGAGCCTCAGGCGGAACCTCCGGTTATCGGCGATCCCGGGGCGATGGAGTCGGTCATACTAGACCACGACTGGGATCTCGCGCGCAGGGTGATGTGGGATTATGTCGGAATCGTGAGATCGGATGAACGTCTGGAACTGGCCCGGAAGAGGATGGGCCAGATACGCGATACCGTGGAGGATCTTTCAACGGAGTACGGACTTTCCTTCGACGTCATAGAACTTAGGAATATTGCCCTGGTAAGCAGCCTGGTGATAGAATCGGCCATGAGGCGGACGGAATCGAGAGGATTGCACTACAATGCGGATCATCCGGATACCGATCCGGCACAGCAAGGGGATACGATCCTGAAACGGAGCTGATGATGGAAATGCGAGGCGAAGCGGCCAGGATGGTCGGCGGGATCGTCAGCAGGGATCCGCGATACAAGCCGGAAGCCTACTCGCTGGTGATGCTTGCCGTCGACGAGGTGCAGAACTCTCTCGAACACGGCAGGCATATTTCCGGCAGGGAGCTTCTCGAAGGGTTGAGGATATCGGCGGCAAGGCAGTTCGGCCCGATGGCCAAGGAAGTTCTCAACGCCTGGGGAGTGCACGCGACGGAGGATATCGGGAACATTGTATTCAACCTCGTCGACGCCGGCCTTCTGGCCAAGACCCGGGAGGACACGATCGACGAGTTCATCGGAGCCTATGATTTTCGCAAGGTCTTCGAGGAAGATTATTTCAGCGGCTGAACCATTATATTCCGGAAGCGGTTTATATCCGAAACCTTTCCATATAGCGGCTTTCGGATTTTGCTCGATATCGGCACAGGCGATTTTCGTGCGTGAGCTTCTCGCCCTTTTTTCGGGAAGCGAATTCGTGATCGGGTTCCTGCTTTTTTCCTACCTTTTCTGGACCGGCCTCGGCGCGATCCTCTCCGGCAGGTACCTGTTACCCGGAGGTGAAAGGGGAATCGGGGCGCTCAGAATATCAGGCGCGATGTCGGGCGCGCTTCTCCCCCTGACAGTCTTTGCCATAAGGGTGGGCAGAGGTATCCTCTCCTTCCCGCCGGGGGAATTGCCGTCGCCGGGAGATGCTCTTCTTCTGTCGTTTTTCTGCATCGCCCCTTTCGGACTTGTATATGGTTCGGTATACGATCTGGCCAGCAGGCTCATGAGCAGGAGGTACGGGGGACCGGCGGAGAGCGTGACCCGCGTATATGTGTTCGAAGCGGCGGGATCGCTCGCCGGAGCCCTGGTTTTTTCCTTCCTTCTTCTGAGGTTCTTCTCGCAGTTCGAATCAGCGGCGATGATCGCCGTCACCATGGTCGCCCTGTCGCTGCTTTCATTGTCCGGCAGAAAGGGGATGGTGATGGCGGCCGTTCTGCTTGCTTTCTTCGCTCTCTCCTTCGGGAAGGTGAAGGATTTCGACAGGTTGACCATCAGCAGGATCTTTCCCGGATATACGGTGGAAAAGACGGTGTCGTCCAAATACGGGGAACTTGCGGCGGTTCGAAGCGGCGAGGTCGTATCGTACTTCTCGGGAGGTTCGAGACTTTTTTCCGTTCCTGAACCGGAAAGGACTGAAGAAGCCGTCCAGATACCACTCTTCGCGCACCGGCGCCCGGGAAAGATACTTCTTGCGGGAGGTGTTCCAGGAGGAGCGATAGGCGAGATTCTCAAACACAGTGAAGTCAGAGTCCTCGATTGCCTCGAACTCGATGGGAAATTGATCGATCTTGTCGGTCTTTACTCGGCAGCCGGGACAATGCCGGGCGAAGACCGTCCGTCAGGAAAAGGGACGGCCGCGGTAAGGATAATTCGAAAGGATGCGAGGGCGTTCATATCCTGGACCGACAGGAAATACGACCTCATCATTGTCAACACCCCGGCGCCTCTCAATCTTCAATGGAACAGGTTCTACACGCGGGAATTCTTCGAAACGGTCGCCGGACGCCTTGAATCCGGAGGCATCCTGGCGCTTTCGCACCCAGGCGGTGAAAATTATCTTTCATCCGATCAGATACGCGTCCTCAGGACCGTTTACGGAGCCCTTTCGTCGGTGTTCGGCGAGGTCTCGGTACTGCCCGGAGGCACCGTGCATTTCCTCGCGGGGGACGAAAGGGTGGAAGCCCGGGAGGTCGTCCGGAGGGCTGCAGTAAGCGGTATCGATCTGAAGTACACAGGGGAAGAATATCTCGACGAGCGGTTTTCTTTGGAGAGGGTGATCTCCCTGGAATCTTCGATAATGGGCGGCAGGCCGGCAAGAATGAACAGCGACATGTCGCCCGTGCTTCCGCTGTACGAACAGGTGCTCGATGCCGGGATGAAAGGATCCCCTGCCTACCCGGTAATGGCCCGCGCGGCGGTTCTTCCGCCTCTTTTCGCCCCGGCCGTCATCGCGGCGGCTTTTATTCTGCTGATGCTGCTTTCCGGCGGGAGAAGGACGGGGAGGGCGGCCGTCTTCATAATGGGATTCGGCAGTTTTCTTTTCCAGATGATATTGATGATATCCCTTCAGGCGGTATCCGGCCATATCTATCACGAGATCGTCATGATATCGGCGCTTTTCATGGCGGGAGCCTCGGCCGGCGCAGCGGTGCGGTGGGCGGACCGGTGGAACGCGGGCTTATCGCTGAGGAACCTGCACGCGGCCAGTATGGGGATGATACTTCTGGTGGTGCCTTTTCTCGCCGGCGGCAATGTTTCGCCGCTGACGGGCAGGTGGATGCTGCCGTTCTTCTATCTCTGCAGCCTGGCGAACGGGTTGTTGACCGGTGCTTATTACAGGTCCGTCGTGAGGAATTTCTTCAGCGTGTCGGGATCGAGGGTTCCAGCCGTATACTACGCGTTCGACCTTTTCGGCGCCTGTGCCGGCGCAGTGTCCGGGGGATTCCTGCTTTTACCGATCACCGGCGCGCTGATGGTCGGAGCGACGCTCGCTTTCATTCATGCGGCGGCCGCCGTCATTCTGCCGCGGAGGGCGTGACACCGCCCGGCGGTCTCAGCGGATACCCATTCCGGTCTCGGAGAAGACGTCGGCCGAAAAGATCTCTATCTTCGTGCCTTTCCGCTTCCACGCGCCCGGCTCGAGGCCGGCCTTGACACAGGTCTGCGAAAGAAAGGTTTCCCTGTCCCATTTCCATTCGGTGGCCACCTGGGGAAGGAGGAGTCCCCGGTGACCTTCCCTCGTTATTATTATGCCGTGTTTTCCGACGATCACTTCGGATGGATCGCTGATCTCCCGAACCGGGCTGAGAACGGATATCTCAAGGGTCACCTCGTCCAGTTCCTTTTCGTCGAGACCGGGGAATCTCGGATCCCTGAAAGCGGCCGATTCCGCCATCTCGGCCACTGTTTCAACGAGCGGCAGGACAGCCTCTATGTAACCGATGCAGCCGCGCAGCTGGCCGTTTTTTTTCAGAGTTACGAATCCTCCGCGTTTTTCCCTGAGTATCGGCGAAGGAGGGACATTCATATCGCATTCCACGCCCCTGAATGAAGTTTCGAGCACCTTTCTGGCGTAACGAAGAAGAAATTTTCTTTCGTCGTCGGTAAGTTCTTCGTCGTCGCCTCCCGGTTGCGCGGGATTTACTCCGATCATATTCCCGGTCTTTCGGTCTCCTCCCGCGGTACGGCCAACGGCGGCTGGTTTGATCGCCACGGCGGAGACGTATCCCACCACGCTCTCGCGATCTCCGGTAACGTCCGCCGAGTCGGCGTATTTAAGTACGTGGCAGCTTTCAGCACCGAGAAGCCTGGCCGCCATCAGGGCGGCAGCCGCAGGCCCGCCGCCGCAAGCTTCCGTATCCTTGTTCGACAGTGAGTTCATCATTCCCTCGGGATCGAAATTTTCGAGATCCTTCATGAAGACCGCATCGAGTCTTCCGGCAGCGTCCTTGTCATGAAAATGAGAAAGGTCGGTGCTGGCCACGATGAGGGCGTTTTTTCCCTTGAGGGCTTTTCCAAGCGCCGCTCCAAGGGCTTCCACGATGGGGCGGGACTGGTCTCCCATGACGATCGGAACAAGGCGGAAATTCCCCAGAGCGACCTGAAGGAAGGGAAGCTGCACCTCCAGAGAATGTTCGCTTCGTGAGCCGGGACCGGAGAGGTGTCCCCTGTCGCTGATCCTTATGAGCTCTCCCTTTGCGGCGATGCCTTCCGCCAGTTCACGATCGATCTTGATCTGTCCAAGGGGAGTGGAATAAGCGTCGCCGGCGAAGATGGACGCGAAGGGGAAGAAATCGACATGACAGGGAGAAATAACCACGACTGTGGCGAACTGGCCGGGTTTCAGAAGACCGAAGGCCGCGGCCGCAACGCCGCCTGAATATATATAACCGGCGTGTGGCGATACGATAGCCACGATCTCGCCATCACGCTTTTCGGCGTGAAATTTCTCGAACATAGCCTCGATATCGGAACGAAGCCTCGCTGGATCTCCAGGGTAGAATTGACCGGCTACCGCCGGTCGGCGCACCTGATTTTCCATTTCAACACCTTTCCCACGGGCTGACCCGGTAAACGTGAAAAGATGCATGACAATCGAAAGGGTCACGACAGCAAGGGATTTCTTCAACCTTTGTCCTCCGGCCATATTCCCGGTATCCCGGTACCGCAGTGATCGCATCTGCCTCCCGACATTTCCGTTCCGGTCACCATGTAACCTTTTCTCGATATTACCACCTTGCCGCATCCGTGGCAATACGTACTCTCCGCTTCGGCGAGGGCGGCATTCCCTATGTAAACGTACCTGACGCCTTCCTCAAGACATATCTTCCTGGCAAGTTTCAGGGATGAGACTGGGGTCGGGGGGAGATTGGACATCCTGTATTGGGGGAAGAACCTGGAAAAATGAACCGGCACGTCAAGACCAAGTTCGGTGACCACCCAGCGCGACATCGCGCGGATCTCTTCGGGGCCGTCGTTCAGGGTCGGCACGATCAGATAGACGATCTCCAGCCAGACGCCGGCCCTTCTGGCCGCTACAAGGGAATCGAGCACCGGCCTGAGCGTGCCTCCGCAGACGCTTCTGTAATATCCGTCTTCGAAGGCCTTCAGGTCTATCTTTATCGCGTCGACCTTTCCGCAGAGCCTGGTCATCGCTTCGCTCGAATAATAACCGTTGGTCACGACAAGGCTCTTGAGATTATTTTCACGGGCCAGATCAGCTATATCGCACATATATTCGAAAAACACGACAGGTTCGCCGTATGTGAACGCAATGGAAGGGGCCGCGGACCCGGCAGCTTTGTTTACTATCGCGGCCGGATCGGTATATTCAGCGACGATATCCTCCGGCTTTGCCCGGGATATCTGCCAGTTCTGGCAGAACCTGCAAGTCATGTTGCATCCGACGGTCGAAAGGGATAGGGCCGATGTGCCTGGAAGCACGTGGAAGAACGGCTTTTTTTCCACAGGATCGAGATGAATGGAGCACGGGCGGCCATAGACGAGGGAAAAAAGGGTCCCGCCCACGTTTTTCCTTACACCGCACTTCCCCCGCCCGTCCGGGTGAATGACGCACTCGTGTGGACAGAGAAGGCACTGGACGAATCCATTCTCTATCCTTTTGTAGAAAGAAGCCTCGCGTGGTGAATCGCCCGACCGGGATCGGGCCGGCAGGATGCCGGTGATCCCCGCTGCCATCAAAGCGGCCGAACCGGCCATGAAACCGCGCCTGCTCATTCGGGGGCCCACCTGCCGCGCCGGTACATTTTCAGCCGGCCGGGTGCGGTTCCGCGTTTTTTTGAAAGGCGCCGGCATTGCCCTCCCTCCCTGTGGACAAGGGTCTTCCGACAGAGTCACTCGCCGGATCTTGCCAGGATTCTCGAAACGATCCTTTTCAGTTCCGCGACCGAATCCTTTTTAACGATCCCGGAAGAGCTCAAAAGCGATGACATTCCATACTCCGTTCCATCATCGAGCCTGGTCACGGTGATGTCGTCGACGACCGTGCCTGAGCTGTCGGACAGTACGATGCGTACGCTCCCGGTCAACGATCCGTTTCCCGCCTTTTCCTGAAAGGGTCCCGGGTTCTTTTCGCCGCAGATTCCGTGGAATGACAATCCTCTCAATATCATGAGAAAGTAGTCGACCTCGCTTTTATCGATCCGTGCGCCGGGATCGTCAAGGATGCGCCAGCCGCTGGCGTCAGACACCAGGATCAGGTTTGACCCGGGTGTGTTCCATGCTATCCGCGTTATCTCCCCGGGCACAAAGGAAGCGAGGTTGAATATCATCAGTTCTTCCGGGAGCCAGTCGAATATCTGCAGGTATTTTCTTTCAATACGGACCACCTTGTCCAGCCCAGAACGCACCGCGTATACGAGACCTTCCTCCTCACGGCCGAAACTTATGGTGATCGTGTCTTTTCCCGACAGAAGGGTGATCTTCTTTGAGGGCGAACCGATCCCGAAAAATCTCGCGTCCCCGGCGTCTTCTGAGGGAAAATCCCTGATGATCGCTTCCGTAAGACTCGTAATGTAGGGTTCGATGAGACTCTTGTCCGCGCCCATCCTGGTGCCGCTTACAAGCCATGTGCCCAAGTGCTTTTCGAAAGAGGCCGAAGACGCGCCCGTCCCGATCGCAAGTCCCGTGATCGAATCAGGACTGACATGAAGGAACCGTTTGTCTCTCAGATGATAGAGATTTTTCCTGACCAGGTTTCTCGTGAATTCCCTTGTAACCACTATCATCGGAGAACTGCCCAGCCTGACGTAGCACTGGTCCGTGAGGGGGGTCTTGTCGCCGATCCCAAGAGTGTCGGTTCTGCCGCGCGATCCGTTGAAGAGGATAATCGTTGCGTAGGGGCTTTCAAGACCGTAATCCGCGAATTTTCCCATGGCCTCGAATTCGCTCTTCTTGTTTCCCGGGATCATTTGCTCCAGCAGGTAGTCGATGGCCGATGGATCTGCGTCGGCGATGGCGGGGCTCGTTATCAGCCATCCGCCGTTTTTCCGTTTCCATCCGATGACCTCACCGGCCGGATTGCGGAATGTGACGCTATCCACCTCGCCGGCTCCGTAGGGCAGAAGGTGTTTCGAATGCGCTTTTTCCTCATCTTTCTTCTTCTGCCTGTCGACCTCTGCGATGAAATACCACGACGCGGCCAGCGCGAGAAGGACGAACATGATCAGCGTGTTCTTCCATTTCATGGACTGCACCGTATCATCCCGAGCGGCGACGCCTGAGATCGACCAGTATTCCGGCGACTGCGAACATGGCCGGCAATCCCACCACCGAAAGCCAGAATACAACTCTTCCCTGACGTGTCGAAAGCAGGACGGGCTGGTTTATATTGTCTACCGGACGTATGGATATCAGGTCTTCTTCCTCAGCGAGCCAGTTCACCGCGTTGAGGATAAGATCCCTGTTTCCCGACAGTTTCAGGTCGGAATTTGACGCGAAATCGCTGTCGCCGAATACGACGAGGCGGGATCGTTTTTCGGCGCCCGCCAGGCTCGAGTCCGATCGAACGTCCACAATAGTCATCTCGCCGGCCGCGACAAGAGTCAGAGGTCCGGCGGAATCCTTATCCCCCTCGTACTGAGTCTTGCCGATGGCAAGGAGGGTGTCTATGTCGGTCTCCGCGTAGGCCTCCTTGTCCGTTTTTCCGAGTATAGTCACGGTGACGGCGTCGGGAAGTTTCGGCAGAACACCGAGCGATCTTGCCTGCGGGAAGAAGGAGAAAAGCCTGAATCCTTCCGTGATCGGATGCCGGCCGTACTGGTTGACGACGGGAGTGAGGTAGTTTCCGGCAAGCATTTTTCCGTATTTGTCGATGATTATGTCGTCGTTGATCCTGATACCGAAGGCCGAAGCCACCGCGGACACGAGAGGGAGATCGGCCACGGGGTCTATCAGCAGAAGGGCTTTTCCACCTTCGGTAAGGTAATCGAATATAAGGTTCTGTTCGGGTTTAAGGATGTCTTTCGACGGTCCGGCGACGACAAGTACGCAGCAGTCGGGTGGAACACGGTCGCTTCCGAGCGCCATATATTCCTTTACTTCCAGGTTCTCCAGACGTATCGCGTCCCTCAGGGAGCTGTAACCGGAAGGAGCGGTATCGTCGATCGACCTTTCGCCGTGCCCTGTGGTGAAATAGACGGTTTTGACACCGTGTGAAAGTATACGATTAATCGAGTTTGTGAACCTTTCCTCGGTAAATCCCTCAATCTCTTCGATCCTGCCCGCCACTTCCGCGTAAACCGCGCCGTAGTTTTTAACGTCGTACCTTCTCGCCGTTATCGGGTCCCTGTCCGGGTCGATGAATCTGAAGGATATCCTGGGGCTGATGTCGCGGTATTCGGAGAGCAGGTCGTAAACTTCCGTCTTTTCGGCGGCCGTATCCTTGAAGAAGCAGGTAAAGACGACATCGGCCGACATGTTCCCGAGCACTTTCACCGTTTGCGGCGAAATCGAGAACCTCCTGTTCGCCGTAGTGTCCATCCGGATGCTGTGTCTGGTCGATATCGTCTGCAGGAAGAAAATAAAGGCGGCCGCGACGATCACGGTGACGCCCGTGTTTATCCCGTATCTCGCGGCGCGCCGGTAACCTTCGGATTCGGATCTCCTGTAGCCGAGAACAAGAGCCGCCGCAGACATCAGCAGCCCCAGGAGAAGCGGCAGGAAAGCGATCCAGCCGCTATTGTAAAGCACACCGTATATGACTGCGCCCGAGAGGATCAGGATAAGTCCTGCGGGTCCGAGGATATGGTCAAATCTCCGCATGTCAGCTCCTCCACCGCGCGGATTCGAGCGACCTCAGCGTAAGGAAGATGAAGAATCCCGTGAGAAAAATGTAGTACGTGATGTCCTTGGTGTCGATCACGCCTTTCGAAAAAGACTCAAAATGGACCAGGATGGAAAATTCTGAAAGTATGGAAGACAGTACCGGACCCGCTAAAGGGGCCGTCCATCCGATTATCAGGAACAGCAGGGATACGCCGAAAGTGGAGACGCCTGCCACGAGCTGGCTTGAGGTCAGCGATGAAAAAAAGGTCCCGATCGCGATGAATGAGGCACCCATAAGAAAGAGCCCGAAATACCCCGAGATTATCGGCGGAATCTCCGGATCTGCGAATACCAGCAGCAGGACCGGATAGAGCAGCGTCGCCGACAGCATCACGGCAAAGATGGTGAGCGCGGAAAGGTACTTCCCCGCTACGGCCTCCAGATCGCTCACCGGGTAGGTGAGAAGCAGTTCGAAGGTGCCCTGCTTCTTCTCCTCGGCAAGAAGCCTCATTGTCAGCAGGGGCAGAAGGATGAGGAGTATCACGCTGATATTTCCCATGACCGGCCTCATCACGCCGTCCACGAGGTTAAGGTTGCCGCTGAAATCGTTGTTCTTTATCGCCTGAAGGGAAAGAACGTTGTAGAATCTGAATATGCTGAAAAAGAAATAACCGGACAGGACAAGAAATATCGATATCACGACGTAAGCGGTTATGGATCTGAAATAATACTTCAGCTCCCTCGAATATATCGCCGTGAATTTCCGCATCAGTCCTTCTCCTCGGTGACGAGCTGAATGAAAATATCCTCCAGGCTGAGTTCCTCGTTGCGAAGCTCGATAAGCGGCACCCCTGCCGCGACGAGTCTCCTGGCTATATCGTTTCTCAAATCCATGCCGGGTAACGACTCGACCCGAAAGTTCGAAATATTTCCATCGCACGCGGTTTCCCTGACACCGGTCACTCCCTCGATCCCGTTCAGAATGTCGGCGGTACTGACATCGACTGCTGCCGGTAGTGTCATTACTCGCGTTACGGGGAACTTCCGCAGTTTTTCTCGCAGGTTGTCCGGGGTATCGACGGCCACCAGCCGGCCCTTGTCGAGGATTATCACCCTGCCGCAGACCTGGTTGACCTCGGGGAGGATATGGCTGCTCAGAATCACGGTCCGGTCCGTGCCCAGGCTCTTGATCAACTGCCTGATATCTATGATCTGTTTGGGATCGAGACCGATCGTCGGTTCGTCCAGTATCAGAAGTTCGGGATCGTGTATTATCGCCTGGGCTATGCCCACTCTTTGCTGGTACCCTTTTGACAGGTGGCCGATCATCTTCCCGAAGACTGATCCGAGACCGCAGGAATCCACGGCCATGTCGACTGACGACCTGACCCTTTCGCGTGATACGCCTCTGAGCCGGGCGACAAACGGAAGGTATTCATTTACTTTCATGTCGGAGTAAAGCGGCGATTTTTCGGGAAGATACCCGGTCCTTTTTCTGACTTCCATCGAATCCTTCATTATATCGTATCCGAATATCGTGGCGCGCCCCGAAGAGGGGGGAAGGTAGCAGGTAAGCATCTTCATCGTCGTCGTCTTTCCCGCGCCGTTCGGACCGAGGAAGCCGAGAACCTCGCCCCTGCTTACCTCGAAGCTCAAATCGTTCACCGCTTTTACGGGACCGTAATACTTGGATAGTTTTTCGACCTTGATCAAACGGCGCCTCCGGAAAATCACGATCGGACCGTATGCCGGACGGGTTATTACCACGGAAAACAATAATTTAAACTAATTTCTTTTCACGCGGGTGTCAATCTGCTATTCTCCCTTCCCGGAAGTTTTTCTGACCTTGACATGGAACAATCCATCAGGCAATGACGTAAAGGGATTGTGAGCGAGATGCAGCCCGAACTTCGAAAGGATCGAAACATGCGAAAATCCGTTCTGATCTTCCTTATCGTATCCATGCTGGTTACAGCGTCGCCGATCCTCGCGGCTGAAGCGGAGGACGTAATCTACTCGGTGCTTTTCCCCGGGGTGGGACAGTTCAACACGGGAAGGTATACACGCGGAGCGCTCTTCATGGGAGCCGAAATTCTGGCTCTTGGAGGCCTCGGTGTCACGAACATCCAATATGACCGCAAGGTCGATGCTTATGAGAACGCCAGGGCGCTTTACGAAAATTCAACATATATCGGTGACGCCAGTTATTATTACGACCAGATGGTTTCGGCGTGGGACAGCGCCGACGATCTGAACAAATACCGGAAAGTGCTGGCCGGAGCGGCCGTCGGCATATGGATCATTAACGTGGCTGACATGATATGGGGAAAGGAAGCGGAGAATCCGCCCCTTGCCCTGGAGGTAAGGCCTGACGGATTCATGGTCTGCAAGACTTTCCAGTTCTAGAGGAGGATACGACAATGAAGCGAGTTACAATTCTGTTATCAGCCATGATTATAGCGGTTTCGATGTCGTGCGGCGGCGATCACGGGGAGTCGCCCGCGGCCTTCGACTTCGAGGCCCCGCAGGCTCCCACTGAACTGACGCTCACTCCCGGTTCCTGCCAGATGATCCTCGAATGGGATTATCCTTCAGAGCTTCTTGCGGAAATCAGCGAATTCAGGATCTATTACTACTACGAGGGCTACGGGGTGGAGGAACTGGTGGATGAAACCACTTCAACCTCCTTCACGGACACACGGCTGATCGGAAACATGGTCTACTGCTACAAGGTCTCCGCCGTCGATCTGGAAGGCAGGGAAGGCTGGAGGTCTGAAACGGAATGCGGGATGGTCAATCCCTGACCGGGAAAGAGATTCCAGCCTAATGACGATGGAGCCCGCCTGCCGTGAATATCCTTCGCGTGGCATGAAACATGCTCATGTAAAATCGGCGGAGGAATGATCATGACTTTGACCGGATCCATTAATAAAAGAAGACGGAACGGCGGCGGTGTCGAGATAGGCATACCGGTACATTCACAGAGAAATAAATATACCGTAGTGCTCGACGGTATACAAAACGAAATAGAGACGATCGATTCCTTCGCGATCAAGTTCGGACTGCTGACGAACATGCCTGTCACCAAGGCAAGGCACCTGCTGAAAAAATTACCCGAGAATATATGGTCGGGCACTTCACAGTCAAGAGCGCAGGGTCTTCTTTCGCTCATCGTGGAGGCCGGAGGTGCCGGAAGGGTGGTCGTCGAAGAGTCGCACGATTCGCCGGTGCCTGGCGCGGCCGGTCAGAGTGTGCCTGGATCCGGCGGGAAAACGTGCGTCAAATGCGGATTTCCGATGAAAATGGACGATCAGCTATGCCAGTTCTGCCTCACGCCGGTAAACGGAGGCGAAAAGCCGAGAACGAGTCATGCGCCCACAGCGAGGCGTATCGTATCGGTTCCTCCGGCGAGACTTGTCTTCTACCTGGTTGTCGTGTTTGCCGCCCTTATCGCCGCTTTTATAATTAAAGTGTAGTGCTGCGCCGCTCAGTAAAGATCGAGACCTGCTGGCCCGCGTTCCGAGTATGGAACGAGGGCCGGGTACGATTCGAGCAGAGGGAGTGGAACGTCGACCCTGTGTCCCTCGAGAAGCGATTTGAGTTGAAAGGCGTTTACGAGGGCTTGTCCCTGGAAGTGGTTGTTGGCGATGATGAAGAGTTTTGCGGTTTTTCGCAGCATCTCCTCGGCGCGTATTTTCCACTCGTCGATCTCGCCCTCGTTGTATAGATAATCGTAACGGGCGTCGCGCCCGGCGTTTTTTCTGAACCAGTTTTCCATGTTTCTGCCATGCAATCTTATATATCCGAATTCAGGCAGGGTGACGATTGCCGCAGGCCTGAGTGAGTCTCCTATCACCGGTTGATCGATGTTGCACAGGCAGAGTCCGTTGTTCGAGAAGAACGATATGGCGTCTTCGGATTGCCACGAACCGTGTCGCACCTCGATACAGACGGGGCGCTCCCTGAAAGAAAGGGAAAGCTCCTCTATGTATCCCATGTTTTCGGGTACGTTCCTGAACGACCACGGAAACTGCAGAAGAAACGCTCCAATCCTTCCGTCTTCCCAGAGGGGATCGAATGTGTGTACGAACCCGTCGAGATCGTTTCGCCTGAAATTCCTTCCGTGCGTGAATCCCTGCAGAACCTTTATATTCATCAGAAAATCAGGAGTGGAAGAGAGCCTGTCGTTCCAGCTTTCCACCATGCCGATTGAAGGTGTGCGGTAGAAGGAACTGTTCAGTTCTACGCAGTTGAAATAACGGGCGATATAGAGAAGCCTGTCTACGCCGGTCCCCGCCGGATAGACCCTTCCCTCCCAGTCCCTGTAAGACCACCCGGCCGGGCCTGTATAAAACCGTCCGCGCGTTT
>JBFYZH010000009.1:0-6099 GCA_041309605.1 Candidatus Krumholzibacteriota bacterium
CTCCCCGCCGGGCCCGGGTGAAAGGAAAATCATGGTGAAAACAGAGGCAGGAAACTTCACGCGCCTTCTCATCGTCCTTCTGGCGCTGACCTTCGCATCGGGAATTTCATTCTCCCGGACCGCCCCCCCGGGGGAGGAAAAACAGGCGGCGACAGTCGCGGAAAACCAGGATAATGATAAAATCATACATCTGGACACGTGGCTTCTGCTTGGGCCGTTCATGGAGCCTTTCCCCGCATTCCACGACGAGGACAAGCAGGACAACGACGCGGTCTTCCTTCTTTCCCTCGAGGATATGCGGATCGGATCGTTCCTTCCCAGGGATGGAGGAAAGGTCGACACCTTCGGAAAACTGCCGCTGGAATGGACCGCCATCCGGTCGGATACCGCGGGGGTGCTCCTTGCCCACCCCGGAAAGGCCCCCGGGATCGCTTATCTTGCGGCCTGGATCGAAGCTCCACGCTGGATGAAGATCTGGATCGAAGCAAGCTCGACCGATCCTTTCGAGATTTTCATAGACGGCGCTTCGGTGGTCAAATGCACAAACGGGACGGGTACGGGAAAACCCGGCGGATTGCAGAGCGGCAGCGTAAAAATAAGGCAGGGAAAACACCTCCTGGTCGCCAAGACCGTATGCGTACCCGGAGATTCGATCGTCGACTGGCGGCTTGACGCGAATGTGAAAATCTCAGGGGATTTCAGGGAAATCCCGTCGATAAGCCTCGATCCGTCGATGGATCTAAACATCTCCCACATTCTCGACGTTCCCAATATCAGGTCGATCGCCGTCTCGCCGGACGGAAAGATGGTCCTTCTCGGTTTCTGGAAGTTCATTCCCCCGGACGGAAACAGGGAATCCTGGATGGAGATCAGGAACCTCCCGGACGGGACGATCGAGAGAACCATCGGCGAAACGGAAATGAAGAACGTCGAATGGGCTCCGAAGGGCAGAAGGCTTTCCTACGTGGCCGGCTCCGGCAAGACAGGTTCCATAAAGATCCTCGACCTGGATACCGAGGCGATCGAGACGGTCGTTGATAAGATCGACGATCTTGGCGGCTATACCTGGAGCCCGGACGGTTCCTTCGTCGTTTACTACACCGATCAGAATTACAAGGACGACGGCTCGGGGATCAAGCGGCTGCGGAATATCGGCGACAGGACGGAGTACGGGAGAAACAGGTCCTCGGTTTTCATCGCCTCGGTTCCGGGAGGGACGGTAAGGAAACTCGCGACGGGAAAGTTCGATTCCTTTGTGAACGACATCTCCCCCGACGGCAGGAAACTGCTCCTTTCGAGGGCGTACGAGGACCTTTCCGAAAGGCCCTTCGGAAAGAGCGAGCTTATTCTGCTCGATCTCGACGACATGAGCACCGAGCTTCTTCACAGGGGGCGCTGGCTCGGAAACGCCACATGGTCGCCGAACGGGGAGAAGATCCTTGTGGAGGGCGGGCCGTCCACGTTCGGCGCCATCGGCAGGGACGTTCCCGACGAAGTGATTCCAAACGATTATGACGGGCAGTTGTATATCCTCGATCCCCGGACGAAGGCGGTCGAGGCCGTCACCAGGGATTTCGACCCCTCGGTGCGGAAGGCCGTATGGTCAAAAGCGGACGGTAATATTCTCCTCGTCGCCGAAAAAGGGGCGTTCATAAGGCTCTTCAGGTACGACGTCAAAAGGAAGACCTTCACCGAGCTTGACACCGGCGTCGACGTAATCTCCGCCTCGTCGAATGGGATCATGGCGGACATTTCGCGGACGAGCCCGGTCTGCGTATTCGCGGGTTCGGGCGCCGACAGCCCGGAAAGGATCTTTTCGATCGATCTTCGCGGCGACAAGGCAAGGGAGATAGCCTGGCCGGGCAAGGAACTTCTCGGGAATGTCGTGCTTGGCACGACGGAGGATTTCGACTTCGTCAGCGAAGAGGGAAGGAAGATAACCGGCATTATAAAATATCCCCCCGATTTCGACCCCGCGAAGAAGTATCCGTGCATCGTCTACTACTACGGGGGCACGTCGCCGGTCGACAGGTCCTTCGGCGGGAGATACCCCAAAAATCTCTGGACGGCGCACGGTTATATTGTCTACGTGCTCCAGCCGGGCGGCGCCACCGGGTTCGGGCAGGAGTTCTCGACCCTTCACGTGAACGACTGGGGCAGGACGACCGCCGCCGAGGTGATCCATGGCACGAAAAAGCTGCTCGAGTCGCACCCGTTCATAAATCCGTACCGCGTCGGCTGCATCGGGGCCTCCTACGGCGGATTCATGACCCAGTTGATAATCACGCGCACCGACCTGTACGCCGCCGCGGTCTCTCACGCCGGCATCAGCATGATATCGAGTTACTGGGGGGAAGGGTACTGGGGATACGGTTACAACGCCGTCGCGGCCGCGGAGAGTTTCCCCTGGAACAGGAAGGATATCTACGTCGATCAGAGCCCGCTTTTTGCCGCCGACAGGATCGTCACCCCGCTTCTGCTCCTTCACGGAGCCTCCGACACGAATGTCCCGCCCGGGGAAAGCGAGCAGATGTATACCGCTCTTAAACTGCTCGGCAGGGAGGTCGAGTACATCAAATATTCCGGGCAGGACCATTTCATCCTCGATTACAAGAAACGAATCGCCTGGTCGGACGCCCAGCTTGCCTGGTTCGACAAGTGGCTGAAGGACCAGCCCGAGTGGTGGAACGACATGTATCCGCCGATCGAGGAGCCCGTGAAAAGGAGCCCCGAAAAGATCGGCGTCGTGAAGTCCGTTCTGGAGGAAGACCGGAGCGTGCTTTTCGGAGAGGTCACCAGGGAGGATATCGTCTCCGCCATCGACGGATGGGAGCGTGAATTCGCCGGGTACACGCCCGACGCGCAGCTTCTGCCGTCGCTGGAGGAATACATATACGGCGTGGATATAACCTGCGTCCTCGGCACATGGTGTCCGGACTCGCAGCGCGAGATCCCCCGCCTCTGGAAGATCCTGGAGGAACTGAAATACCCGTTGTCCGAGATAAAGATGTTCGCGGTCGGCAGTTCGCGGTTTTCGGTCGAGACTCCGGTTCCCGCAAGGATCCTTGACTGGTCGAAAAAACTGAAGAACTTCTACGGCGTGGAACGCGTCGCGACGATCATCGTCTCGAAGGGCGGAAAGGAACTCGGAAGGATCGTGGAAACGCCGGAGGAATCGCTCGAAAAAGACCTCCTGAAGATCCTTTCGTCGAAATAAACCCCGGCGCACGTCGAAATAAACCCCGGCGCACACCGGCGGCGGAGTGCGCCGGACGCGGAAAGAGGCCCGGGCTTCTAGGAAGCCTGGGCTTCTTTGCTTGGAAGCTGGAGTCCCGTCTTGTAAACCCTGTCCGCCCTCAAAAGGAAAAAGGCGCTGACGACCCCCACGAATCCGAGCGAGGCGAACATCATCTGCATCGGCTTGTAGCCTCCCCTGTCGACGACCATGCCCGCCAGCCAGGGAAAGAGGGTGAGCCCGGCGTTCTGAACCCATCCGATCATGCCATAGGCCGTGCCGAGATATTTTTCGTTCACCAGGATCGGCACCGAAGGCCACATGGCCGCAGGAACCAGCGAGAACGACACGCCGAGGATTATGAACGGAATGGCGGGATGGACATTTCCCAGCCCCAGCAGCAGGTGCGCCGGAAACAGCAGCAGGGAGCCGAGAACCATGATCGTGCCTCTTTTCCCGAACTTGTCCACAAGCAGGCCGAACAGCGGGGTAAATATCATCGTGCTCCCCGAAGCGAGCGATGTGTACCAGCCGGCCGCCTCGGCGCTCATGCCGAACTGCTTCTGGAGAAGCCGCGGGGCGTGGGAAAGAAATGGAAACATCGCCGAATAGAATGTTACGCAGAGAAGGCTCACATACCAGAATGAAGGCCCGAAATTTCCGACTTCCCTGAAAATACGCACGACCCCGACCTGCTCTTCGCCGTCCTTTCCCTTTTTGCCGACGTTTTTATCGATGGCAAGGTATACGAGGAAGAACAGGAAGGTCAGGAACATGATCAGCGCGCCGGCCCACACCGACCAGGTCCACGAGCCGAGCCGGTTTCTGATCATTGCCGACGTACCCATCGCGAGGAAGGTGCCGAACCTGCAGACCGTTATATTGAGCCCGAATGCGAACGAAAGTTCCTTTCCCCTGAACCACCTGGCGATCACCTTGTTGACGACGAGGATGGCCGCTTCGGATCCGAATCCGAAGATACCCCTTCCGACAAGCATCCATACGAAGGATTTGTCGGCCGCGATCGCCGTGACCAGCGATCCGAGCACGCAGAGCCCCGCGTAGATGATCCCCGCCTTCTTAATTCCGACCCTGTCGAGGATTATCCCGGCGAAAAAGACGAGAAAAAACAGGTTCGGCAGGGAGTAAAGCGTAAAAAGCAATCCATACTGGGAGTTGTCGATTCCCATCGTTTCCTGAATGAAATCGTTGATCGGAGTCACCGAATCGTACACGTAGTACGAGCCGAAAAGGACCATGCTGACGATAAGAAGAATGAGCCAGCGGTACCAGTGTCCCTGTTCCTGGGTCGTCGCTTCCATCGGATCGCTCCTTTACGCTGAGTGATGTACGGGAACCCGGAATTGGAATATACCACGCCGGCCGGGCCGGCGACAACTATTGAAACACTTGAACGATTCCACTTTTTTCTAGAAGGTGCCCGTATATTTCCACGAGAGGAAATCGCCGAGATCCCAGTACGCCGACGTCGTCTTTTCGGCGTACTTCATCGAATAATCCGTCAGGAACCTCCTCGCCTCCTCAGGATTTTTTTCGAACATCGCGGCGGCCTCTTTCTCTATCCCCGCCTGATTCCTGAATCCCTCTCCCTCAAAAACGGTACGAACCGAATCGACGTCGGCCTTCATAAATCCCCACTTCTGCGCGGCGAGGTCGGCCACGCGGTTGAACCCCCACCATGCGCAATCCTCGTTATAGGCCGGACGGCCGCACACCTTCCACGAGCCGGGCACGTCGTAAATACCGCAGTAAAGCGGCGTGTAGGCCGTCATCGCCGGATTATCCCATCCGAACCAGACCAGGCCGCCGACCGGATCGCTCATCCAGCGGCGCGACTGGGTTATGGTGACGTACGTGCAGTAGTACCTGGCGATACACCTTTCGCCCATCCTGCCCCACCCGCCGTTTATCTTGAAAAGAGGCATCATGTCGTAGTGCATGAACGGGTTGGCATAGGGGCTTTTCACCAGCTTGCCGTTTTCGCCCTCGACGAGCATGAACTTGGTCATATCGAACTCGGTTCCTTCGAACGTATCCCTGTAGATCTCCATTATCCCGGCGACATCAACCAGCGTGTCGGGTTTGACCGAGAACGGATAATTCTCCGTGTTGGGATCGAGCTTCAGGGAAGGCGCGAGAAGGTCGAATATCCTCCATTCTCTTCGCCGCGCCGCCATGCTCTTGCGGCCTTCCGGGTCGTACGCATAGCAGAATCTGAACGGTTCTCCGCTACCCGGATCCCACCAGCCGTTCTCCACGGCGACGTCGAAGACGTTGCCGGAGGCCATGCAGTTGTCCCCGTCACGAGGATCGATCTCCATGATCCTGCCTGCGTTGGCGGTTACGCCGACGTGGTCGTCGGGGATCCTCCGGGCCGCCCACACCGCCCCGATGCGGTCTTTTCCCGAACCGGCGATCTCGAAATGCCACACCTCTTCCCGATCGGCGAACATCAGGCATTCCCCGCCGTCGTTATATCCGTATTCGGCCACAAGGCCGCCGATCAGCTTTATCGCTTCCCTGCATGTTCGCGTTCTTTCGAGGGCGAACCGGCAGAGTTCCTCGCATGAGAACATGGCGTTCTTGTTCCTGAGCTCCTCGCGCCCCCCGAAGGTCGATTCCCCTATCGCAAGCTGGCGCTCGTTCATGCAGGGATAGGCCGTGTTGAAATAGCCGAAGGTTTCCCGTGCCTGCGGGATCATCCCTTTAAGCCTGACACCCGCGGTATCGCCGGGAAATTTCATGAAACGAAGGCCCGAGTAGACGCCGCACAGCGAACCCTCATCGTGTTTCGAGCCCGCGACGACCTCCAGCCACGTCCTGTCCTCCCTGCTGTCGCACGT
>JBFYZH010000010.1:0-27104 GCA_041309605.1 Candidatus Krumholzibacteriota bacterium
ATCTCCGTCCCGCGATAACCCCCCTTCAAGGGGATTCTATCAGGGAAGATTTTAACTGCTAATATCAATTTAACAATTAGATGATGATTGTTCCATATAAATTTACCGCCCGGCGCCGGAATCGTTCCGGAATTTCTCGAGCCATGCCCCCCGGTACCGTTTGAAAAACGGTTAAAGATCGTCAGGGTCCAGGCGTTCCTTCTTTTCGTACCCTTCCGGGATCTCGAATATCCCGTCAGGCGTCTTTTCGCGGGCTATTTCAACGATTTTTGTCGCATATCTGGTTTTATAGGGGAAACGTTTTTCGGACTGTTCGATGATCATCTGAAGGCCCTCCAGTTTTTTCATTTCCTCGACCAGTCTCGGGGACCTCGGAGTCAGTATCCTTCTTGAGTTCATCAGGTCGTGAAGGAGGGTGACATCGAACGGGACGTCCATTGTGGTCCATACTTCAATCCTGTTGCCGGACCCCTTGACATCCCCGCGCATCTCCCATGTCGCCAGATAATATTTCGTGCATATTTTATCCATGTATTCGCGCGTGCTGCGCGTCTTTTTCATATCGCCCTCGTACTGCACTTCCTGGAAGCGCCATTTCAACCGGTCGGATATGACCCCCGATCTGTCGACCGGGAGGGAGATCTCCACGTACGTCTCTCTGCGGTGGTTGATGTAGATCAGAATGTTTTTCGAGCGGTCCAGGATGTATCTCTTGCCGTTTTCCTCGAGGGCGATCCTCCCGTCTCCAAACCAGGTCTCACCGATCGAGATGACGCGCGTGCTCTTGAGAAACCACATGAGGTATATGTATTCGCGCGTGACGTCTCGGACGAGCCATGCCGCTTCGCCCGGATCACGACTTCCACGGCTGTCGATCGTAGAAGCGGACAAGCCGGCTGCCGTCGTATCGGCCGGGCCGTTCCCCGATCTGCCGGCCGGCGGCACCTTCCCGGAGTCTGCGGAGCCGCTTCCCTGCGGCTGCGAAACCGTGCCGGAAAAGTTATCGGGGCCGCTTGCCGCCATCGGCAGAACGAACGGGATCATGATAAGAAGAAGGAGGATGACGCTCGCGGTTATCGGCGCGCGTCTTTCCCATGTGCGTTTCTCCAGCCACCTGATTCTCGCCACGAGCCAGAATGGTTCCTCGAACACGCCGAGCAGTCCCATCCCCGGTTCCGGCGACTCGGTCAGAAGTTCCCTCGCCGTGTCGAGAAGGGTCTTTCTGTACCGGTCGGTCTTCCCCTTGAGATATCCCGCTATAGTGATGTCGCAGCAGATCTCGCGTATGTGCTTGACCTGCCGTGACGCCCAGAGCAGCAGGGGATTGAACCAGTAGACGATCTGCAGAAAAATCGTCGCCCCGTGGACCCAGAGGTCGCCCCTTTTTATATGGGCGAGTTCGTGCATGATGATGTCATCCGCCTCTTCCTTCGAAAGGGTTTCCGAGTAACGGGTCGGGAGAAGAAGCACGGGGCGGAATACGCCGTAAACGGCCGGGGTGACCGCTTCGTTGGAAAAGACGATCGCAGGCAGCCGTTCTATGCCGAGGCGTTTGCCCGTATCGACGAGTATGTCATGAAACCACGCCGGTATCGTCTTTCTTTCAACCTGTTCCCTGTGCCAGCGTTTCAGTTTCCTCATGCGCACGGTAAGAAGGATGGCGTAGATGGCTATCCCGGCAAGCCATATACCCATGAGGGCGACCTGTACGGGGAATTGGCCCGCGCGCCGATCCTGAACTTCGCTCTGCGCGATGTCCGGTGCCGCAGGCCCGGGTTCCCCCGCGGGCCGGCCCGGCAACGTGACCCTTTCCCCGGTTTCCGCCGCGCCGGTCCCTGCTCCCGAGGCTCCGGCCGGACCTGGGAATGTGCTTTCCCATCGGCTTCCAAGGTATTCCCTGGTCGAAGGCATGACTCCTGTAATGATGCCTGTCGGTATCGACCACCCGGGCGGTATGAGGAGCTTGATAAATATGAGAAGCCAGAGCGTGTAACGGACCTGGGGCCATACCCACCGGCGGATCAGTATGTCGATTGAACCGACGATCACGACCAGAAGGCTTGCCTGCCAGAGCATCGAGCTCATCCAGAGCCACCAGAAATGAGCGAGCCGGCTGAGGATTTCCATCTCCTATTCCTCCGTTTTTCGGGAGTCTTGCCTGTCGAGAAGCTCCCTGAGTTCATCACGCTGCCTGTCGGACAGTTTCCTGTCTTCGGCAAGAAAGCTCAGAAGGGGGGTCAGCGCCCCGTCGAAGGCCTGATTGAGAAGATTGCCCACGGCGCTTCTTCGCGCCTGGCTTCGCGAGACGAGGGGAGTATAGACGCTGGTATTCCCCCTCTTTTCCTCGCTCAGCGCTTTTTTGACAACGAGCCTCGACAGCATCGTCTTGATCGTCGTGTAGGCCCAGTTGACGTTCTCCGGCAGGGCGCCGGCGATGTCGCGCGCCGTGGCGGGGCCTTTTTCCCAGAGGACGTTCATGATCTGCCATTCCGGTTCAGTAAATTTCATATCGCCTCCGGCGGGTTGTCAGTTCGAGTCGGGGCACCGGTGTCCCCGACGCCCCGGGCCCCTCCTTACTACATCTGTAGAATATAATACTACGCTTGTAGAAGGTTGTCAAGGGGCAATTCCGGCATTTTTCACAAACTGCGTAAAAACCCGGTTTTTGAAAATTTATTCATTTTGGGATTGCTTTTCCCCGGAATATTATTATACTTAGAGCCATGACAGAAGGTTTAGGATTGAATCTACTTAGTTGTGCGGCTCAAGACGGTAAACGAAACCTGCCTGATTGATTATCGCCATGAGGAGACTTACTTAAAATTCTTCCTACCTAAAAACTGTTGAGTGTTGGTTGTTTTATCATTTAGGACCATTGGGAGGTCAAAATGAAGATTTACGTAGGCAATATGTCTTTCGATTCGAACGAAGAGGATCTTAGGAAGCTCTTCGAGGCTCATGGGCAGGTAGAATCTGTCAATATCATTACGGACAGGGATACGGGCAGGCCGAAAGGTTTCGGATTTGTCGAGATGTCCAATGACACTGAAGCCAAGGCCGCGATCGAAGCCCTGAACGGCAAGGATTTCGGCGGTCGCGCTCTCAACGTCAACGAGGCTCGTCCTCGCACCGAAGGTCCGCGTCGCAGCGGCGGTGGCGGTGGCGGCGGCTACAGAAACAGGTTCTAAACGCCGAGCCCGTTTGAGACAGAAAACTATCAGCGTCTTCAGGCAGGGTTAATAAGGTACGCTTTGATGTTTTCGGTTCTAAAGGGAAGCCGGTTTTCCGGCTTCCCTTTTTTTGTGTCGAAATATCGATCCGCAATCGGTCGCCGGGACGGGCTCTATTTTAACAGAACCATCTTCCTGGTCTCCCTGAACGTCCCAGCTTCGATATTGTAGAAGTAGACCCCGCTCGCCACTGCGCCGCCGTCACAGCCCCGCCCGTCCCACAAGACGTTGTAGCTTCCCGCATCGAAATGCCTGTCGATCAGCGCCCGTACGAGCCGCCCCGAGGCGTCGTATATCCGAAGGGTTACATTTCCGGCTTCGCGCAGCCCGAAGGAAATCGTAGTGGAGGGGTTGAATGGATTCGGGAAGTTCTGATTCATGAAATAAGCGAGAGGTGCGGGCGGCGTATCGTCCCCCGTAATCTGGGACGGCGTCAAAAGCGAAAACGGGCTCTTGTTGCCGTGTATATCGACCGCCGCGAGTTTGTAGTAGTACCCGCCTTCCCAGGTCCAATCGCCGTCGAAGGTCGTGGTGTCCGGTGTCGAGGCGACAAGGTTTCCCTCGCCCGGTTCGAAATCGCCCGATATGCCGCGGTAGATGTTGTACCCCGCAAGGTCTATCTCGGAATTGGGATCCCAGGCCAGCCTCAGCCCTTCGGGCGAATATTGCTGTTCCCCCGCAAGGCCCATCGGCATAGCCGGCGAGATGTTATCGACGGAGTATCCGCTGTCCGGCTCGCTGTCCCAGTAGACGAAGGGGTCGGCGGTGTGCGAGGCGACGAAGAAATGGTGCCACCCGTCGTCCGATCCGGTCGAATCATAGAGGGTATGGGCGGTATACGAGTAGGACTCGAGCCTGTGAGTGTCCATGTTGGCGAGCCATTCCCAGCCGTAGGTCGCCGCACCGAGCTTGAGGAAACGGTAGGCCGATCCCTCGAAATCGGGAGTGATCGCCTCGAGGGCGGTTTCTTTCACTCCTCTCGAGAGCAGGGCCGCCGTCTGGAAACCGGTGAGGCTTCGCCATATCGAGTAGTGCGTGATCGCCTGCCAGGGATAAACGTCGAGCGGGCAGGCCTCCCATGTCAGAGCGATCGATCCTCCCTGGTCGTACGGAACGTCATCGATGGAAGAGATCTCCGGCGACGGGAACCCCCAGTACCCGGCGCAGTCGATGCGGCTGGCGTAGATGTCGATGCTCGTCGTCAGGTAGTTGCGCTGATCCTCCCACGCGACGATCGCTCCTCCCATGCCGTCCTGGGCCATCGCGGCCGTGGACTGGTAGTAGAAGGCGTCGCACAGTACGACTCCGTCCGGGTCCCAGATTGGGTCGCCGTCTTCGTCGAGCTTCTGGACGTATGTATCGTGGTATACATTCCGGCCGTCGAGCCAGCACAGGATGACGCTGCCCTCGTCGGACTCCACGATATCCTGAATGTATTGAACGCCGATATCGGTGCTGATGGCCTTGCCGTTGGTTCCCCATTTCATGTTCCCGTTGTAATCGCATCGTTGGGCGTAGAGGTCGGTGTCGGTACCGCGGTCATCCCTCCAGGCGGCCACCATCTCGAACCCGCCGTATCTTTGAAGGACGAGGTAACTCTGTATCCCGGAGGCCGAGCAGATCGGGGCTCCGTTGGCTCCCCAGTAGCTCGATCCGCCTCTGAAAAATGTGCCGTATACATCGGTTGTCCCGCTCCTTACGTCCAGCCATGCGATGAAAACCCCTCCGGTGAAATCGCTGGAAAGGATCTGCGGCGTAGCCTGTTCCCCGGTCGCCGTGCAGATTGCGACTCCGTTGGCCGTATACACCGGAGATCCCGAGGAGTTCATCTGCTGGAGGTAGATGTCGCTGGCGCCGCCCCCCTGGTCCCTCCAGACAGCGAAGAAACCGTTGTACCCGTCGTCCGCGATTTTGACCTCGCCCTGATCGCCGGTCGTGGCACAGACGGCGACGCCAGCCGACGTCCAGACGGTGGCGCCGGTGTTGTCGATCTTCTGGCAGTAGATATCCCCGGACGCGTCGGTCCTGAAATCCTTCCAGGCGAGGAAAGCCCCGCCACCGGGGACGGGCAGCAACTCGGGAGCGTACATGTTGTACGATCCGGTGCAGACGCCCACTCCGTTCGACGTCCAGAGTATGTTGCCCGATAGATCGATCCTCTGCGCGTAAACGTTGTAATACGATCCGGAGCGCAGGTCCTGCCAGGAGATGATGAATCCTCCGGCCCCGTCCGAAACGATATTCGGGTTGTACTGTTCGTAGTTCGCAGTGCAGATCGGGACCCCCCCCGAGGTCCAGAGGATGTTACCCCTGCGGTCGACCCTCTGGGCATAGATGTCGTTGAAATCGAATCCGTTGTCGTACCGAAGGTCCGACCAGACCATGACGGCTCCGCCCTCTCCGTCGGATATGATATCGATGTCGGTTTGAGCGCGCGAAGCGATTTTGATTGCCGTCCCGTTCTCGATCCATCCCGCGCTCAGCGGGGAACTGAAAAGCGGGAGCATCAGAACGGCCAATGAAACGATAAAGAGCAATCTCTTCATTGGAAAGCCTCCTTAAGATGTTTTTGGTACATTCCCTCGTTTTGGGGATTCTGTGTCGGTATTGTACCACATCGGGGCGGCGATTTCAATTGCCGTGTGGTCCGGGTTGTGTGGTCCGCGTTGTGCGGCCCCGATATCATGGCACGAGCCTGATCCCTCAAGGGTTTTCGTCGCTGCGGCAGTAATAGGAGAATGCGGGATCTTCCGATCCCGCATTCCCATTCCAGGCAGGTTACTGGAGGCGTTGCCGGCCCGTGGATTCACGGGATATCGGCCGAAGTGCGAGGCAGTTTCTGCGGGGCTGCCGGTTTAGCTTCCTGGGCGGTGCCTTCGGGGCTTGCTCCCCGAGCGGTGCCTTCGGACTGGTTCCAAGAGCGGTGCCTTTGAACTAGCTTCCCGAGCACCCTTCCTTCTTTTCCTTGCAGGTCCCGGCGTCTTTCGATCCCGCTGTCACCTGGCTTCTTATCGCTTCCCTCGGATCGGTGATCTTGCCCTTCGAATAGAGGAAATGATCTCCGCGGTTGCCGGGGGCCACCATCTGAACCGATTCGAACTGTCCCTTGATCCCGTCGATGAATTCCCTGTACTCCTTTTCCCGGGTCTGCGCGTGCATCGGAATGAAGACCTTCGGCTTGAGGGTCTCCAGGGCGTAGATGACGCCGTCCCTTACCTGCGGCGGGTTCCCGAGGCTGCACCCCAGTATTCCCATGAAGCAGATGTCCGGTTTTATGCCCTTGTCGCGCAGAAAATCTATCTCATTCGAAAATTCGCCCATCAGGGCGTTTCGCCCATTGGTATGGTCGCCGGCGTGGAAGATGGTCAACCCGTCGACCTCGATCACCATCCCGACTCCGGCGTCGGTCGACGGGATCGTCGTGAGCTTGATATCGCCGTACCGGTTCTCCATGCGTCCTTCCATGTATTCGTAAGCGGGGACGGTATCCCTGGGCCTTAGGCCGAGGAAATAGGTGATATCCTGGATCTGGTCCTTCCACCCGAAGATGGTTGCCGGGGTGTAATGATCCTGGTGGAAATGCGAGACGAATACATCGACTTTGCGCCCGGACAACTCGGCGGGATTTATCCATCCGTTGCAGAGTCCCGGATTCGAAGGCGTTTCTCCCAGCGGCCAGTAGTCGAATATAAGCACGTGGTTCTTCGTCTTAATCGCCCATCCGCTGTGGCCGAGGAACCAGATGGCCGCTTCCTTGGCGCCGATCTTGTCGAACGCGGCAAGGGAGCGATCGATGCTTCCGGCGCTTCCGGCGGAGGCGCCCTTCTTTTCAAGCAACCCGGCGATGTCGTCGTTCCCGTAATAGCGGGCCAGTTGCAGTGGAGTCTCTCCACCGGCGTTCGTGGCGTCTGTCCTGGCCCCGCCGGCCAGCAGCGCCCCTGCCACTTCGGTATAGCCGGCTATCGCGGCCAGTTGAATGGCGGTTTTTCCGCTGCTGTCGGTGCCGAGGTCGGGATCGGCCTTCGCGGCGAGCAGCGCGGCGACGCGGTCGGCGTACCCCTTGCCCGAAGCCATGACTATGGCGGTTTCGCCGTCTTCGCTCTTGTGATTAACGTCGGCGCCCTTTTCGATAAGCAGCCTGACCATCTCGATCGAACAGTTGTCGGCCGCGTTAATGATTGCGGTCCTGCCGCCCGGGCTGATTGTATTGACGTTTGCGCCCTTTTCGAGGAGGATCTTCGCGCATTCGACCTGGTTTCTCCAGGTGGCGTAAATCAGCGGAGTTCTGGCTTCTCCCCCGGAAGGGTTCACATTCGCGCCGCGATCGAGCAGGAGCCGCACGATATCGACGCTCCCGCCCATGGTCGCGTATCCGAGCGCGGTCATACCATGCATCGACATCTCTTCGATGTCCGCGCCTTTTTCGAGCAGGTAAGCCGTGAAAACCGGCATGTTTCGAGAGCAGCTTTTATGAAGAAGGGTTTCGCCCTCCGGGCTGCGGTAGTAAAGGTCCGCGCCGGCCTCCACGAGCTGCCTTGCGATCTCTTCCCTGCCCGCGCCGACGGCGAAGCTTAAGGGGCAATCGGCCTTGCGGTCGCGGTGGTTGACGTTCGCTCCGCGTTCTATAAGGAACGTGACCATCGGCGCATGCCCGCGCATGGCCGCGATGCCGAGCGCCGTGCTGTTGTCGCTGTCGCCGGCGTCGATGTCGGCACCGGCGTCGAGAAACAGGCGGGCCATCTCGACATTGCCCGCCGTCGCGGCAAAGTGGATCGGGAGTTCGCGGAACTGGTTGGTGTCCCGCTCAGTCAGCGCCGCAGGGTTGGTTTTGAGGATTTCCTTCACCCTGGCGATGTCGCCCGATTCGATCGCCCGGTGGATATCGCCGCCGAGAGCGGGCTGCGCGCCCGAGATCAGGCAGGCGGCCAGGGCGAGAAGGGTAAGGCGTTTGAACATGTATGTCCTCCTTTCGAGGAGTTGTAAAGAGGGCCACGCTCTATGCGTATAAAATCACATGTGTATAATTTAACATCACGGGGTCGCGCTGTCAAACGATTTCTGCCGGTTTTATCCTGCCGCGGTCGCCTGAATCAGGACGCCCTCCAGGGCGCCTGAATTTCCCTTGCATAATCCTGCGCGGGGTTATACATTAGGGGCACGAAAATTCGAATCTGCCCGTAATGTGCACCGCTAGCTCAATTGGTAGAGCAACTGACTCTTAATCAGTAGGTTCGGGGTTCGATTCCCTGGCGGTGTACTTTTTATTTCCTAAGGCTGAACCGGTAGCGAATCGATAAGGTCAATCCCGTCGCTTTAAACTCCGCGATCGAGTTGAAAGTCTGGCTGTAATCCGCCAGTTAAAGATTCTCGATATCCTGCAGCAACTGGCGAAGAACGTTCAGCCGCTCGCTGATGATCTCGTCGTCCTTGCGAAGGCACGCGTCGAACAGATCCATATCGCTCTCTATTTGATCGTTGTCCGCGCATATCGATATGTTCATTGCGCCTCCCTGCAGTCCCACTCTTTCCAGAAGAGGGTATCGGGGATGGTCTTTCTCGTTCTTCCTGTAGCGTTCCTGGAAAAAGAGCCTCGTCTTGCAGATCAGGATCGCGAGGTCGAGGACCCTGTGAAGGGGCATCTCCTCGGATTGCCTCGACCATTTTTCCCCGGTATATCTCCAGATCTTCGCCGAGATCTCGAGGTTCCCCCGTTCGTTCCATTGAGCGAGACCCAGCGATAACCCCTTGGCATAGGTATTTGGAGCGTAACGCCCGTCTATCAGGTCGTAATCCTCGGAAACTATTACAGGCTTGTGCTTTAATCCGGTCGGGATCTTCATGTCGTTCCTTTCTGCTAGTAATTTAATAGCACAGTATACTACTGAAAAAGGAATAAATCAAGTCTTATTACAGGATCCTCTAGAAGCTCGGAGAGGGGGGGGGATGGGGGTGGTGTACAAGGCGCTCGATATCAAGCTCGAACGCCTCGTCGTCCTCACGTTCCTTCAATGAAGTCCTACGAGCCGTCCCTGAGCTTCTCCGGCTGGTGTCTTACGACCATCCCTTCGACCATGTAGATTACGTTCTCGGCGATGTTGGTCGCGTGGTCGCATATGCGTTCGAGGAATCGCGTTATCAGGAGGAGTTGCACGGCCCGTGGCGCCGTGGAAGCATCCCTGACCATGTAATCGTCGACGAGCTCCTTCTGCACAACGTTTCTCAGGTTGTCGGCCTCCGCATCCAGGAGCACCACCTTTTTCGCAAGCTCCACGTCGTTTCGCACGAACGAATCAATGGACATCCTGACCATGTTCTGCGCGAGCTCCGTGAGCCTGGGGATATCGATGAGAGGCTTGAGCAGCGGCTTGTCCACGAGCTTTAGTGTCCGCTGCGCGATATCGACCGCGATGTCGGCGATGCGTTCGAGCTCGGCATTGATCTTCAGGCCCGTCGTGATGAGCCTGAGGTCCTTGGCCATAGGCTGATGGAGCGCGATGAGATCGATGCATTTCTCGTCGATCACGAGTTCCAGCCTGTCGATCTCCGTGTCGTTCGAAATGACCGATTGCGCGAGAGAGCCGTCCTGCGTCTTCAACGCTTCGATCGAGTGATGGATGGCCCCCTCGACGAGCGCACCCATCCTCTGGATGCTCTCCTTCAATTCGCTCAGTTCCGTGTCGAAATGTCTTTCCATGGATCCCCCTTAGCCGTACCGCCCCGTAATGTATTCCTCCGTCCGCTTGTCGCGCGGCGCCGTGAAAATATCCTGAGTATTGCCGAACTCGACGAGTTCGCCGAGCAGCATGAAGCCGGTTTCGTGGGAGACGCGCGCCGCCTGCTGCATGTTGTGCGTGACGATGATGATCATGTAGTCGTTGCTGAGCTCGCGCATGAGCTCCTCGATCCGCGCCGTCCCCTGGGGGTCGAGCGCGGAACAGGGTTCGTCCATCAGGATCACCCCGGGCTTCACCGCGATGAGCCTCGCGATGCACAGCCGTTGCTTCTGCTCGAGCGAGAGCCTGAGCGCCGATTTGCCGAGCGAATCCTTGAGCTCGTCCCAGAGCAGTACGCTCCTGAGGCTCCTCTCCATGATCTCGTTCAGAGCGCTCCTGCCGACCTTGACGCCTCGAATGCGCACTCCGAACAGCACGTTTTCGCGCACGGACAGCGGGAACGGGTTCGGGCGCTGAAACACCATACCCACTTTCTTGCGCAGGGTCACAAGATCGGTGCCCGGATCGATGATGTTCTGATCGTCGACGAGCACCTCTCCCTCGGTGCGCACCCCTTCGATCAGGTCGTTCATCCGGTTGAAAACGCGAAGCAGCGTCGACTTGCCGCACCCCGAAGGCCCGATGATGGCCGTGATCCGGTTGGCCTGAAAGACCGACTGGATGTCCTTGAGGGCGTGAAAGTCGCCGTACCAGAGATTGAGATTTCGCGTTACGATCTTTGCCATCAGCCGAACAATCCTCTTATGTATCCGTCCGTTCGTTTGTCCCTGGGCGCCGTGAACAGCTTGTCCGTATCGTCAAGCTCGATCAACTCGCCGTCAAGGAAGAACGCCGTCCGATCGCCGACGCGCGCCGCCTGCTTGACGTTGTTTGTGACGAGCACGATCGTGTAGTTCTGCTTGAGCAGCAGCATCGCGTCCTCGACCTTCGCCGTGGAAATCGGATCAAGTCCCGAACACGGCTCGTCGAAGAGGATCACCTCCGGCTTGACCGCGAGCGTCCGGGCGATGCAAAGACGCTGCTGCTGGCCTCCGGAGAGCTTGAACGCCGATTCATCGAGCCGATCCTTGACCTCGTCCCAGAGGTAAGCGTCCCGCAGGGCCGTCTCCACCCTTTCCGCCATCGCGAGTTTGTCGTTGGGCTCGTGCAGCCGCGGGCCGTACGCGACATTATCGAACACCGAGAGCGGGAGCGGAAGCGGCAGGGCGAACACGGTGCCCACGCGCCGGCGAAGGTTTTCGACCCCGATCTTCCTTATGTCGGTGCCGTCGAGCGCCACCTTTCCGCTCATCCTGAAGCTCGACTGGAGATCGTTCATGCGGTTCAGCATCCTTAAAAAGGTCGTTTTGCCGCTGTTCGAGGGTCCTATCACGCTCAGGATCCTGTGAGCGTCGATGTCCATGCTCACTCCCTTAATCGCGTGCACGGAGCCGAACCATATGTCGAGACTTTCGATATGGAAGACTACCATTTTTTCTTCATCCTGAATTTGTACCTGATGACGATCGCGACGAGGTTCATCGAAAGCACGAGCGCCAGAAGGACGAACGCCGTTCCGTACCGTATCCCCTCGCTCACGTTTGGAACCTGGGTCGAGATGACGTAGAGGTGGTACGGAAGCGCCATCGCCTGATCGAAGATCGAGCTCGGCTGCTGCGGCAGATAGAACGCGGCGACCGTGAACAGGATCGGAGCCGTCTCTCCGGCCGCCCTTCCCACGCCGAGAATCGTCCCCGTCAGGATCCCCGGGATTGCGTTCGGCAGAACGGTGCGCCGTATCGTCTGCCACTTGCTCGCCCCCAGCGACAGGCTCACCTCGCGGAACGACTGCGGTACGCTCTCCAGCGCCTCCCGCGAAGTCGTTATAATCAGTGGAAGAATCATGATGCCGAGCGTGAGCGAGCCCGACAGAATCGAAACGCCGAACCTGAAGAACACGACGAAGAGCGCGAGCCCGAAGAGTCCGTAGACGACCGACGGCACGCCGGCGAGATTGACGATGGCCAGTTTTATAAGCCGCGTCAGCATGTTGTCCTTCGCGTATTCGCTCAGGTAAATCGCCGCGAGGAGCCCTATCGGCAGGGCGAATATGATCGCGCCCGCGACGAGGTAGAGCGTGCCGATGATGGCGGGGAAGATGCCGCCGGCGCGCATTCCCTGCCGCGGGATGTCGGTGAGAAACTGCCAGTCGATCGCCGGAAGCCCCTTCTGGACTATGACGAAGACGACGAACCCGACAAGCACGATGATCAACAGGGTCGACAGGAAAAGAAGTGAAAACGCGATTTTTTGAGCGAGATACTGATTATTCATCATTGCCTCTTGTGCAGGAACAGATCCGCCGTCACGTTGATCGCGAAGCTGATGACGAACAGCACGATGCCGATCGCGAAGAGCGCGAAGTAATGCTCGCTTCCTATGACCGCCTCGCCCATTTCGGCCGCGATCGTCGCCGTAAGTGTGCGAACCGGTTGAAACAGGCTGTGCGGTATGATGGCGGCGTTGCCCGTGATCATCATCACCGCCATGGTTTCGCCGATGACCCGCCCGATGCCGAGCATGACCGCCGCCAATATGCCGCTGGAGGCGGCGCGCAGCATCACGCGCCAGATCGCCTGCCAGTGCGTCGCCCCCATGGCGAGCGCTCCCTCCTTGTACGTTTTCGGCACCGAGTAGAGCGCGTCCTCGGCTATCGATACTATTGTAGGCATCGCCATGAAGGCGAGCATGATGGACCCCGACAGGGCGGTCAGCCCAGTGGGCAGGTGAAACAGTGTCTTTACTAGCGGTACGAGCGTAACCATCCCGATGAATCCGAGAACGACGCTGGGGATGGCCGCGAGCAGCTCTATGCCCGCCTTTAGGATTTCCTTCGTACGCTTGGGTGCCACCTCCGCGATGTAGATCGCGCAGCCGACTCCGATCGGGATCGATATGACCGCCGCTCCGGCCGTCACCAGGAGCGAGCCGAGTATCAGCGGGAGAATACCGAGCTGCGGAGGCTCCGAAATGGGATACCAGCTTTTTCCCAGTAGAAATTCTTTCGGGCTCGCCGTCTGGAAAACCGAGAATCCCTCGCGCAGCAGGAAAAGAAAAATGAGGATTACAAAGAACACGGACGCGAGACCGCAGAGCAGTATGAGCTTCTCTATGATGAATTCCCGAAACTTGCGCATAGGTTCTATTGCCCCACCGGAACGAAATCGGTCCTTAAAACGATATCCTGGCCTTCCTTCGACAGGGCGAAATCGATGAATTTAGCGACGAGACCGCACGGTTCGCCGTTCGTATAGACGATGAGCGGTCTCGAGATGGGATAGCTCCCGTTTATAACGTTCTCGATCATGGGCTCGACGTAAGGGGAATCGGCATCCTTCGCTACCGCGACCGGTTTGTGGCTCTTCGAGATGTATCCCATGCCGTAATACCCTATCGCTGCCGGATTGCCCGCGACCTCGTCGGCTATCGCCTGGGACGAAGAAAGCATAAGCGCGCCCGGTGCGAACTCCTCCTTGTTGTTGCGGTCGTTTCTCCTGAGAACGTGCTCCTTGAAGTAGACGTGCGTTCCCGAGTTGACCTCGCGGGAGAGAACCACGATCGCCTCGTCCGTGCCTCCGATCTCCCGCCAGTTGACGATCTTTCCCGAAAAGATCCGGGCAAGCTGATCCATCGTGAGCTTTCCGACGGGGTTGGCGGGGTTCACAACCACGGCGAGGCCGTCCAGAGCCACCCTGATCTCGTTCGGGATCACGCCCCTTTTCCCGGCAAGGGCGATTTCCTTCTTCTTGATGTCCCTGGAGCTCATTGCGACATCGCACGTGCCGCTTATCAGGCTCGCGAAACCCGTTCCTGAACCGCCGCCCGTGACCGCGACGAATTCGCCGGGGTTGACTTCCATGTATTCCTCGGCCCAGGCCTGGGCGAGGTTGACCATTGTGTCGGAACCTTTGATCTGTATCGAGTTTTTTCTCGATCCGGCCGGAGCGCACGCGGCGAAAGCGAAAATCGCCAGGCCCAGAATAATCCTTCTGAACACCAAACCATCCCTTCAGTCGATGTCCTATTCCGCCGCCGGCAACGGAACCGGCAGCGGCCCGATCGTCCGTTTCGAATGTTCGGGGCAGCTTATCCTATTCTCCGGCGGGACGCAAGGGAACATTTTTGGAAAAGTTTTTGGAAAAGCCGCGCAAGTTAAACGCCCGCAGGGGACAAGCCCCGATGTCACTGGATCTTGAACGCCGCCCGGACCGTAACCGTGATGTCCTTGACCTTGGCCTGGGTGTTGAACATGCCGTAGTCGCTGACCTCGTTGGAAAAGGGCTCGTTTATCTGGAAAACGCCAGCGCGAAGCGACGAAACGGGCCCGAGCGCCGAGCCGGAGTTCCTGGCGATCTCCTCGGCCCGCCGTCGCGCGTCTTTTGTCGCCTCCGACAACAGCTCCATCTTGATATCGGCCAGTTTCGAGTTGAGGTACTCGAGATTGGAGTTCTGAAGGATGACACCCGACTCCACCAAGACGAGTGGATTGAGGGCGAGTCCCTCAACGGCTTCAATATCGGACGTTATCACGATAAGCGTCTGCTGGATGTTGAAGGTCGAGGTCTGTCCCTGAGGCCCGTAGACGCGGTCGCTGTTTATCGGCTGGAGCGTGATCTCCCTGTCGTCTATACTCTTCGCCTTCAGAAGGCCGCGCAGGGTCTCGACGTCGCCCTGGAGCAATTTGTATCCGGCGGCCAGCACCTTCTCGTCGGATGTGCGGCTAAGCGTGATCCGCCACTTCACTATGTCGGAATCGAACCGTTTGGTGGCCGCCCCGACGACGTTGATCGTGTTGTCGCTGCTGCGGGCCGCGTAGAAGAATATTCCGAACATCACAAACGCGGCGACGAGCGCGATTCCCAGTATGACGGCATGCGCGGTTTTCATTCCGGCTCCTTTCGTTTACGGCACACGGGATATCATTTCAGAAATATAAGGGCGACGCGCACGGTTTCCCCGCTGTCCTTGATCGGCACGATCTCCGCCGTGATTTCCCTTGTGGCATCCCGGACGGGCAGGGTTATCTTAATGCGTGCCTCGCTCGCCACCTTTTCCCGATCGACGGTATTCCTGAAGAACAGGGTGAATTCCCTGTTTTCCGGGCGCTGTTCGATCGAGTCGAATGACATCGAATCCTGATCGATCCCGAAAAGGTCTCGCGCAGAGGCGTTGAACCGGAAGGTCGCCCCGTCGAAATCGGCGACGATTATCGCATCGTTCGACCGTTCGTGGATGATCTCCCGGGTGCGCGTGCTGATGGCGACGCGTTCCGCCCTCAGAACGTCGTACACGCGAAGGCGATCGGCAATCTTGTTAGTCAGGTCGGCCAGAGTGCGTATTTCGTCGCGTGAAAAACGGTGGATCTGTATTCCCGTTTCGTAATTTCCGTCGAGCAGATGCTTCACGAATATGTCGAATTTCCGTTTGAAGAGGAAGACGCGAACCGTGACATACAACCAGAAGGCGATCCCGAGGCCCCCGATCCAGAGCGTCCACGCGTAGTATTTCGTAAGGTAAGCTTCTCTGAGAAAGAGGATGTAAATGACCGTGTAACAAACAAGAATTCCTATCCACAGTATTTTTATCAGGTTTTTCAACATTGTTCAACGCTCCAGGAATTTTCGGATATTCTGATCGAGCCCAATTACAAGAAGAACGTCCCCCGCTTCGAGAACCGAATCCGGGGAAGGGGGCATCTCGAAGGTCTCCTTGAAAAACCGTTCTCCATGGTCGTCTACCTGCGGGGTTTTGTGTTTTATCCCCGCGATATCGATATGGAATTTCTCTCGCGGTTTTATTTCCCGGAGAGATTTACCCGCGAACTCCTCCGGCAGGTCGACCTCGGCTATGCTATGTTCGCTGGAGAGGGGAATGTGTTTCTGAATGCTCGGCGAGACGAGGCTCCGCGCCACGATGCGCCCCATGTCCTCCTCCAGGTTGATGATCTCGTCCACGTCGAGGCTTTTCAGTATTTCCTGCTGGAGCGGGCTGATCGCCCGGGCCCATACCTTCTTCACGCCGATCTTTTTAAGGAGCAGTGTGGACAGGAGGTTCGCCTCTATATCCTCCCCGATGCAAACGACGGCGACATCTACGTCCATGATGCCGATCGATCGTAGCGCCGCCTGGTTTATGCTGTCGAGGGTCACTGCGTAGGAAACCGATTCCTTGATCGCCTCGACCCGCTCGCGATCCTTGTCGATCGCGATGACCTTCGCGCCCTTTTCGGTGAGTTCACGGGCCACGGTGCTCCCGAAATTACCAAGACCCACGACGGCGACGTACCGCATGATTATCCTCTCTTTCGTTCCAGTCTCAGACTATATCCATTTCCGAGGGCCCCGTTCATCAAAAACACTCTACGATATCCCCGGTTATTCAGCCGATCATCACCCGTTCCTCCGCGTACCGGTAGGCCGCCATTTTTTTCATGCGAAGAAAGGCGTAGGCGATCGTGAGGGGTCCCAGCCTTCCAACGAACATAAGCATGGTGATCGCGATCTTGCCCGCGGGAGTGAGTTGAGGCGTTATTCCCGTCGTCAGCCCGACCGTTCCGAAGGCGCTTGCCGTCTCGAAGACGAGGCCCGCGAACGGAAGCGGTTCCAGGTACAGGAGTATCAGGCCGAAAGCGAGCACGATTATGAGTGAAATCAAAAAGACGCTCAGCGCCTTCTGGATAATCTCGTTAGGAATCGTCCGGCGGTAGAGCTGAACATACGGGCTCTTGCGCAGCCCGCTTACTATCACCGCCCAGAGGATGGCGATGGTCGTGGTTTTGATGCCTCCTCCCGTCGATCCCGGCGAGGCGCCGATGAACATTAGTACGATGAATATCATTAATGTGGGCGCGGAAAGCGTCCCGAAATCGCATGTGTTGAACCCGGCTGTACGGGCCGTGACAGACTGGAAAACAGACACCAGGACGCGGTCCGTGAATCCGAGGTCTGCGAGCGAGGCATTTCTTTCAATGGTGTAAAAGAACAACGCTCCGGCGGCGATCAGGATAAAACTGACGAGAAGCACTATCCTGGTCTGCACGCGAAGGTTCAGGATCCTGCGCGAACGGCGCAGATGAGATTCACGAAAATTTTTCAGCAGATCGCGCACGACGGTGAAACCGAAGCCGCCGAAGAGGATCAGAACGACGATGACCGCGTTCGTTACAACGTCGCTTCTGAAGCGCATCAAATTGTCGCTGAAAGTCGAGAACCCCGCATTGCAGAAAGCCGAGATTGAGTGGAAAAGCGCGTGGTAAGCAGTCGCGGTGTCGGAGGCGAAAACCCCGCGCCAGGCAAAAAAGAGAGCCACGGCTCCTGCGAGCTCGAAGGCGAGGGTCATGGAAACGATGAATGTGATGAGTTCACGGATGCTCGAAAGGGTGTCCTGATCGAGCACCTCCTGCATCTCGATCTGACGCTGCATTTCGACGCGCCGTTTGACGAGGATTGCGAGCGATACGGAGAAGGTCAGGATTCCGAGGGCGCCGACCTGGATCAGGCCAAGGATGACGAGTTGTCCGAAGGTCGTGTAGTAGGTGGCCGTATCCCGCACAATGAGCCCGGTTACGCAGACGGCGGAGGTGGAAGTGAAAACGGCGTCCACAAGGGACGCCCCCGTGCCCGATGTGGTCGCCGCGGGAAGCATGAGAAGCGTGGAGCCGATCCCGATCGCGGCCGCGAAGCTCGCAAACATGAGCTGGGCCGGCTTGAGGCCGAGCATCGAGATGAATTTTCCTGCGTGCCGGATTCGCGATGTAAGCATGACGACGATAGCCGCCTGCCAGACGATCAGGTAAAACTGGGTATCCCGGATTCCGCGGACGAGCAGTATCAGCGGAATGAAAACGATCAGGTCGAACCAATGGTTCCGGATATGCGCTTTTTTGCTCGGGCTGAAAAGGAAGCGGACGATCACGTCGAACAGGAACAGGCAGAGGATCCCCAGGTCGGCCAGGAGGAAGAAGTGCCCGTAACCCTCCCAGTATCCGCCGAGCTGGGCCATCAGCAGGATAAATGCAAGGAACGAGACGGTGCCTATGAAGAAATCGAAACGTTTCATTAACCTTCACCGTCCAGGAGATCTCGGCCGCGGCCGTCGCAGCCGCCTGAAAAACAAAATATCAGCGATACCGCGTGCGCGTCAACCAAAACGCATGCATGTTCTCCGCCGTTCCCTGTAATAAACCGGGCGGTCGAACGCCGGTTGCCGGCCGGCGGGCAAGGCAAGCCTGGTTTATGTATTCGAAGACAACCCCGGGTCCTTCAAGAAATTTCATCTGACTGTCCGTGACATTCCCGGCATTATAATGCCGCATGTACAGGATATTTGACATAAATTAAACATGTAATTGATTGTTTACGCCCGTCAAATAAATACTGCGCCCATCCCGGCGGATATTTGTTGACACCCGGCAAAGGTAGTTCTACAGTCGTTATCACAACACAAGTTACAACTAATGCCTGTCGAAGGCCGCCTCTCGGTTCCGCCGCCGCGACGCGGTCGCAAGACGATACCGAACATGGGATTCTTGACATCTAAAACACGAATCATTCTTGCGCGGTATTGACATCTTTGGCCTCTCGAGGCGTTCTAAATCCGTTGTATTTCATTCCACCACCCCTTTTTGAAGAAAAAGGGAAAGGAGGAAGGCATGGCACGCTTTCGCGTATGGGGAACGGCAGTTCTCCTCGTGTGCCTCGTGGCGACCCTGTCGCAGGCCTCCATCAGGAAGGACGACGGGGACAGGGGAATGCTGACGAGCACCTATGATCCGAATTCGACCTTCGACATAGGGGCTCTGACCAATGTATTCCCGTTGGATACTGTCATGGTGCCGGTCTACCTTGTCACGACAAGATCGGTCACCGAGATCGAGAACTGGATCACCTACGATCAGGACGATCTGACACTTCTCGACGTAGTGAAGGGACCTGGGGTTCCGGCCGGAGCGACGTTTACATGGAGCGCCTCGGACGGGACTCTGCATTACAACACCGGCGTCGCCCTTGCGGATTCGTTCGCGATCGTTGCGACCGATCCGGTCGCGTACCTGAAGTTCGAGGTGCAATGCTTCGGTTATGGAGCGTCGACGGACATCGAATTCGTCGACGACAACAACTATAACTACTACATCGCCGGGGGGCATAGTTACGCGCCCGCGAGGGAGGACGGAAGCGTCTCCATAAAAGGTGAAACCTGGTGGGGAGACCTGTACATGTTCGCCGATGTCATGTCGGCGTACACCGGCGGGGAGGACGTCAATGTCGGCCTTCATCTCTGTCATGAGATACCGGGCAGGCTTCTGTCCGCGAAGCTGGTCTGCGACATGGACCACATTCAGATCGATTCGATAACTGCCGACGGCGATTACATCGAATCGTTCACATGGGACACCGACGGGGATACGATCTTGATCGATGTTCCGGAATCCAATCCGCTTCTTGCCCCGGGGAATTACAGGCTGTTCGACATGCATTTCCATCTGGCTTACTGCGATGACGACACCAGAGATTACATCAATGTCGTGCACGCCGAACGCAAGGACGAATGCGGCGGTATAAGTATTCCGTATTTTTTCGACGGTTTTATCGATGTGCCGGAATTCACCGCGCAGACGGACATAGCGCAGGTAAATTGCTACAACACCGCCGAATACTACCAGGTGCCGGTCTACATGGACGCGTCGCAGCCGATCAACAAGTACGAGTTTTACGTCCATTTCGATCCCGACACGCTTGAATTTCATTCGATCGTCAGCAGCGGATCGTTCACCCCGCCGGGGGCCTTCGTGACCGGCGGGAACGACGACCTGCTCAAGATAACCAGCGGTGTTCCGACGAATTACGATCCGGGCTACCTGCCCGCGACCGTTTTTTACATCAAGTTCCACAGGCTCATCGCGCCCTATGTGGGCCAGGTCTTCGATCTCGCCTTCGACACCTCGCCCGAGCTCACGAACATGATGCAGAACTATTCGGGCGGCTGCGGCTATTACGACGCGGGCACGCTCGCCCTCCTGCCGGGCAGGATAACGATCATACAGTACGTACCGCCTCCACCGCCCTCCTGCCCGACGCTGTACGTCTGGAACGGCGCCTCCTTCGAAAAGGAGAACACGGTTCTCGCCGCATGCGCCAACGGCCCGGTCAGCGCGGATGTCACGGATTATCTCCTCGTGACGAACCATGTCGACGCCGGAACCGACGAATGCAGGGTACAGATCAGGGAGGACGGCCTCGAGACGAGCGCCTTCACGGGCTTCAGCCTGGTGGCCGTCGATCATCCGGAGAAGGAACCCGTCAAGGTCACATCCGACGGAAGGATCATCTCGCTCAGTTCCTTCTACGGAGTGGCCTGGGCGAAGGATTACAAGGGAACGGATATCACCGATCTCGTCGGGGTCGGCGACGGCATCCCGTACGTGAGCGACGAGAGCGGATGGTTCGACGTATGCTTCGGCAAACTCGATCCATCCGAGATATCGGATTTCATCGCGGCCCTTTCCGCCGCCCAGCCTAAAACACCGCTGGATGACAGGAAAAACCTTATGGCGGATCAATCGGCCGAAAGGACGATCGAAAAACTGAAGGTGTATTTCAAGACGGCCGGCGATTCGTGGCAGCTGATGGCCGAACAGGATCCGCGCTCGCAGTCGTATCTCCAGTCGACGATCATAGATCCTTCGCTTATCGATCCCTCGAAGGATCTCGTGCTGAGGTACGAGTGGGACGAGTACTACGAGATCGACGCCGTCGAATTCCGCCAGGCGAAACCGTTCGATGGGCCGAAGACGGACCTTGTCCTGTCGGGCGCGATCAGCATGAAGGGCGGCGAGGTAATGACGAACGCCGCCGTTGTCGGGCCTTCGACACCGCTCGTTCTAAACCCGGGCGAAGTCATAGAGCTTTCGTTCAACACGGAGAGTCTGAGGCCGATCGCAAAAGGCACGGTCAGGGACTATATCTTCGTCTCCACGGGCAGGTACGAAAAGACCGGAGCCGAACCGAAGACGGCGAAATATTTCAATTCGCTAGGGGCGAACTATCCGAACCCGTTCAATCCGTCGACCACGATAAAGTTCGACCTCGAGACGGAGGCAAACGTCGAATTGAGGATCTTCGACGTGAGGGGCGCCCTGGTCAGAACGCTCGTTTCCGGAATCAGGCCCGCGGGCGGCAACGAAGCCGTGTGGGACGGCATCGCCGACACGGGCGCGAGGGTCTCGAGCGGCGTCTACTTCTACCGGCTGAAGACGGCGGGATTCAGCGAGACGCGCAAGATGATTCTTTTAAGGTGATCGATCCGGCCGGCGTGAAGCGGATTTGCCGGCACGCGATCGTCTATTGTGCTAAATGAAAGGCGGTTATAAAAAGCCCGGGTGCCGCGAAAGAACGGCGCCCGGGCTTTCCATTTTCTCCAAAAGGCGGTCGTCGTCCCTTCCGGCACGCTCGCCCGGGTTTTCCCTTTTGCCGTTTACACCCGCGATATCGTTCTGCTAACCTTGCGGCATGACCATCGAAGAGAGGATACGAGGCACGATATACGGCCAGGCCATCGGCGACGCCCTCGGCCTTGGGACCGAATTCATGACGAAAGCCGGGGTCGGAAAACATTATCCCCGGGGTCTTGCCGATTACGACCAGATCATCCGCGACAGCCACAGGCGCAAGTGGAAGGAAGGTTCGTGGACCGACGACACCGACCAGATGCTCTGCATCATGGAAAGCCTGATCGAAAAAAAGGATGTCGATACGAGGGATATAGCCCTGCGGCTCTACAGGTGGGCGGCGGGAGGAGCCCTGGATATAGGCAGGACGGTTCATTCGGTGGTTTCTTCGCCTGCGTTCCTGGAAGATCCTCATGGAGCGGCGGAAAAAGTGTGGGAACAGTCGGGCCGTTCGGCGGCGGCCAACGGCGGTGTGATGCGAACATCCGTTCTCGGCCTCTGGGATTACCGGTATCCGTCGAGGGTGCGCGAAAACGCCGGGCGGGTATGCAGGATAACGCATCATGACCCGAGGTGCGTCGGTTCCTGCGTCGTGGTTTGCCTTGCGATCAGCGCTCTTTTAAGGGGGATAACCGGCATAGAGGAACTCATCGGGGAAGCGTACGATGAAGGCGCACTGTATGACGAGCGGATAAAGGAGTATCTGGACAGATCACAGGAGTCTCTCGGCGCGCTCGATCTCGACGAGGGGCTCGACCCTGAGGCCGGCGCGAACGGCAGCATCGGCTACACTCTCAAGGCCATGGGAGCGGCCTTCTGGGCCATGAAGCACGCCTTGTCCTTCGAGGGCGGCCTGTCGAAGGTCATCCACGAGGGGGGCGACGCCGATTCCAACGGCGCGGTCACGGGCGCCCTCCTTGGCGCGCTCTTCGGGTTTTCGGAGATACCTCACAGGCTCGTATCGAGGTTGAATGGCCGGGCGAGGCTGGAAAGCAGGACCGCCCAGTTGCTGAAACTTATTGAAAATCGACCCTGACCGAGTTTTCCGGCCGATCGGCTGACGACCCCGGCACGGATATTCCAGTTCAAACCGAAATGTCCGGTGTATAACGATGTAACCTGGAAGAGGCGGGTCGCGACTTTCACGATGAAAGTCTTAGGACCGGGCGTGGCAGTACTCAAAGGATATCGTCTTGCGGAAATACAGGTCACAACTGACCGCCCTTGTCATCTCGCTGATCGTGCATCTGCTGGTCGTGATCCTCTACAGGCCGCTGGCCCTGATCGGTTTTCCCCCCGGGCATGATGACATCGAGGTTGTAAAGGCCTCTCAACCGCTTGTGTTCGAGCTGGTGGAGACACCAGATGACGCCGTCAGGGAGAGGTCGCCGGACGCGAGGTTCGTCTCGGACAAGGACGCCGCGGCGAGGAACGAGGAACGGCCCGATGATCTGAAGACCGGGGAGCCTTACAGCGAAGGGATCAGCGAATACAGGATCTTCAAGGGGCAGGCGGGCAGTTCGGGCGACGATGTGACGTCCCGGGAGGAAAGGGAAACGGCCCGCGAGGAGAGGGCCGGGAGCGAACTTTCCGACATGGTCATCCGCGTGCCGCAGGATCTCGGCGAAATCTTCAACAACAGCAGGATGGAAAAACCCGACGAACGGAGCCATCCGGGCGGAGATCCCTATACCGACGACGCCGGTTACGACCAGAGACAATCGGCCGCGGATGTGCTCGGCGGCATCACGCTGAATACCTACAACTGGGATTTCGCGTGGTACATCATCGAGATGAAGAAAAAGCTCAGGTCCAACGTACACCCTCCGGGCGCCTTTTCGCCGCTCGGGCTGATAGACGGGCAAACCCTGCTTTCTTTCAAGGTGATGCCGGACGGGAGGGTGAAGGATCTGAAGGTGATCGATTACAGGGGGGATAAAACCCTTATGGAAACGAGCGTGGACGCGGTGGAGGATTCGTCGCCTTTCCGGCCGCTTCCCGACAATTTTCCCGAGGAGTACCTCGAACTGACGTGGACGTTCATTTACTGGGTGTACCGGTAGGGTCGGGAATGCGGGCGGCGGGTGAAGAATTGAATTCGAAGACGCCCGTCCGGCGCTTCGGTAACATTTGACACGGACTTCCGGCGCGGGCCGGCGGATATTCACTGGAGGTGGAATGGCATGATGGAATTTGTGGCGGAACTGCAGAAGGGCGGGATCGTAATGATCCCGCTGCTGCTTAGCTCTGTCCTCGCGCTGTCGATCGTCATCGAAAGGGCTTTTCACCTGCGTTCGAAGAAGGTGCTGGCCGCAGAGATAGTCAAGGCCATCGAAAAGATCGAAACGGTCGAAGACGTCAGGGTTGCCGAAAGGATCTGCGAGGCCAATCCGGGCCCGTTTGCCGGCATAATCCTCGTCGCGCTTCGCAACCGCGAGCTCGACGGCGACGAGTTGAAGGAGGCGATTCTCGACCAGGGAAGGCAGGAGATAAGGACGCTCGAACGGGGGCTCGTTGCGCTGGAGACCATTGCGGCGGCCGCTCCGCTGCTCGGGCTCCTCGGGACCGTAACCGGGATGATCAAGGTGTTCAATGTAATCTCGAAGCAGGGGCTCGGCCAGGCCAGCATCCTGTCGGGCGGGATATCCGAGGCTCTTATCACCACGGTGACGGGGCTCGTGATCGGCATACCGGCTCTGGTCGCCTACAATTTTCTGACAAGTAAAGCGGAGAGTCTCGTCCTCGACATCGAAAAATATTCCTCGGGGCTCCTCAGGAATATCCGATCCATGAAGGATGGAGTGGTTGGGACGGGTGCAGGGGCCGCGGGAGCTTCGAAAGGCGGAGCCCGCATGGCCGACGGGGAATCTGGAGCCGCGAAGGGCTCCTCCCGTTCAGGCGGAGCGAGATTCGATTCGGCGGACGGCGGGGAGGCGTAGGATGCAGTTCAGCGAAAAACCGAAACGCCGGGTCATAATAAGCATCACATCGCTTATAGACGTGATGTTTCTGCTGCTTATCTTTTTCATGGTCACCTCGACCTTTCTGGAGCAGCCCGGCATGAAGCTCGACCTTCCGTCGGCGCAGAGCACGGAGATGACCGTGACGCGAAGGTTCGTCCTTTTCATAGATGCCGACGACAGGCTGATCCTCGATAACCGCGTCGTCCCGATCGACAGTCTCGAAGCCCTGATCTCCGGTGCGGCCGCCTCGTCGGAGGACGGAACGCTCGTTCTGAACGCCGACAAGACCGTTCAGCACGGACTGGTTGTGAGGGTGATGGATATCGCCAGACGCGCAGGGATGAAAAGGCTCGTCGTCGGCACGAAGGAGGAGAGCCGGTAGGCGGCTCCGCGCCGGGTCAGACGATCCTGATCTCCGAGGTCACCTCGATGGCCTTCCTGTACATCGCTCCGACACCGCAATAGATCTCTTCGGATAGGGCGACCGCCTTTTCGAGCTTGTCCATCGGAAGGTTATCGCCGCTGAATTCGTATACGACGTGAATTTTTCGATAGTATTTCGGATGCTCGTCGGTCAGTTCGCCCTCCACCCTCACGGTGAACCCCGCGACCTCTACACGCATTTTCCTTAGGATCGAGATTATGTCCATCCCTGTGCAGCCTCCTAGCGCTACGAGCATCAGAGGCTTGGGGCGCGGCCCCTTTTCTTCGCCCCCGACGCCGGCATCGGCGTCGAGGACGATCTCGTGCCCGCCGACATTCGCCGAGAAGGCCATCTTTTCTTTCCAGGTTACGTCGATTGTCGTTTTATCCATTTTTTTCACCGCTCCTTCGGTATTCCGGGCCGACGCCGGCCCGCAGAGCCTTAAAAAAAAGCCGGCCCGCAGAGTATGAACGGGAAACGGGGAAAATGGAAGAGGCGAAACGGGCCCTCATGCGCGCCCGAACCTGCCTGCCGGACCTGTTTGAGATTGATCCTTCCCCGGGCAGGTAGTAGGATCGGGATCGCCCGCGTGGGTTCGCTGACAATTTGCCATCGCCAGGAGGCGACCAGGGAGACGGATGATGATGTCCGATAGAGCGCGGAAATCTGTCGTGGCGGCGTTTTGGACGCTGCTTATTGTGGCGATCGGCTCGACCGCGTTCCATTACATCAGGATATATACGGCCGAAATCCCCTCTTCGGGAGGCGGCTCGCCGATCCCGCCGGGCTTCGAAAAGGCGCGTTCGGCCATCATCGACATGATCAGAAAAACCGGAACGGCCTCCGTCACTGTCGCCGTCGCCAGGGAGGGCCGGATAATCTGGGAGGAAGGGTTCGGCTGGGCCGATAAAAAGGGAAGGATTCCCGCGACCCCGGAAACAAGTTATCGTCTGGCCTCCCTGACAAAACCCTTCACCGCCGCCGCGCTTATGACGCTCGCCGCGAAGGGGCTCGTCGACCTGGACAGCCCGGCGAACGATTATCTTGAAGGGTCGGAACTCGTCGCCCGCGCGGGAGACGCCGGACGGGCGACCCTTCGCCATCTCATTTATCACACTTCCGGGCTTCCGACCTATGAGAACATAATAAGGAACAACCCGCCGGATCTCGAACCGGGCATAACCGAATCGATACGCGAATACGGTATCCTCGTCACCCCGCCGGGCGAGACGTACTGCTATTCCAACCTCGGGTACGGGATTCTCGGCCATATCATCTCCAGGATATCGGGGCGAAGTTATTCCGATTTCATGAGGGAGGAGATTTTCGAACCGCTCGGGATGAATCGCACATCGGTTCTCGAAGCCCCGGGCCTGGAGGGATCGACGGCCGTCATGTACGATTCGAGGGGAAAACGGATAGCGCCGTACGACTTCGATCACCGCGGCGCTTCGGCGATTCTCTCGAGCGCGCGCGATCTCGTCCGTTTCGGTTTCTTCCAGTTGAGCGAGCCGCTCCCCGGCCAGGCGCGGATACTCGACGAAGAGACGATTGCCAAGATGCACGGCGAATCCGGCGCTTCATGGACGGGGGAACGGGGAGGCGTGAGAATCGATTACCTTCTGGGAAGTTTCGCGCGTGTCGATTTCGGGGGCTACGAGTTTCACCTGGCTACGGGCGGAATGCCGGGCGCCACTTCGAGGCTTGCCCTTGTGCCTTCCGAGCATCTGGTGACCGTCGTCCTCTGCAACGGCGAGAAGATCGATCTCTGGGAGGTTGAAAAACTCCTTCTTGCCGCGGCCCTTCCCGGATTCACGGGCGAATCCGGGGCCGAAGGGACTTCCGCGGCGAAGACCTCGCCCAAATCCAGGGGTACGGCCGAATCGCCTGAAGATTCCCGGAACCCCGGTGTCGAGGCCGAATCGCCTGAAGATTCCCGGAACCCCGGTGTCGAGGCGGAATCGCCGGACGATTCCCTGAGGACCGGTGTCGAGATCGAATCGCCGGAAGATTGCCGGGCCCCCGCATTGCCCGTCGCCCCCCCCGATTCGTTCGCCGGGTCGTGGTCTGGAAACATTTCGACATCCTCAGGGAAGATTCCCCTTCGGATGATTTTTACCTTGGGCGGAAGGACGGGGGTGGACCTTGCACGTTTCGAACTGGCAGGAAAAAAACTGAAAGTGCTGCGGCTGGGGACGGAGATCGGGGATTCGGGTTTTCATGACGGTGTCTACCGGTCGCTGATCCTCGGAAATATCGATACGGGCG
>JBFYZH010000011.1:0-7803 GCA_041309605.1 Candidatus Krumholzibacteriota bacterium
TTCGTGATGTAACAGGTCTATGCAGCAGACGCAGTCGAACGAACCGGCGGCGAAAGGCAGGGCCTGGACCGCCCCGGCGACATTGTTCTTCGAGCCATGCGCGGTTCTCAGTCTCTCCAGCAGCGAGGGCATGAGGTCGAAGGCTACGAGCGTGCCGTATCCCGCGAGGTCGAGAAACCGCCTGTCGACGCCGCACCCGGCGTTGAGGATCGTCCGCTGTGCGCCGGCGATACGCTCCCTGACGAAGTCCCAGTATTCCTCCTTGGATGCACTCCACTGGAGTTCGTAGAGAAGCTCTTTTCCCGACGGCTCGTGCGTCGCCATGAGTTCTCCGAGCTTCTCCTCCTCCTCGATATGAGCCCTGTCGATGCCGGTGGGGAAAAGAAGAGGGATGCCGTTTTCAAGGCCGAAAGACCTGCCGCACGCCGGGCATAAAAGCTCCTCCCCCGCGGTCCGGCCGGCGGCGGGTGGAGATCCGCCGGGAGGAGGCGCGGCGCCGGCGGCGCCCGATGAGAGCGAGAGGGGCGAGCCGCACTCGGGGCAGGCGAGGAGTTTAAGCAGATCGGGATTTATTGCCGGGTTCATTCGATTCTCTCCGCGTATCGGGACGATTCACGATCCGGAGGGCCGATACGGCCGGAATCCGGATCGGGCGGAACCCGGATGGGCCCGCCCTGCTCCTCATTATATCCGAATTGCCCGTCACTTCAATTCGTTTGTTTTACGACGGTCCGAGTCGACGGTCGCGCGACGCGGATCGCGCGCTCGAGGCGACGCTTATTCGCGCGCCCGGGATTACAGTGATGCGGCATCATAAGCTATCGGTTCATGACGCTTATTCGCGCGCCCGGGATTACAGTGCCGGGGGGCGATCCAATGCTGGTGGCGACCCAGGGGCGACCCCGGGGCGGCGACCCCGGGGCGACCCCTTCCTTGACACATCAGGCGATGCGTGATAGCGTCTGATATCCGCCGGAGGCCACGGAGGCCCCGGAGGCGCCGCGGCGGCCGGTCCGATCGACGGGGCGTGAAGGCCCGCCGGGCCGGACGCGCATGACGATTGCCGTAACGCGGAACGCGGGAAGAACCCGCCGCGACGATACCGTCATGGATTACTCGAAACTTATTTACCGGACATGGAGGGACCGCAGATGAATCTCAAGGCTATACAGGAGGCTCTGAAGGAAAAGGGCGTGGACGGGTGGCTTTTCTACGATTTTCACAACAGGGACCACCTGGCGTACAGGATCCTCGGGCTCGATTTCAACAAGATGACGTCGAGGCGCTGGTTCTATTACATCCCCTCCCACGGCGAACCGGTAAGGCTCGTGCACAGGGTCGAGATGTCGAAGCTCGATTCGCTTCCGGGGAAAAAGGTCTACTATCATCCATGGGTCGAACTCCACAAATCGCTCAGGGAGATACTCGGCGGGCCCAAGTCGATCGCGATGCAGTATTCGCCGCTGAACAACATCCCCTATACGTCGATCGTTGACGCGGGAACCATTGAGCTCATCAGGAGCTTCGGCCACGAGGTCGTATCGTCGTCCGACCTCGTGCAGCTTTTCGAGGCGATCATCGACGAAAAAGGATACCAGAGCCACCTGAAGGCCTGCGGCATCATACAGAAGATCAAGAACGAGGCCTTCGATAGAATCGGATCGGCGATCAGGGAAGGGCGCAAGGTCACCGAGTACGAGATAGCGATGTTCATATTGAAAAGATTCGACGAGGAGGGGATAGATCCGGGCCACGACATGCCGATTGTCGGCGCCAACGATCATCCGGCCAATCCTCACTTCGAACCGGCCGAAAAAGGGAGCTACGTCTTCAAGAAGGGTGACACCGTTCTAATAGACCTGTGGGGCAAGCTCAAACAGCCCGGCTCGATCTATTACGACATCACATGGTGCGGTTATATCGGAGACAAGCCGCCCGCGAAATATGTCGAGATATTCAACACGGTCCGCGACGCGCGCATGGCCGCGGTGGAGTTTGTCCGCAAGTGTTTCGCGCAGGGGCGCCCGTGCTTCGGATGGGAAGTGGACGACGCCTGCCGCGAAGTCGTGAAGAGGGCCGGGTACGGGGATTATTTCGTCCACAGGACGGGGCACTCGATAGGTGAGGAGGTGCATGGCAACGGCGTCAATATCGACAACCTCGAAACGAAGGACGAACGGCAACTCGTGCCGGGGATCTGTTTCTCGATAGAACCGGGGATCTACCTCGACGGCGAGATGGCCGCTCGAAGCGAGATAGATCTTTTCATTACGCTCAAGGGCGAAGTCGTCGTGGCGGGGGACGAGCAATCAGAACTTGTGCTCATGGGCGTCGATTGAGCGAGCGGCACAAGACGGGGACCGGGCCGGGATGAAAGCGCGCAGGGCGAGATCCATCGCCGCGTGTTTATGAAAAGAACCGCGATGTCAGTGAGAGATAACTTCGAACGAGTGAAGGAGCGGGTGGCGCAGGCCGCGTTGCGGTCCGGGCGCGATCCGGGCGGGATAACGATCATCGCGGTGACGAAGACGCACGGCCCCGGCACGGTCATCGAAGCTCTCGAGGCCGGGATCACCGATCTCGGAGAGAACCGCATTCAGGAGTTCCTCGAAAAGGCAGGCGGCGTAGGCGTTCCCTGCAGGTGGCACCTGATAGGGCACCTTCAGACCAACAAGGTGGGCAAGGCGGTAGGCAGGTTCGCGATGATCCACTCGGTCGATTCGATCAGGCTTGCCGAAAAGATCGGCCAGGCGGGCGTGAGGGAAAACCAGGTCACCGATATCCTCCTCGAAGTGAACACGAGCGGCGAGGAGTCGAAGTTCGGATTGGAGCCGGGGGACGCCCTCAGGCTCTGTGAGGAGATCGCCGGGGTTCCGGGTATCAGGCTCAGAGGGCTTATGACCGTGGGACCGTGGGTGCGGGACGCATCGATCGTTTCGAGGGCTTTCGGCGGCCTGCGCCGGCTGGCCGAGGAGATCGATTCGGCGGGTATCGAAAATATCTCCATGGAGCATCTGTCGATGGGGATGAGCGACGATTTCGAGATTGCCATCGCCGAGGGATCCACGATGGTCCGTCTGGGCAGGGTCATATTCGGCCCGAGAGAAGGCGCGTGAGCGCATCCCGGGGTACGGAGTATCCCCCCGGTTCGGTGAAAAAGCGGGGCAATCCGCCCGTACGGCGAATGGCAGAAAATTTTCCAATGCGCGGGCCGGGTGGAAGGTTTCAAAGGAGTATCCGGCGCCGGGCTTGGCTGAAAGCATCGCGCAAGTCGTGGAGTGACAACATATTATGGGGTTTTTTGTAAATGACGCGGTTGGACTGATAATTGCTTTTTTAAATGTGATAACATTTTTGCTGTTGATATACTGTTTTCTGCAGACAGTCGGCGATGACCGCAGCAGGGTGCTGGGAATACTGGACAGGGTCTTTTCCCCGATACTTGCCCCTCTCAGGCGGATCCTGCCGCGTTGGAGATTCGATATTTCGCCGTTGATAATGGCCGTGCTGCTGCAGGCGGTCGTCACCTTCATGAAGAGAACATGGTGACCCATGGAAAGTTTATAATAGAACTGTGAGGAACCGGAGGCGGCAGCGGACCGCGGGATGTCGATTCCCGGATATCCGCATCATTAGGAGGAAGAAAGATGAGAATCACACCGCTCGACATTCGCAAACAGGAATTCCGCAAGACGATGAGGGGTCTGGACGGCGATGAGGTCTACGCGTTTCTCACCACCGTTGCGGAGGAATACGAAACGGTCCTCTCGGACAACAAGAGATTGCGCGAACGCATCGTCGAGATCGAGGACAGGCTCATGGAATTCAAGAGCATGGAGACGAATCTCAGGAACACCCTCCTGACCGCCGAACGTATCACCGCGGAGGCCAAGGAGAACGCGCACAGGGAAGCCGGGCTGATCGTGCGCGAGGCCGAAATCGAGGCGGAGAAGGCGGCCGAAGCGATACGGGTCCATACGCAGCAGCTTCGCAGGGAGATCCTCGAGCTCAAGAAACAAAAAGACAACTATATCACGCGCCTCAGGACGCTGCTCGAAAGCCAGCAGAATATCGTGATCGGTTTCGAGGACGACTTTGCGGAAGTCGATCGCGAGATAGAGAAGATAGGACAGAAGGTCGAAGCGGATTCCAACGCTGCCGTACATGGCACGAGGATGAGCCGTAACAGGATAACGGAGGATTTTGCCCGCGAACCGAAAGGCAAGGTCACCTGGGACGACGAGCGCAGGAGAGAGGACGTGCCGAGACCCGCGATGCCCAGGCAGGGGCACGAGGCGGAGAAAGCCCCCGACAGGAAGGCGTCCCCCCCGAGGGAGGAAGCTTCCACGGCGGCCCCGGTCGCTACAGGCGCGCGCGACGGCTACGCGGTTCGCCGTTCCGCCGAGCCCGGGTATTCCCAGGTTCGCCAGCCGGCCCGCGACAATCCGTCTTCGCGCGGTGCCGGCCGGAGCACGGTCAGGATCGTGACCGGATCGAACCTTGAAACGTCGAGGGTGGACTATGCCGGTGTCGACGCGGTAAAGGTGGAAATTGCCGACGAGACCGATTCCGGCCCGGACGGGCACTTCAACGAAAGAGAAAACAGGCGGGACATAGCGCGAAAGATAGAAGATACGATGTATCCCGAGGCGAATATCCACGAGAACGCCGCGGTCACGGGCCGCGAGAGCCACAGGCAGATGACCGCCGTCGGTTACCAGGGACCCATCGGCGAAGATCTTGTCGATGGATCCTTGACCCCCCCCGGCGCGCAGGCGGAACCCGAACGCAGCAGGGACGACTGGAAGTCTTACGAAGTTCAGAACGAGAAACAGGACTGGAGCGGGTACGAGATAAACAGGGGCGCCCACCAGGCCGTGTCGCCGGAACCCGGCACGGCGATTCCGCGCGAGGGCGGCCAGGGGCTTTACGCCGCATCTTCCCCTCCTTCGGACAACGAGGTCGAGGAGGCGCTTTCCGGGCTCGAGGAGATAACCGATTCGGGCAGGAAGGATCACAACCCGCATATAGGCCAGCGGCCGCACGGCGCCGATCCGCGCGTCGTGGAGCATGTCGTTCCTGAAAAAGCCTATCAGCCGAAGGATAAAAGCGAAGTCCGGCCGGCGGATGACGGCGCTGACAGGGAACAGGCGGACAAATCGGGAGCGACCTGGTCGATGGACGAACTGCGCAGAAACCTTACGAACATAGACAGGAACGAGGAGTAGCACCGACTGCTCCTGACGATCGGACATTGGGCGGGAAGAGGGTCGGATTCCGGAGACGGGTCCGACCTTCTACCGTTTGTTTCTTGCCTGCCGTGACGATTGAATGTATAAAAGGGCTGTTCCCGCATCGGCCGTCTTATTGAAAGGAGTCCCAGTGCCGGATCTATACGACAAGATTAAGGAAAGCGCCAGGTATATAAGAAAGCGTGCCGGAATAAAGCCTTCGTTCGGCATCGTTCTCGGGAGCGGCCTTGGCGGACTTTCGAGGATCATCGACGTGAAGGCGAAGATACCCTACAGGGAGATTCCGAATTTCCCCGTCTCGACGGTCAGGGGCCTGCACGCCGGCAACCTGCTCCTCGGAGAGCTGGCCGGGAAAAAGGTCGCGGCCATGGAAGGAAGGATCCATTATTACGAGGGTTATTCGATGCGCGAGGTGACTTTCCCGATAAGGGTGATGAAAGCCCTCGGGGCGCGCTCCCTGATCCTGACCTCGGCCGTCGGGGGCATGAATCCTTATCTGCCTCCCGGCTCTCTGGTCGCCGTCACCGATCATATCAATCTCATGGGCGACAACCCTCTGATCGGGCCGAACGACGAGCGTCTCGGGCCCCGGTTCCCCGACATGAGCGAACCGTATGACCGCAGGTATATCGACATACTCGAGAAAGCGGCCCTCGATCTGAAGATTCCGCTGAAAAAAGGGATCCTGGTGGCGGTCGCCGGCCCGAATCTCGAGACGGCCGCCGAATACCGTTTCTTAAGGCGGATAGGGGCCGATGTTGTCGGAATGTCGATGGTGCCCGAAAACCTTGCCGCGGTGCATTCCGGCATGAAAGTGCTTGGTATATCGGTGGTTACGGATGAAGCGCTTCCCGATTGCCTCAAGCCGGCGAATATAAGGGAAATCGTCGCGACAGCGAAAAAGGGGGAAGCCGTCCTCTGCAGGCTGGTCACGGCTTTTCTGGAAAAGGTATGAATGAGCCCGCCCGGGGCCGTGAAGCTTGACTTCTGGAGTTCAATAGATTATAAGATATTGTCCTCCTCCGGTATCGGAAAAAACCGCCTCCGGGGTCGAGGACGTTGTGCTGTACGAGCCGGGGTCGTCAGCGCCTTCGATAACATCAGATCCGGAGTTGCCGATAGACATGTCCGAAAAGGAAAAACGGAAGATCTACGATGACATGCCTTCCCAGCAGGACGCCGTTGAAAGCGAATGGCGGATCCTCGAATACTGGGATAAGCACGATATCTTCCGGCGCAGCATAGATGAAAGGGACGCGGACGATCCCTTCGTATTCTACGAAGGTCCGCCGACAGCCAACGGAAGGCCGGGTGTTCACCACGCCATGGCCAGGACGATAAAGGATATCGTCTGCCGCTACCAGACGATGAAGGGACACCGTGTCGTTCGCAAGGCCGGATGGGACACTCACGGCCTGCCGGTGGAAATAGAAGTCGAACACAAACTGGGCCTGGACGGCAAGGACCAGATAGAGAAATACGGCATAGCCGAATTCAACAGGGAATGCCGGAGCAGCGTCTTCACCTACCTCGACGAGTGGCACGAGTTCACAAGGAAGCTCGGGTACTGGCTCGACCTGGACGATCCCTACGTGACGTGCACCAACGAGTATATCGAATCCGTGTGGTGGATTCTCAGGCAGTTCTGGGATCAGCAGATGCTGTTCGAGGGACATAAAGTCGTCCCCTATTGCCCGAGATGCGGCACCTCGCTGTCGAGTCACGAGGTATCCCAGGGGTACAAGGACGTCTCCGACCCGTCGATATTCGTCAAGCTCAGGGTCGCGGGCGAGGACGCCTTCTTTCTGGTCTGGACGACGACCCCATGGACCCTGATTTCGAACGTAGCTCTGGCGGTCGGGCCCGATTACGATTACGTGAAGGTAAGGAACAACGGGGACGTGCTGATATTCGCCGAGGCCCTTCTCGGGGTTCTCGACGGCGAGTACGAAGTGATCGAAAAGATGAAGGGGGCGCACCTGGTCGGGAAGCGTTACGAGCCGTGTTTCCCGTGGTTCGGCAGGGCCGAGGGCGCGTTCCGAGTCGTGGCGGGCGATTTCGTGACCCTGACCGACGGCACGGGAATCGTGCACACGGCTCCGGCCTTCGGGGAGGACGACTACCGGCTGGGCCGGAAAGAGGGACTTCCCTTCGTGCAGCCCGTCGACTCCGAAGGGCGATTCACCGCCGAGGTGGAGAAATGGGCCGGTCGCTTCATCAAGCAGTGCGACCCGGAGATCATCGAGGACCTCAAATCGCGAAATATCCTGTACAAGGCGGGAGAGATCACCCACTCGTATCCCTTCTGCTGGCGGTGCGACGCGGCCCTGATCTATTACGCGAGGAAATCCTGGTATATAAAAACGACCGCCTTCAAGGATCTCCTTCTGGAAGCGAACGGCAGGGTCCACTGGTATCCGCCCGAGATGGGCGAGAACAGGTTTACCCGCTGGCTCGAAGGGAACGTCGACTGGGCCCTGAGTCGCGAGCGGTACTGGGGGACGCCCCTCAATATCTGGACCTGCGATTCATGCGATAAAAAGATCTGTAT
>JBFYZH010000012.1:0-11373 GCA_041309605.1 Candidatus Krumholzibacteriota bacterium
TCCTTCGGTTGTGGATGGCATGACGAAGATATCCAGCAGCGGGAGCAGATTCTCCGGATCGGCGACGAATCCGGGCATCGCGATCCTGGCATCGAGGCCGAGCCTGCGGGACAGGGATTCGAGTTCTTTTCTTTCGGGTCCTTCCCCGCTGATGACAAATCCAGGAAGGCCCGCCCCGTTGTTCCAGTCCGCCAGCACTGCCGGAACCATCCGGATGAAAAGGGATAGATTTTTAACCTTCTTGAGGCCTCCGAGGGTTCCGATCAACAGCCCGCCCTCCAGTCGCGATTCCCCGAAATGTTTCTTTCTGAATTTCGTCCCAAGCTCCATCCAGGCATCGGGATCGAGGGGCCTGAACCTTTCCGTATCGACTCCGTTGGGGATCTTCTCGATACGCCCTTTTCCAATCCCGAGCCGGACCGCCTCCCCGGCCGCCTCACCGCTGACTGCGATCACGCCTCTGTACCTTCCGCCGAGAAGCCTTACGAGCCATTTTCTCGCGCCGCGGAATTCAAGACCGAAGCTGTGCCTCGTAGCCACCATGGGCACGCCGGTCAGAAGCGAGGCCAGCGCCGCGACGACCTCGCCATGATAAAGATGGGCGTGTATTATATCGGGATCCGCCTTGATGACGGTTTTTTTAAGGGATTCCAGTTTTCCGGGGCGCAGAAAAGCCGACAGGGAATGCAGAGGGAAAACCACGACCTCTACGCCTTCGCCGGCCAGCACGTCGCGTATTTCCGTGCGCTTGTCCGATATCGCCAGCACCGCGGGAACGCATGAAACGGAAACGAGATATCTGCAGAGATTGAGTATATGGCTCTCCGCGCCACCCCCCCCGAGGGAACTCGTGACAATAAGTATTTTCCGCCGATCCGTCACCTTCCCTTCCTTTCATCCTGGCGCAGCCGGAAAAATCCGCGCACAGCCCGTGGGAAACGGTCCAGGTCGCCGGTGACGGGGACAAGAACGTCCCACACGCGAAGTCCGGTAATCCGGCAGAAAGATACCAGGATAATAAAAAGGTGCAGCGTGTACGATACCGTCGTGGCCAGGGCGGCGCCGCTTATCCCCATCAGTGGTATCATGACGATGTTGAGTCCCATGTTTACGGCCAGGGCGGCCAACCCCGCCCACATGTTCACATGAGGATACCCCCTTGCCAGAAGATCACTGCCCACGACTCTCGCCAGGCTCGCCGACAGCACTCCCGGAAGAAGGATGAACAGCGGCGCGACCGCCGGGATGAACTGATCGGTATACAACAGTCTTATAACCGGCTTTCCAAGAAGAAGGACCAGCACAGAGCAGGCACCTACGATAAGAACCGTAAGCCTGCCGGTCTTCGAGGTGTACGCGCTGGCGTCGAGATCGTTCGAATGCGCCACCTTCGGGTAAAGGACGATGGCAAGCGTGTCCGGGAAATACCATATCTTTTCGGCGATCATCACCGATATCGAGTAATAACCGACGGCGGCCGGCCCGAGGAACCAGTTCACGAGCAGCATGTCCAGGCGAAGGTTAAGAAATCCGAGTACGTTTGTCAGGTGTCCCATGATCCCGAATCGCAACGCAGGAGAGGCGACTTCACGGGACAACCTGAACCTCAGTTTCGTCCGTCCCGCCCATATCGCCACGGCGATTACGGCGGCCGACACGCATGACGCCGTGTAGACGGATATGGTGACAAGGACATTCGAACCGGTGAAGATCCTTATGGCGAGGGGCATGGCGAGTATGAACAGCGCCGGCTGAGCGAGTTCCAGCAGGTTGTATCCCCTGAAATCCGAATCGGCTTTGCAAAGCATCTGGAGATTGTAGAGCAGTATCGAAAACGGAACGCCGACGAGCGCTATGATCACCAGATCGGGGGAGACCGTGGGAAGAAGACGCGGGGCGAGGACCGGAACAAAAAAGATCGAGACAACCATGACCGGAATGCCGATAAGCATCGACATGCTCAGCCAGTTGCCGGCCAGAACATCCCTTGGGAACCTCAATCTTCCCAGAAGATAACCCGACCCTGTCCCGAGCCCGAGGTTGGAAAGACTGGTAACAAGGGCCGCCGCCAGGATCGCCAGGGAAAAAAGGCCCTTTCCTTCGGCTCCCAGGACGCGAACCATCACGATGCTCGTCACAAGACCGATAACCAGATTGGCCATCTTGCTGGCGAAGGTGTACGATATGTTTCTCAAGTTGGACATACCGCTCTCCGTTTTCTAAAAAACAGGGCCGGATCCGGGATTTTTTTTAGATCCAGGGTCCGGCCCTTCTCATCGTTCGATCGCGCGCATTTTCCTGTCAGGTGATCTTGTTGAGGTTCTCGAAGCTCTCGGACACTTTCTTCTTCCCCTCTATGACACTGAATACGGGAGTCTCGATGTAATCTTCATGGACATCCCTGGTAGTTTCGGCTTTTTCCCAGGACGAGAGGCGCCCCCCTGTAACATATGTAAGAATAGCCGCCAGCGCCGCCGTGTTGACCATGACGAAATAGAACGGGATGAAAAAGATTCGGGATCTTATCCTGCCCCTTCTGAGAACGGCCCCGATGACTGCGAACATGTAAAAGGCCGTCTGGAGGAGGAAGATGGAATAGAAAACGGGATCATCCAGAACGAACACGTTGGCTGCGTACATGACCGGAAGCATGAACCCGATCCACCACCTGAGAAGTTTCCTCGAGATGAACTGGAAGATGCGGAAATTTCCGCCGAAATTGTTTTTGAGGTGGTTGAATCCGGTCAGTCCCCTGACGATGATCCTTCGTTTCCTGTTGAACTCCTCTGTAAAGAAATAGGATGATTTCTCATAGGCGATGGCCTCTCCGTCGTACACTACGCCGTATCCCTGCGAGGCAATCTCGGCGGGTATCTGGAAATCGTTCGCCACATCCCTTATGACCGGCCGGAAAAGCGAACGCCTTATAGCGAAGATCGTCCCCGTCCCCACCAGAACGGATTTCAGCCGGCTTTCCAGCCTGTTGAGCAATCCCTCGTAACGCCAGTAGAGACTCTCCCCCCTGCCTACGTATGAATCGCTGTCGAGATAGATGAGTCTGCCCACGACGCATCCCGTTTCATCGTCCGCAAAGTGTCGGACAAGTTTGCGAAGGGCATCGTTGCGGTAGAAGGCGTTGGCGTCGGAAAAGACGACGATCTCCTCCTCCACTCCGAGAATCGCCTTGTTGAGGGTTGCGCTTTTACCCTCCCGCCTGTCGAAGGCTTTCAGCACGATATTGTATCCTTCATAATCGCGGACGATATTGTTTGTTTCATCGATGGATCCGTCGCTCGCGACGATTATCCGTAAAAGATGTCCTGGATAATCCAGCTTGAGGCTGTTTTCTATCTTTTCGCGAATTATCCTCTCCTCGTTGTGAGCGGATATGATCAGGGCCAGTGTAGGAAGGTGATTTTCGTCGCCCGCCGGGCGGCGTTTCCTTAAAAGACCGGCGAGTGAGAGCACAAGCGGATATCCGGCATAAACATAAACCGTGATGCCGATTATCACGACGATAAGGAGTTTTGCCACGATGTCCATCATCCATCTCCCTGACATGAACGAAGGTCAATGACTCTTATCATACCCTTAAAAATCTTTAAACAGATTTTTAACGCGTGGACAAAAAAATACGTTATCGTTTTTCCTTTCACAGTATATCCCTTTTACGGACAATCTTTCTGGACAGGAAACAATAACGTTCGCTCTATAAAACTCCTTTGATAGATAAAATATACTAATCACCCGGGATCATGTCAATAAAACCCTGCATGAAACAGACCGGCCTCCCGCCTGTCAATCCGGGCTCGTAATGGACGACCGTCCGATGTTCATGAGTTATCTGTTCCATTGACAGGCAGTTACGCCTCCATGCAGCGTTCCGGCCCACATACGCCCGGTACCATCCTCGAAAAGAACCGGCACATGGTCACCAGACACCCCGGAGCATGCCCCGATGCGCTTCCAGGAAATTCCCCTTCTTATAAAAATACCCTCACCGGCGGTACCGAGCCAGAGTTCCCCGTGACGCGATCCGGTGACACAAAGCGGCTCGATCTTCCTTCCGATATCCGGCAGTTCTATTACCTGCCACCCCGCCGCCGAATTTATATAAATGGCTTCCGGCCGGCAGACGATGCAGTTGCCCGAAGCGTCGGTTCCGATACATAAACCGGCGCGATCCCCTGCGTTGTCGTCAGAACCGGCGCGGTCGATGAACCGGATACCCGGATCGAGTCCCTGGATCGAATCGGCCGCCTGAACATTCCGGACACGAGTATCGCGGCGCGCCACATCAACCGTTTGCCAGTCGATACCGTCGAACCTTGCAACCCTGCCGGAACCCGACAGGATCCACTGTGTCCCCGCTCCGTCGGTAACCAGGCCGGTTATCCGGCCGGGAGGCAACCCGTTTTCGACGGTGTAACGGGTCCACCCGGTATCAGAAAGCCTCATTATCCCCGAATCGTATGTTCCAAACCACAGGTCGCTGCCTGCCCCGTTCGAGACCCATGTAAAATGCTCTGTCGGCATTCCCATTCTTCTGTCGAACACCTCCCAGGAAGCGCCGTTGAATTGAAGTATGCCGAACCTGGTCGAAACCCACGGCCTGCCGTCGGGGTCAAGCGCGAATCCGGTCAGGGCCCCCTCGAACCATGGATCGGGAGAAGGTATCTTCCTGGATTTACCGCCCGATCCGAATATCCCGCTGTCCGAGATAAACCAGAGTTCGCCGCGGTACTCCCTTATACCGGTCACCGTACCGGCGGGAAACCTCTGTGGAAGTTCGACCTTCGTGAAAGAATCCCCCGAAATGACGAACATCTTCCCGTCGTTTGTACCCAGGAAGGTGTTGCCCTCGACGTCATGACATATCGAAAGGAAATTATAATTTTCGAGCATGATCCCGGGTATCAGCAGCGGAACCCATCCCGATCCATCGTAGATGCTGACTCCGGACCTCCCCGCAGCCCATACCCGGCCCGACGAATCGATGCTGAAAGCGTTGATCTCAATGCCCGGAAGACCGTCCGCAGGTCCATATTCGGTCACGCGGCCGAGATTGTACCTGACCACTCCCTGTCTGGCGACGGCCAGAAAGATATTACCCCTCTCGTCGAGAATGATGTCATCGACGGCGCCGACCGGTATCCTGCTGCCGTATCTGAGGGAATGCCACCCGGAAAAACCGGCCCTGGAGATTCCGCTCGCCGTGCCGAACCAGACAGTCCTGTCGTCCTCTTCCATTACAGAAAGGACCCTGTCATCGAGAAGCGAATCGGCCCTGGTGAGAACCGTCAGGGAATCGGACGCCATGAAGCCGCACCCCTGGCCGTACGTGGCGATCCACATCCTGCCGGAACCGCGGCAGAACCCTCTCACTCTTTCGAAAAAGGAAAACTTTTCCCCGAGATAATGTGTCCATTCTCCATACCTGCGGACCGAGACTCCTTCGTCTCCGCCGACCCATAGAGCGCCCTCTTCATCGACGGCCATTGCGTTCACGCACGTAAACGGCGGGCCCTTGACGAGGAAAACGGAATCGCTCGAAGCGCTCCAGGCGTATAGCCCCCCCTCGGTGCCGATCCAGACCGTATCCGCATGGCAGAGAAGAGATCGCAATTGCATGGAAGGAGGATACATGCGGGTGGATAGACCCTGTACACCCCGGGTGACATCCCTGGAGTCGAACGGAAAACTCGTCTTTCCGGCATTCGACCAGCCCGCAGCCTCCCTTTTCCATCCCTGCGCGCCCTGCTGACGCTGCGCCTCGAGACGGGGCCGGGGGGCAATCAATATTAAAACAGCCAGGATCGCCACGGGCAGCGACCCCATTTTTCGTGACAATACCATCTGCAACCCCGCTTTCCCCGGGCAGTTCCCGCGGGATACCGAAAGATAAATCCGACGCAGGGCACTTGACCGCGGTTTTGGTTCCCGCGTGGAAGAATCTATTACATAAGGAGGATATAATCAAGAGGATACACGGCGCATCGACAGCATCGCCGGAGCTTTCGAATGAACGAGCGCGGAAACGAGACCGGCTACATCATGACCTGTTAGTCCCATTACAGTCGTTGTCAGCAGGTCTTCGCCGATCAATATCCCGCCCGGATTCGTTTCGTATAAAAACCTCATCACGTCCATCAACGACATGCGTCCGGAGGTCGCCATGGCGATGTCGCGATCCAGGGCCTCGGCGGCGAGAAATCCGCCGTCGTACAGCATGTTGACCATATCCTTGTCGGAAAGATCCCTGTTGGCGGCCTCCCCGATGGCGATGTCGGGCAGGTATGGATTGTCGAGATACCTCCGGTGGATCGTCGCCGTTTTCCGTTCGTACTGGGCCTGCGTGATGATGCCGGTGTCGATGAGCACCCTGTAGGAGTAGTATACGGTGGCGCCCTCGGTGAACCACATGAAGGCGTCGTCCGAAGGCTGCAACACCTCTCCGTTCCAGTTATGGAAGAACTCGTGGGCCACCATCGACATCGGGGTGTCGAACAGATGGCTTCCATCCATGCCGCGGTCCAGCAGCAGAAGCATGCTGCCGGCGAAATGCACGCCGTAGTGATCGAAGCCGTTGCCGCCCCTCACGGGATTGACGTCGCAGACGAAAAGATGTTTTCCGTGTGGGGACGACCCGAACATCGATATCTCCCGCGACACGACGTCCCTTATCACCCTGAAAAGATCCTCGTCCCTGAAAAGCCATTCGCCGGCGATCGCAAGGGCGAGCCTTGTGCCCGCCACCTCCGTCTCGTGGATCCTGTAGGCGCCGGTCACGGCCAGTGTCGATGCAAGATCCGACACGGCAGGCACAATGATCCTGCTTCCGGTACACTCCCAGGTGGAACACAATCCGCCCCCCTGCCCGGTGTCTATATCGACGAGGATGCCGTCAGCAAAACGCTTTCCGGGAAGAAGGAAGACATCCCTGCCCATCAGCCTGCTGCGATCCTCCCCGATCATGCTGAGCATTCCCCTGATCTCCGGCGAATACCTGTCCTCGACGGCCAGCACGACGTCGTAGGTGAAGGTGAAATCGCCCCCCCCGTTGCTGACGGTCCAGGATTCCCCGTCATTTTCTATCTTCAGCGGACGTCCGGAAAGGTCGCGCGCGGCAAGCCCCAGGGGTTGAAGGCGTTTTCCGCCGCCCGGATCGGGAAGCAGAAGAGGCACTTTGCCATCCACGGAACCGAAAACGGATCCTGTGACCTTTATAAGATCCAGCGCCGGATCCTTCATCTCGACGGAGTAACGAAGGAAGGGATCGGTATCGGTCAGGGCGGCCACGTTCAGCGCGCAACCCGCGAATCCGGCTGCAAACATGCATGTTAACGGTTTCAGCAATCTCTTCATCGATTCTCTTTCCGCCCGCGGCGGCGAAGGGCCCGCCGGGCGATCCATATCCTCCGGCTGGGCCGGCCTGCAGGAGGAAGGCACGGCACCGGACCGGCAAACTGGAAACAGCAAATGACATTCCAAACGGCGGCATGATTGAACGGCATGACGCCGAACGCCGGATGAAAGACCGTTCCGTATTGCGGGGGCACTCTGAATGCGGGCAGGCGGGAAAGTTATCGATGCTCCGGCGGTACGGACGCAGACGAGCATTCGCCGGGGCTGGAATCAGACGCGCAGGATTCTTCTGAGCGACCTTACGTCCTCGCGGACCAGATCGACGACGCTTCGGAAGGCTTTTTCCTCTTCCTGGTCCCTTTCACGCAGATTCAACCATCCCCACCACGCCAGCACGAGGCAGGTCCATAAGAATCCCGTCATGCCGGCAAGAAGGACCACGGCCCACCGTGGCAGGCCGGCTCTCCTGTCGGGAAGGTCGGGTATATCGACAACCTGGACCGACGGCGTGTTTCTCGCCCTGTCGATACCGCTTTCCTCGTACCTCTGAAGCAGGAACGAATATACCGTTTCGTCCACGACTAGATCTCTCTGCAGGGAGGCGTATTCCTGGTACAGACCGGGCATCCTGGAGAGGGGAATGAACACCGCAGCCGAGGAATCGCCGCTGGCGATATTCCTCAACTGACCCGTCAGGCTGTTGAATTCGGCCTCTTTTCTCTTCAGTTCCAGGGCGTCCCTGGTCGCGAAATCCTTCAGCAGGTCCAGTTCTATCTCCGCCAGGACGGCCCTGGCCTTGAGTCCCGCCGCGACATCGATCGTACCGCGGATCTGTTCATCGAAATCGATTATCCCGTTTTCGCTCTGGAACGCGGCGATCTTCCGGCGCGCCTCCCCGAGCAGGCTCCTGTATTTGTCAAGCTGCTGGCCGACGAATGCCATCGTGCTGCCGGCCCTGGTGAACTGGAGAAGATGGTTCAGGGAATCCAGCCCGCTTATATAGGCCGATGCGATCTTCAGCGCCATCTCCGGGTTCCTGTCGGTCACCTTCAGGAAGATCATCCCCGTCGACGATGCCTCGACCGAAGTCGCATCCTGAAGATTGTCCACGGCTTCGTGCATCGAACCGGTCCGGTACCATTCCTTCAGGCCCTGCCCTTCTATTACCATCTCCGCGAGTCTTCGGCTTTGCAGGATGTCGACCAGGATCTCGGCGGTCTGGGAACCGGCGGACATCGGAACCACCATCGAAGGAAGATTCAGTTGCGCCATCCACGCGTTCATAAGACCTTCGCTGCCCTCCTCCAGGGGCGGCATGAGAAGGGCTTCTGACCTGTAGGCGGCGTCGGCGAATATCACCCAGGCCAGAACGACCACCGCCGCCGCCAGGGCGACGGCGAATATGATTTTTCTCTTCTGAAGCAGGTATTGAAGTATCCTGAAAGTCATCGGTTGTTCCCGTTTTCCTTTATCATACGGAATCCGAACGCGCCCCTCCGTGAAGATTCAGCCGGAGTGCACGACGGCGCCGTTCTGCCGTATACTATATAATCATCGTTCATAAAAAGGAACCGATAATCACTCGAACAGCGCTTCCATCTTTTCGGCGGCGATCCTGAGGTGCGGGATCACAATCGACCCGCCGACTATAAGCGCGACATTGAAGGCTTCGTAGAACTCGTCCTTCGTCACTCCCTCCTCGTGGCACCTTGCGATATGGTACGCGATGCAGTCGTTGCACCTCAGGACCATCGAGCCGGCAAGGCCCATCAGCTCCTTGGTCTTCGACGGAAGGACCCCATCGTGATAGGCCTGTTCGTCGAGGGCGAAGAACCTTTTGATGCCGAGATTCCCGCCCGAAAAAACCAGGTCGTTGAGCCTGCCTCGCTCGGCGTCGAATTCCTTCTTCCATTTGTCGGACATCCCTCAAATCCTCCGCGCCGGCCCCTTCAATCCGGGGCCCGGATCAAGCCGTTTTCACCCTGATGTATTTTTTCTTCCCGGCCCTGAGGAGAAGGCATCCTCCCCTGAGATCGGCGGCCGAGACCGCTTCGTCGAACTGGTCTATCCTGCGGCCGTTTACGTAGGCTCCGCCCTGCTGCACCAGGCGCCTTGCCTCGCCGCGGGATTTTACGATCCCGGAATCCGCGAACAGGATAAACGCCGGGATGCCTTCCTCAAGCCTGGATACTTCGACCTCGAACGCGGGCACCGAATCCAGGTCGACGGGACCGTCCCCGCAGAAGAGCGAACGCGAGGCTTCCCGCGCCTTTTCGGCCTCTCCATCGCCGTGGACCAGTTTCGTCGCCTCGAAGGCGAGAACCTCCTTCGCCTTTCGAAGATCGGCCCCCCCGAGAGCCCCCAGGCACCGCACCTCCTCCATCGGGAGAAAGGTGAAGAGGGCGAGGAATTTTCCGACGTCCCTGTCGTCCGTGTTGATCCAGTACTGGTAGTAATCGTAAGGCGCGGTCTTCCGGGCGTCCAGCCATACGGCGCCCTTCTCCGTCTTGCCCATCTTCGACCCGGCCGCCGTCGTCAGAAGGGGGAATGTGAGCGCTTCGGCTTCTCCCCCCGTGACCCTTCTTATAAGGTCGGTGCCTGCAACGATATTGCCCCACTGGTCGTTTCCGCCCATCTGGAGTTTGCAGTCGTAATGGGTGTGGAGGTGCAAAAAGTCGTAGGACTGGAGGAGCATGTAGTTGAACTCTATGAAATTGAGCCCAGTCTCCAGGCGTACCCTGTACGCCTCGGCGGCGAGCATCTTGTTGACGCTGAAATGCCTTCCGATGTCGCGGAGGAATTCTATGTAGTTCAGGGGCCTCAGCCACTCGGCGTTGTTCAGCATGAGGGCCCGGCCGTCCGAAAAATCGATGAACCTCTCGAACTGCTTTTTAAGGCCGATAGAGTTGGAATCGATTTGCTCTACGGTGATCAGCCGGCGAAGCTCCGTCTTGCCGCTCGGATCGCCGATCATCGCGGTCCCCCCTCCCATGAGGGGAATCACCCTGTGGCCGTGCCGCTGCAGATGGGCAAGGGCCATTATAGGAACCAGGCTTCCGCAGTGAAAGCTGTCCGAGGTCGGGTCAAAACCTATGTAACATGTGACCGGTTTCGAAAGAAGCGCCCGCACCCGCTCCTCGTCGGTACACTGTTCGAAAAATCCCCGCTCCCTGAAGACATCGAAAACATTCATCGGTCCCGTTCTCCCGTTTCCAGCCGCCGGCGGCGCAACCCGTGGTCCGTACCGACACGGATCGATCGCCGCGTGCATCCGTCCCCCCCGCCCCACGTTCCGTACCCCACGCTCCGTATCGTTGCGGATCAAACGACTCCGTAAGGTCAGGCCCCCTGCGAGCCCGCAGGATAATACCACGATATTTACAGGATAATAAGTTTTTTCTGAAATTCGGGAAGTTTTCTCCGATTATGTATATAATGACGTTGTGCCGCCGGGCCCTCCGTATCGGCGGCCATCGCCGGGAATCGATCACCTTCACCGGAAGAAGAGACGCGTATGGGACATCCTTCGATATACGGCCGCTTCAGGCATGATGCCACAACCGCCATGCTGATCGCGGCGGCGTCCGCTCTTTTAGCGATCGCCTGCCCGCCGGCCGCGTTCGCGGCTCGACCGGCCGTCATTCCGGAGGAAAAAGCGCTTTCCGAGACGGAAAGGATCGAGCAGGTCCGGCGCGCAATAAGGGATAACGGCTGGCGATGGACCGCGGGTCCGACATCCATGTCGTCCCTTTCGCCAGGTGAGATCGAACAGCTCCTCGCTCCGCTTCCCTTCCCCCCCGCCGGAGAACTCCGGAAGGCGGGAAATCCGGCACCAGGGCCTGCGGGCGCGGGGGACATGTTCGCGTCGCCGTTTCCTCCCGAAACGGCCGACGATCCGGTCTTCGACTGGAGGGCGCACGGAGGGACGACCCCCGTTAAAAACCAGGGGAACTGCGGGTCCTGCTGGGCCTTCGCCGCGGCGGGCCAGTTCGAATCCCACATCAGGAT
>JBFYZH010000013.1:0-28560 GCA_041309605.1 Candidatus Krumholzibacteriota bacterium
CTCCACCGTGCTTTCCACAGGCGATCTGGTGGTCGCCGTCGGATCGCCGGAAACGCTCGAACGCGCGCGAATCCTCTTCGGCGAGCAATCGAACGAGCAACTCCCCGAGACGGCAGGACCCGTCACGTACAGGCGCATCTTCGTTTCCAACAAGGAGATAATCGGCAAGACGATCCGCGAGCTCGAACTGCACAAGAAGTTCGACGCCACCATTACGCGGCTGCGGCGCGGCGACGTCGATTTCGTGCCGTCCCTCGATACGATACTGGAATCGGGCGACCGCATCAGGGTCGTCTCCCGCAGGGAAAATATCGACGCCCTTTCCAAATATTTCGGCGACTCGATACGGTCGATCTCCGAAACCGACTACCTTTCCCTTTCCCTCGGCATCGTTCTCGGGGTCTTTCTCGGCATGATCCCCTTCAACCTGCCGAACGGCATGATCTTCCGCCTCGGTTTCGCCGGCGGCCCGCTGATCGTCGGGCTGATACTGGGACGGCTGGAGCGCACGGGACCGATCATCTGGGGTCTCCCCTACACGGCGAACCTCGTTCTTCGTCAGGTTGGTCTGGTCTTCTTCCTCGCCGCGATCGGAACGAAGGCGGGGCCGGGATTCCTGGCCACCTTCAACGACGGCGGATGGAGACTGATAGCGGCGGGGGCCTTCATAACGAGCCTGTTCGCCGTCTCGTCCATCCTGATCGGTTACAAGGTCCTGGGGCTTCCGATGTCGGCTGTGATGGGGATGGTTTCGGGGATGCAGACGCAACCGGCCTGCCTCGCCTATTCCAACCAGCAGTGCTCGTGCGAAAATCCCAACGTCTGGTACGCCGCCGTCTACCCGGCCTCCATGATCGCGAAGATCATGCTGGCGCAGATCATCGTTTCGATGCTGCTTGTAGGGCGTTGACAGGCAACCGGGAAACGACGGCCCCGCGCTGCCGGACCGCGTTATAAAACCGCTTTTCGAACAAAAAGACGCCATCCGGGTGCACTGTCCTGGAACAAGCGACCCGAATGGCGGTTTTTTCGGACAATTATGACGGCCGTTTACCTCGGCCGTTTCCGTTATTCCTTCTTTTCAAGCTCGCGGTTAAGGAGACGATCGCCGGTCTCCTTCGCTATCGTCCTGTACCAGGATTCCGGGTACCCCGGATGGGTCACGTGGCCGTTCTCGTCCTTGGTGTTCCCGTCCATGTATTTAACGAGCAGGTCCTGCCCGAGCCTTCTCCACCTGTCGACCGTCCCGTCGGACACGCGGCAGGAATATTCGGTCAGATAATCGACCGCCAGCCGCGGCGACTGCTTGTAGAGCGCCGTCGCAGCCTCGTCCACCGCGCCCTGGCCCGCGAGGAAGGCTCCCTCGAGGTCGCGCTGTACGACCTGGATGTCCGTTATCATCTCTGAATAACGCAGGTAAGCGTAGTTGGAAACCCAGTTGAACACCCAGAAACCGGAATCCCACGTGAAGTGGTGGAAATCGCCGGTCCCCACGGCGAACGAATGGGGGACTCTGCTGATCCCGCAGTAGATCGGATTGTACACGGTGCTGTACGTGTCGTCCACTCCGAACCAGAAAACCCCGCCGATCGGATCGGGGAGCCATGAACGCGACTGGGTCACGAAGGAGAATCCCGTCTGCTGGGTCGAGACGGCCCTTTCGTTCACGTACGTCAGGCTGTCGACATCCCAGGTCAAAGGCCTCCAACGGTAGGGGCAGGCGTAGGGCCCCGCGCCGACGTCTTTCGTCATGTCGAATTCGGTGCCCTCGAAGTGATCGCGCATCAGTTCCATCATATCGTGGACCGAGATCTTATGGTCGGGTTTGATCCACAAAGGCATCGGTGCGGCGCCCGGCTCGCCCTTCACGTAATCGATCGAAATGCCCAGTGAAGGAGCGACCTTGATGAACATCGACCAGACCCTGGACTCGCAGAAGCGAAGCGCCCCGTAATCGGCCGGGGCGTACGCGTCGGCGAAGCTGAAATCCTCGTCCGAACCCTCGAAATATCCCTTTTCCCTGGCGAGGGTTATAACATCGGGGGCGTAGAGCGTGTTCTTTTTATCGTCGAGTGGAAACTGCCTGATCCTCGCCTGGTTGGCGTGCGCCGATACGAACCCGTCGGGTATTCTTCTCACGACCCAGACCGCGCCCCTGTTGCCGGGCCCTTTGCCGATCAGGTCCATGAACCAGACCTCCTCCGGATCGGCTATGGAGAACGACTCGCCCGAGCTGTAGTAACCGTGCCTGGCTACAAGATCGGTCATTACATCGATGGCCTCGCGGGCGGTTTTCGCGCGCTGAAGGGCGAGAAACATCAGGCTGCCGTAATCGATGACAGCCGTGCTGTCATGAAGTTCCTCCCGCCCGCCCCACGTCGTTTCCCCTATCGTGACCTGGTGCTCGTTCATCAGCCCCACGTACGCATAAGTGTGGGCGACCTGCGGTATGCGGCCGAGGAACTTGCCGGTGTCCCATTCATAGATATCGAGCATCGTGCCGGGAGCGTAATCCATGGCCGGCCGGTGATAAAGCTCGCCGTAAAGTTCATGGGAATCGGCGGCGTACGATATCATCGTCGCGCCGTCCGACGAGGCTCCCTTCGTTACAAGATAATTCGTACAAGCGGATACGTTTACACCCGTACAAACGAAGATGAAAACCACGATGATCGCCGAAACCATCTGCCTTGTCATGCTGCACTTCCTCCTGTCGACAGTGACGGTACCGCAGCCTCCCGGCAGCCCGCCGGGAACATGCAATTTCTATTTATAACAATTCCCGGCGTAAAAAGCGAGCGGCTTTGAAAAAAACCGCAGGCAGGCGGAATCGTTCCGGCTCGAACGGCCGGAGAGACCCGCATCGGCCGGCCTGGCATGATATCGAACCGCGGCGGGCTCATATTGAACGGCCGGGGGCTTTGACGGAATAAAGATCGACATTCATTCTGGACCGTGAAACAATCGTTTTCCAGGATGCGTATCATTACTATCAACGGAACATGAGACGGAAAAAATTCGATGTTCGTCGAAAGGAGAGCTTCATGAGACGTGTCTTTTCGGTTTTGACCATGATTTTGGTTATTTCGATCGCCGGCGGCGCAGGAGAGGCAAAGGATCTTGATGTCTATATCTCCGAGGCCCGCGCCCTCGCCGATGGACGGGATTTTGCGGCCGCCAGGGCGCTGATGGAGGAAGCGGCGGCCGCTTATCCCCAGAGCGCCGACGCCCTGTCGTACCTCGGCCTTTACACGGGGATGAGTGCCGGCGGCTCTGCCGATTACATGGAGGCGGGCCGGCTGGCCATGGAATCGTTCGAGATCCTCGACAGGGCCGTCGCTCTCGGTCCCGACAATCCGCTCACATACCTTTTCAGGGGTATCATGGGCGTGAACGTGCCGGAATTCCTGGGGAAACTCGAGGGCGGCGTTGCCGATCTCGCCAGGGCCGTGGAAATGATGGAAAAACCGGGTTATCCGGGCTCGCCAGAGACCCTCGTGTCGGCGCTTTCGTCCCTTGCGAACGGCTGCGCGAAGAAAAAGGACTCCGAAGGGGAACGAAAGGCCCTCGAAAAAATCGTCGCGATCGCGCCGGGTTCCGAGGCCGCCGTCAACGCGGAAAAACGGCTCTCGACCCTCTCCGGCGCTGCGGAGAAACCGGCAGCCGATCCGGGGATCCTGTCCCCCTCCAAAACCGACACCCCCGATATCCTTTCCCTCAAGGAGTCGATCGGGAAAAATCCGGGCGACAGCGGCCTGATTTTCAAACTCGGAAAAACTTATTTCGAAAAGGGCGAATTTGAGAACGCCCGCGAGGTTCTGAAAAGATACACCGGGATCGACCGTGGAAACACCGAAGCGTACAAACTCCTTTTCCTGTCGATAGGCGGAATGGCCGGAACGGGATACGACAGCAAGATCTACGACAATACCGATTACCGTTCCGGACTGGTCTTCGAGGCAATGAGCGCGATAGACCAGGGGTTGAAGCTGTCACCGGACGACATGGAGCTGAGGCTGTTGCGGGGCATCGGAGGTATACAATTCCCGTTCTTCCTCGGCAAGCACGACCAGGGAGTAGCCGACCTCGAGATGGTCGCAGGCAGCGCCGCTCCGGATTCGCTCAAATCGCAGGCCCTCTATTACCTGGGCGTTGCGAAACAGAGAGAAGCGATGAGATACTGGGTCAAGGTCGCCGGGGAATATCCGGAATCCGCGTCCGCCGCGATGGTGTACGGGCAGATGCGCCCGGAGACCTCGGTCTTCGATCCTCAACAACACGAGAGACCCTTCGTAAAGATCGATTTCGTGCTCGGATTCCAGGATGAACTGGCCCCGCAGACAGCCGTCTGGATCGAAGACGAAAAGGGAGCTTATGTGGCCACCGTCTACGCGTCAGGGTTTGCCGGGTTCATAAAGGAAAAACAGATCACGCTTCCCGTGTGGGCCATGGTTTCCGGGTTCGAAGGCGTCGACGCGGTCACCACGGCGAGCATCGACGTCGGCCATTACGTCTACACATGGGACCTCAGGAATTTCAGGGGTGAAAAGGTAAAAAAAGGACAATATACGGTAAAGGTCGAGACCTGTTACTGGCCGAGCATGAAGTACCAGGTCGCCGAATCGGTCTTGAATATCGGCAGGAAAGGCGACACAAGGCGCGTCGAAGAGGGGAATTTCATACCGATGCTCGAAGTAACGTATTTCGCGGAATAACAATTTACACGGGAGAGGCGGATCGGTTTTATTCCTCGAACCCCGCCTCTTCCATCTGTTTCCCCATGCACCTTCTCTTTTCCTCATATTCGGCGCTCGCCGGCTCGAGCTGCCTGAACAGCGATTCTATGTCGTTTTCGCAGGCATGAATTTCCCTCGAAAGATCTCCGATCACGGCGCTGTCGCCCTTTTCCGACGCGACGACGATGGCCTGGTGCAGCTGTTCGAGTTGCGTTTCGGCTTCCACTATCTTCTTCTCCAGATGACGGACCCGCGTTTCAAGGGGCTTGAGCACCCTTCCCCTCTCCCTGATCATTTCCGCGCGGAACCGTTTCATTTCCTTCCTGTTGATCCTGTCCTCGCGTTTCGCGACCGCGGACTTGTCCACGCCGCCGGCCTTTTCGTCGTCCCATCCCCTCGTCTCCAGGAATCTCTGGTAACTTCCCTCGTAGACCTTCGCGCTCCCCTCCTGGAAAACGATCAGCCTTTCCGCCAGGCCGTGAAGAAGCATCTCGTTATGTGTCACCATGAGCACGGCGCCCTCGAAATCGTTTATCGCCTCGAGCAGCGCGTCGCACGATTCCATGTCGAGGTGGTTTGTCGGTTCGTCGAGAAGCAGAAGGTTGACCGGCGTCGCTATCACCTTGCCGAGCATCACCCTGTTTTTTTCGCCTCCCGACAGGACCCGGATCTTCTTGAGGGCATTGTCCCCTTCGAACATCATCATCCCGCATATGTTTCTCGCCTTCTGCTGATCCATATCCGGATTGGACTGGAGGATCTCGTCGAGAACCGTCCTGTCGTCGTCCAGGTCGCTGATGTTCGATTGCTCGTAGTAGGCCGAGCCGGCCGTGACGTTGAAATTGACCTCACCCGAGCGCGGTTCGAGAACGCCGGCCAGCGTCTTGAGAAAGGTCGTCTTCCCTTTTCCGTTTTTTCCGATCACGCATACCCTGTCGTAGGGCCCCAACGAAAAGGAGAGGTCTTCGAACAAGGGTGGGCCGGCCCCGTATCCGTTGGATAGTTCGAGGACGTTCATGAGCGGTTTGCCGTTAAAAGGTTTCGAAATGAAGGAAAAATCCAGGTCCTTGGCCTGCTCCAGCTTTTCCAGTCTTTCCTGCTTCTCCAGCGCCTTGATCCTCGACTGCACAAGGCTGCCGAGTCTCGCCTTGGCCCTGAAACGCCTTATGAATTCCTCCGATTTTTTTCTCTTCTTCTCGTCGTTCAGCCTCGTCTTCTCGTAGACCTCCTCCTCCATCGCGAGCTGGTCGTACAGTTTTCCCGTATCCCCCCTGATCTTCCTGAAGGTCTTGCGGTATATCCCCATCGTATGCGTCACCACATGGTCCATGAAACTGCGGTCGTGGGTCACCAGGATCAGTTCGCCTTTCCAGCCGTTCAGGAACTGCGTGAGCCAGCGGATCGAAGTGATGTCGAGATAGTTGTTGGGCTCGTCCAGAAGGAGAAGGTTGTATTCCCTCGCCAGGATCTTCGCCAGGTTAAGCCTTATCTGGAATCCGCCCGAAAGCTCGGAAGGATGCTTCTCCATGTCGGGAATTCCGAAACCGAGTCCGGCCAGTATCTTTTCGACCTTCCAGTGGTTGCCTTTCTCCTCATCGGCCAGCCCCATGCACCCCTCTTTGAGCACCGTATCCTCCGAAAAGTCCGGTTCCTGGGAGACACAGCCGACAAGATACCCTTTCGGTATGACGATCGTCCCAGAATCGGGTTCTTCCTCGCCCGTTATAAGACGGAAAAGGGTGGTCTTGCCGTGGCCGTTCCTTCCGACCAGGCCGAGCCTCTCCCTCGAGTTGAGCCTGAAACCGGTTTCTTTGAACAGCTCCTGGGCTCCATAGCTTTTTGAAATGTTGTCGACGATTATCATCGCGCACCAGTCTTGAGCCGGGGTCTTAAAATATTTCAGGTAATATACAGCGCCAGGCACGATCGTGCAACGTCATGCGGAAACCAATTGAAGAAGGGGGGCATAATGCCCCCGTGTCCCGGTGAAAATCGAATCCCCCGGCCATCGATACCGGGTCATATTCTCAGTTTTCACACCTGGAAGAGGTACTGGAATTTGAGGAAGAACTGGCGCTCCGTCAGTTTCCACCCGTCCATTCCGTCCTCGTCGAAATTAAGGTCCATGAAATCGTGCGTCGAACCGAGGTAGAACATCGAAAGGGAATTGACCCTGTACGTGATCAGCGGATCGACATCCCAGCATCTGTAACGGTCGTTGTACTGAGAGACGAGCCTCATCGACAACTCCCTGCTGAGCTGCAGGGTGAGCCGCGACCAGAACACCGACTGCGAAAAGAGCCGCTCGTCGGTCCGAAGATCGTCGCTCTGGATATTGCTGAACGAGGTCTCGACCAGCATTCTGTCGATCGGCTTGATATCGGCCCAGACGCCCCACGAGGTTTCCTTGCCCATCACGAGTTCCCTGCGGGCGATCCTGTGGCCATAATTGATGTTTCCCCCCAGCGCAAGAGCGCCGAAGGGCCTTGTGTTGAAACATGTGTGAGCCAGCCATATCTCGTTGAACTGGATGCCGCGGAAAAGTTCGTCGCTCGCCATGTAGCTGGAATGGATCCCTGTCTGGCCCGTTCTGAATTTCAGTTCCATGTTGGCGGTCACCCATTCATCCTTCCTGACATTGTCGCAGTTCCATTTGCGGGCGAGGTTCACGCTTCCGTTGATATTCTCCAGCACCTTGCTGTTCTCGAAACGCTTTATCCCCTGGAAATCCACATTCAGCCTGCGCCAGTTGTTCGACGTTTCGAACCCGTTGTCGGCGCGGAACGTAGGGCTGAGTTCCAGATAGGTCGTACTGGCCGAGTAATTCGCCTTATCCCTGCTGAGCCCGGCAAGCCAGCTGTAACCCCAGTAAGATTCCCCGTCGAGCCCGGCCGTATATTTATCGCCGTTAAAAAGGGTGTCCCCTTCTTCAAAATATTTGGCGTAAAAAGCGCTGTCCGACAGGGCTGTCTTATTGACCTCCCTTGTGTAGGTGGAAAGAGCCTGGAATAACAGCGAATTATTCGGCGTAAAACGGATCCGGCCGTCCACTCCGATCAACGATCCCGAGCCCCCCCCTTCGAAACGGCGGTCGGTTGCGACCAGGCCGATATGCGATTGTTCGCCGAAATCGTGCTTGGCCCTTACTATGTTCGAATAGCTTTTGCCGTTCTCAATAAATGTGCTCCATTCCTCGAACGGAAGGATTATCACCGAGTGTTCGTCATGAGCCGTGAGGAAGGCTATGCTATTGGAGCCTTTCCGCCATGTCAGCTTGCCGGCCGCCAGCGGATCGTTTATCTGCCTCGTGTATACGGCGTTGAAGTACGTGTTGAAAAGATCGCTCCCCTCCATGAAGAAGGGCCTTCTTTCGGGGTAGAAAAGGGCGAATGTCGAATTGACGTCGAGCTGCGCGATGTCCGATTCGACCTGGCTGAAGTCAGGATTGATCGTGGCTTCGGCGGTAAGTTCCGAAGATATAACGTAGGATACACCAAGCGACAGGTCGCCCGTTACTTTATCGTTCACGAATTTCCCTTTATCGTTGAGATACCCCGACTCATGAGCTACAACCGACGGGAGCAGCTCAAGCCCCGATCCGCTTTCTATCCCCGATATGCCGGTCACCGTTCCCCAATTGCACGGCCAACAGCTTTCGTTGCGGTCGTACGCGGCCCACGAATACTGGAACCTGCTCTCGCGCGGACGGTTTCTCCAGAAATCCATCTTCCACACCTGCTCCTGCCGGTCTGGAAACCGCATGCCGGCAAATGGTATCGCCATCTCGACCACCCATCCCGAACCGGTGATCTTTCCGGACGATTCGAAGATCATGTCGTAGGCGATATCCTCCCCATAATTCGCGGAAAAGAACAGATCGCCGGGGATCCCGTACGGATTGGCGGCAATCTCGTAGGCCATCGCGGCGTCGCCGTACGGATCGATGCATAGAATCACATAATCGTCGTCGAAGATGCGGTCCCTCTCACAGAACGAGGCACGGATCTCTCCAGGATCGTCGTGGCATATCCAGGCCACATAAAGATGAGTGTTATCGTATGTGATCAACACCTCGGTATCGACCTCGGGTTTTGTCTGGTCGCCCGGACTGTGTTCGGCGAAATTTGCCGCCTTCGCCGCCCCCCGCCACCCCTCATCCCCCAGATCGCCGTCGATATCTATCGGACCGGCGGCTTTCGAGATTCTCAGTTCGGGTTTATATACGGGAATATAACTGCCCTCGGCCCTGACCGCGGAAAAGGTATAAAACAGGCAGGTCAACAGGACCTGTCCGGAAAGGCCGGGATGAAGGTGGCATCTATTCAACCGCATCGATGTACTCCCTTAATACAGGTTTTGACCACGCCCGCGCATAGTTGCGGGACCTTCCAAGTTAATTCTTAGTACGAAATCCGGAGTATTTGGTTCCAGAAAAATGTTAAAAATTTAACAACAAACCCTCCGGCCTGGGATGTGCGGAAAAACGAGTATTAATTAAGTTCTTAATTATAAATGTTTTGGGGAAATCCGGCCCGGCCTGAACCAGGCGACTCATATAAAAACTATTTTTCCGAAGAACCTTCGGGGCATAAAACCATTTCAATCGACGATCGCCCGCATGATACGTTGAAGATATGGCTGACCCGACGGCCGGGGGATTCGATCCCCCGGGAAAGCCGGCAACCGGCTTCCCCGGGGATCGGCTGTCAGGCATTCAACATCTGACCGTATCGCGCATATACAAGCGGTCTGGAACCTGCAAGCGAGACCGCTTATCTATCCTGAATATTCCTGAAAGGAATCCGTTAGAAGTTGCGTCTGGGGCCTCTTCCGCCGCCTCCGCCACCTCCGCCGCTGCGTCCGCCGCCGCGGGGACCGTCCGTGCGGGGACGAGCTTCATTGACGTTGAGCGTGCGGCCCATGAAATCCTTCTCGTTCATGCCTTCGATCGCAGCTTTGGCTTCGTCGTCATTCGACATCTCGACGAATCCGAACCCCTTGGCGCGGCCCGTTTCCCTGTCGGTGATGACTGCTACCGAGTCGACCGATCCGAAAGCCTCGAAAGCTTTTCTCAGATCGTCCTCGTCGGCGTTGAAAGGCATATTACCTACGTAAATCTTCATTTCGACCTCCTGATGGTCTCAAATGATAAGGGACATCGAAACATAACGGCAGCTTTCAGAATGGAAATTAATTAAGTCCAACAATAGAGAAGATCGAAAAGCAGGTTCCGTTCATCATCTATATCTGGATTATTAATTCGATCCCAAGCCCTTCTGTTTCATTGCTATAGGATAATATAATCCATCATAAAAACAAGCGATAAATACAAATGCCGCCTAAATATTCTCCAACATGTTGATATTAAACACGATGGTTGCATTATTGGGCGTCCCGGCGGCGCCCGTATCGCATCGGCGATGATGTTATGCCGTTCCACAAATTAACTGGACTGCATCCGGATTATGGATATACTGGAACTCCGTGATCTGGAGTGAGGCGTGTTTACCGGAAAGGAACAATCCATGAAATCAAGGCTTCCCGATATCGGCAAAATTTCCCCTGAAGTATTCGAGGAACTCATTTACCCGCGGCTCGGGAAAAAACTCGAATCGATCATCGTGCCGCCTCAGAACGGCGTCGATGTCGGGATCGTCGAGATCGGCGGCCAGGCGGTAGCAATCACGACCGATCCGGTTTTCATCGTGCCGGAATACGGCTGGGAACGCGCCGCGTGGTTCGCGATCCATATCCTCGCATCGGATATAGTGACGAGCGCGCTACAGCCGACCTACCTGTCGATCGATCTGAACCTGCCTATGGAAATCGACGCGACCCAGTTGGAGACGATGTGGACGGTCATGCACGGGGAGTGCGAAAAACTGGGGATGGCGGTCATTTGCGGACACACGGCGAGGTACGGGAACTGCCACTACCCGATGGTGGGCGGCGCCACGGTAATCGCGGTCGGACCGAAGGACGCCTACGTGACTCCGAAAATGGCGAGAGCCGGGGATCATATCGTTATCACGAAAGGTCCCGCCATCGAAGCATCAGGGATATTCGCGACGATGTTTCCCGGGAAGATAGAGAAAGCTCTCGGAAAGGCGTTCGCCAAAAAGTCGCAGGACCTTTTTTACCTCATGTCCGTCGTCGAAGACGCCGGAGCGGCGGTATCGGTCGGCATTCGCGACAACGGCGTATCGGCGATGCACGACGCGACGGAGTGCGGAATCTGGGGGGGCGTTTACGAGCTTGCCCAGGCGGCCGGGCTCGGCGCGATCCTTGAAAAAGACGCGATCGTCGTCGAGGACGGCGTGATGGAGATATGCGGCCTCTTCGGAATCGAGGATCCCTATGCGGCCATCAGCGAGGGGACTCTTATCCTCTCCTGCCGTCCGCACCGTTCATTCGCCGTGGTCCAGGCGCTGAAGGAGCGCGGAATATCCGCATCGATAGCGGGAGAACTGACCCCCGCCGGATCGGGCATGATACTTGTCGAAGGCGGCAGGGAGCGCCCCTTCGTCCACCCCCGGGTGGATCCGTTCTGGAATGCATTCTACGATTCGCTCGGCCGTTGACGGGCCGGCGCGCGGGAAAACCGGCAGAATGGGGAGGCCGGAAAACGGCTTCCCCCGAAATCGCGGACGCCCGATCGAATCCCTCGAACCGGCGGTTGAATCTACCGCTCTCCCAGGATGATCCTCATTTCCATCTCATCGGCGCCCCTCAGCACGGCGATCGAGACCTCGTCGCCCGGGCCGAACGATTTCAGGGCCTCCGAATATCCCTTCAGGTCGACGATAGGCGTCTTTGCGAAACGTATGATGACGTCGCCGGCGAGGATTCCGGCCTTTTCGGCAGGCGACCCCGGCGATACGGAGGCGACCTTCACTCCTTTGCCGGAGTAGGCGAAGTCCGGCATGCAACCGGTACCGGCCCGCCGTATCCCCAGGCTTTCGGGCTTTTTATCCGCCGATGTACCTGCCCCCCCCGCCCCTCCGTGCCGGCCGGCACCGCCGGTAAATTCGAGCGGCGTTTCCCTGCCGGCAAGATAAAGCAGGGCTTCCCTCGCGAACGAAGCGACCTTTACAAGCCCCTGGGCGTCTATCCTGTCGGCCGTGTCCCCGGGACGGTGGTAATCGCCGTGGGGTCCGGTGAAGATCTGCACGGCGGGAACGCCGGCTTCGATAAAACTGACCTGGTCGCTCGAATCGAGGTCGATTGTCGGCATCTCCGCGTCGATGCCCGTCACATAACCGCTCCCCATGAAGATATGCCTCCATTCACGGGCGCTTGAAGCGCCGAGAACCAGGATCTTTCCCTTCCCGAGCCTTCCGACCGCATCGATATTGATCGCGCCGATGCATTTTTCCATTGGAAACCGTTTCGAGGCGCCGATATAGCGGCGCGACCCCCGCAACCCGCTCTCCTCTGCGGTGAAGGCGGCAAAGACGATGTTTCTGCCGGGGCTTATATTTCCGGACAGGCGCGAGGCCAGTTCGATCATCACCGATACTCCGCTCGCGTTATCGTCGGCCCCGGGATGGATTTTGCCCTCGTCACCGGCGTGCACATCGGGCCAGCCGCGCCCCAGGTGATCGTAGTGCGCGCAGACGACCACAGATGCGTCCCCGGGTCCCTCCTTTGCTCCCGGCAGTATCCCGATTACATTGACCAGCCTGCCGATCGTCCCCTTTCCGTCGACCGTATCCTCCCAGCTCTGGAAGAAGGTTCCGTCGTCGCCCCCCGGCTGAAGCCCCGCTTCGGCAAACCGGCCGGCGATGTATTCGGCCGCCTTTTCCAGCCCTTCGGACCCCAAAGCTCGCCCCTCGAGCTCTTCACCTGCAAGGTACTCTATATGCTTCATCATCGCGGCGGCTGAAAAAACGGGGGGAAGCGCCGCCAGAGCGCTGCGCGGCGAAAGAGCCCTTTCACTACCCGCCCCGGCGCCCGGTTCATCCTTTTCGTCGCCGGCGGCGCCGCGATCTTTTCCGGCGCCGTATTCCACGGACGAGACGAGCGGTGAATTCACCGCTTCCCACTGACCCTTGACTATATTGACCGGCTCGGTTCCCTCGAAGACGAGGTACCCGTATTTCCCGTAGTGAGGGAGCTTGGTCATGAGCCCGGGCACCGCATCCGGGTCGCCGATCGCGAGCCAGGCCAGAACGGTTCCCGGGTTGCCGGGATGGCGGACCGAAACGACGGCGCTGTTCCCCTCATATCCGAGGACGGTGCCGCCGAACCGGAGTGAATCGCCGGATATCGCGGCATCGTACCCGCCAAGCCCCTCTCCTATCAAATTCCTGAATCTGTTCTCGCGCCCGAAGATCCATACGGGCATGTCGTCCGGAAGGACGCCCGTCGCATCGTCGCTCACTATCAGGGCGCTGAGGGACGAATCCCGGGCCCAGGCGTCGGCAATCCCGCGGTAACCTTCCATGACGGCGGCATCAGCCGCCGACGGAAGCACTATGGTCACCCTTCCCGCGCCGAATATCCCCGACAAGGCGGGAGGTATCTCGTCCGGATCAAGACGCCTGAAAAGATCGAACTCCGGATCTATCGCGACGGAAAGAGGCCTGTCCCTGAAGTTCAGCCGGTACCCCTCCACGCCGCCGGCCATCGGCAATCTCCTGACGGCGACGCTGTCCTCGAACGAAACGGCGGCTTCTATTTCGAGGAAATAAGGCTCCCCTCCCTGAACCTGCTCGAGGGTCAGGTCAAGGGCGAACCCGCCACGATCGTCCTGCGCTCTTGCATTCGAAAGTCGCAGCTCCGGAGCGCCGGTCCTTTCGACCCACTGCTCGAAGAACGCCCCGAGTTCCATCCCGGAAACCGATTCGAAGGCCAGGCGGATATCATCGAACGAGGCGGCCCGGAAAAGATTGTCCCGGTAAAAGGCCCTTATCCCCTCGATGAATACGGCGTCGCCCGTGATGCGCCGGAGCATGTTCCACATCATCATGGATTTTCCGTAACCGACAGCCTCCGTCGGCGCATCTCTTCGCGATATGAACGACTTCAGGGGAAAATCGTTTTCAGTGTTCACATAGTCGGCGTATTTCTGAAGTGTCTCCCTTCGATATTGCGCGCCCTGCCCGCGCTGTTCCTTTATCAGGTGATCGGCCATGTAGGTGGTCAGCCCTTCGCACCAGTTGCCGCCGACGAAATCCACGTAGACGCTGTTGCCCCACCAGTTGTGCAGGAGCTCGTGGGGATACGACGAGTGCAGTATGAACGGGAACCGGATCACCTTCTCGCCGAGAAGGGTGAAAGAGGGCATCCCGTATCCTGTTTCCCAGAAATTCTCGACGAGGGCGAATTTCGTGAACGGATAAGGCCCGATCAGGCCGCGGTACATTTCGAGATATTGTGACGTGGTCTCGAGATACTTCCCGGCGAGGGCCTCGTCCGGGGTCCTGAGAAAAGCCATCACATCGACCGTTCCCGCCCTGCTCGAATACTCGTGGAACCTCGCCGCGACGAGGAATATCTCCTCCATCGGCTCGGGCGATTCCCACCGGGAAATACTTCTGCCGTCGCGAATCGCGTGCCCGGCCCTGGATCCCTGGCTTACCGCGTCCCAGCCTTCCGGCAGCGAAACGGTCATGCCGAACGTGACAAGGTCTTCCTCGAACTTCGGCACCCATACGGTCGAGCCGGCAAGGTATACCCCCGCGGCGCAGATGATTCCGGGCGTCTCGCCGAACGAGCGGGCGTATTCACTGGCCGCCTGTCCCACCGGATGATCGATCCTCCCGTCGAAACGCAGAATCACCCGGACGTCTTCGCCGCGAACCTTCCGGAATCGAAGTTCGTAACCGTTCGATTCAATGCCTGACGGCGAATCGAGCCCCTCCCTGTCCATCCCCGAATCCTCCGCCGCGAGATCCCTTCCGGTATTACTGAGCCTGACTCCGGGCGTTTCGCATGTCACGTCGAGGCCGGAAAAAAGCCTGAAGCCCGCCGATCCGCCCGGCAGAAAACAGGCGGGGATGGTCACCGTATCGACCGCCTCGATGCTGCCGGCCGCCGGATCTACCGAAACGAAAAGCCTGTGATTTATAAAAGGTCCTTCCTGAACGCCCGCATCGGCGCCATGCGCGGCAAACAGCGGCGGACAGGACAGCGACAGAAATAAAAACAGCGGCCGGATTCTTTTGTTCATTTTCCTTCCTCGTTAATATGGCGTTACAAATGCCGAGACTAAGGCACTCCATCGTCGAAAAACAGGGCGCTCCTCTGCCCGCCCCGCCCGTTCCATTGTTAATTCTTCCCGCCGCGTTTGTCCAGACACAAATTCCCGGCTGCGAGGGCTTCGCGCTTTTGCGGCGCGTAAAAAACACCACGGGCGCATTTCGCATCACCGGCGGTTCCCTAATATTTCCTTTACTTTAAGAAGACATGATGCGATTATTGGAGCGGCCTTTCCCGACACTATCTGGCATAACCGGCGGTTGATCGCCCTTATCCGCCGGGTGGATTTGAAATTCCTTTTATGAAGAAAAAGATATTCATCTTCCTTGGCGTGATACTTGTCGCCGCGCTGGCGATCAGGATCGTAATGCTTTTCAATAAAGGGACCGGAGGCGGTCAGGGACAGCAGCAGAAACCGGCCGTGGCCGTGGAGGCTGAAGCGGTCCGGACCGGGCCGATCAGCGAAATCCGCGAATTTACCGGCTCCGTCTACGCCTACTATCAGTATATCGTGGCTCCGAAGGTCTCGGGCAGGGTCATCCGCATAAGCAAGAGGATCGGGGACCGGGTGAAAACCGGCGAAATGATCGCCTTGATCGACGACGCCGAATATCAGCAGGCCGTGTACGAAGCGCAGGCCAATCTCAGGATCGCCGAGGCGTCCCTCGCCGAAGCGCAGAGCCAGTTCGAACTTGCCAGGCAGGAGAAGGAACGTGCCGAATCGCTCGCCTCGAAGGGCATCATGACCTCCGCCGAACTGGACGCGGCCGTGACCGCCTTTTCAGCTCAGCAGTCGAGGCTCGCCCTGGCCGGGGCCCAGATCGAACAGCGGCAGGCGTCCCTGAAGACCTCCGGGATAAGGCTCGGGTACACCCGCCTCGCCGCCTCGGCGCCGGGTTATATAGGCGAACGTTTCATCGACGAGGGGGCGCTGCTCGCCCCGAACAACGCCGTCGCGTCGGTCATAGGGATAGATTCCGTGATCGTGCGCACCACGATTACCGAACGGGATTACACGTTCATAAACAAGGGGCAGCAGGCGGAAGTGAGTGTCGACGCCTACCCCGGAAAAATATTTCTCGGGAAGGTCACGAGGATAGCCCCGATGCTCCAGGAATCCTCCCGGGTCGCGCAGATGGAAGTGGAGGTCCTCAACGAATCGCTGCAGCTCAAGCCCGGAATGTTCGCCAGGGTGCGGGTCGTAACCGCGGAAAAGGACGGCGCGCAGATCGTTCCGACCAGGGCGGTGATCGCCATAAACGGGGAAACATGCGTTTTCTCCGTCCGCGCGGGCGAAACAACCGCAAAGCGCGTCGTCGTGCTGACCGGGATCGTCACTCCGGAGATCACGGAGATCGTCTCGCCGCCTCTCGAAGGCAGGATTATCACTCTCGGCCAGCACCTTCTCGATGACGGAAGTCCGATTCTCGTCAATGAAAACGGATCCGGGAGCAAGGGCAGATAGCCGCTGGATCTAAGGAAAGCCGGGAACCAAGATGAATATCGCGCAGGGGCCGGTACATCGCCCAGTGCTGACAACCATTATTTTTCTCGTCGTAATCACGCTCGGCATAGTATCGTTCACGCGCCTCTCCATCGATCTCATGCCGGAAATAACCTTTCCCACGATATCGGTCATCAGCGACTACGGAAACGTGGGCCCGCAGGAGATGGAGGAATCCATCACACGCCCGATCGAGGAGGCTCTCGCCGCGGTCCAGGGCGTCGAAGAAATCACATCATCCTCGACGGAAGGACGAAGCCAGGTGCGCGTCGCCTTCGGGTGGGGAACAGACCTCGATGTCGCGGCCAACGACATACGCGACAGGATAGACCGCGTGCTGGGGCGCCTGCCTGAAGACATGGAACGCCCGATGATCCGCAAGTTCGATCTGTCCGCTTTTCCCGTTATGTTTCTCGCGGTCTCGAGCAACCTCAACCCCCTTGATATGCGCCGGATCGTCGAGGATCAGGTCAAGTACAGGCTTGAAAGGGTGGCGGGCGTCGCGGCGATCGATATCCGGGGCGGTCTGGACAGGGAAATACATGTCGATCTGAAATCCGCGCAGCTCAAGGCCCTGGGCATTTCCACAGGGGCCGTCCTCTCGACCCTGCGATCCGAGAATATCAACGTGCCCGCCGGGCTCTACGAGAAGGGAAACCTCGAGGTGCTCGTGCGTACCCAGGGGGAATACCGGAATCTCGACGAGATCCGCAACACCGTGGTCGCGCTCCGAGACGGAGCGCCGATACAGATCAGGGACGTTGCCGATGTGAATGACTCCTGGGAAGAGGTCCGCCAGTTCGTCCGTATCGACGGCAAGCCGGGCCTTCGCATCTCGATCAGCAAGCAGTCCGGAGCCAACACCGTCAAGGTCGCCGAGGCGGTCAGGGCCGAGATCGAAAGGATCAACCGCGACATACCCCAACTGCGCATCGTTCCGCTGATAGACACATCCGTCTACATCAACCAGTCCATACGAAACGTCGGCAATTCGGCCCTTCTCGGGGGGCTGCTCGCCCTGCTCATACTATTTCTTTTCCTCCGGAATATCTCCAGCACCCTGATAATCTCGACGGCCATTCCCATATCGATAATCGCCACCTTCGGGCTGATGTACTTCAGCGGATTCACGCTGAACATCATAACCTTCGGCGGGCTCGCGCTCGGGATCGGCATGCTCGTCGACAACGCCATCGTGGTCCTCGAGAATATCTACCGCAACCGCGAATCCGGAGCCGATCCCGTCCGCAGCGCCCTTGACGGGGCGTCGCAGGTCTGGTCCGCCGTCATGGCGTCGACTCTGACGACCGTCGTCGTTTTTCTGCCGGTGGTCTTTATCCGCGGGATGTCGGGGATCATGTTCCAGCAGATGGCCGTCGTTGTGAGCTTCTCGCTTCTCTGTTCCCTGATAGTCGCGCTCACCCTGATTCCGATGCTGTCGTCGAGATTCATGCGCTTCCAGCCGGCGGAGCACTTCAAGGGCGAAAGCCGCCTGCACCGGATATATTCGAGCAGCGAAAGCGCTTTCCTGAAAACGGAACAAACCTACTCGAAACTGCTCGGCTGGGCGCTCGTTCACAAGAGGATCGTCGTCGTTTCGGCTTTCGCGCTCTTTGTCTTTTCGGTCCTGCTGGTCCGCCTTATCGGCGTCGAGCTGATGCCCGCCGCCGACGAGGGGGAAGTGCAGGTCAGCCTTGAAATGGCCGTGGGCACGAAGCTCGAAATCGTCGACCAGGCCGCGCGCGCGGTGGAGGATATCGTCAGGGCGAAGGTGCCGGAGATGGTGTCGATGCTTTCGAACGTGGGCGGCGGGGGTTACGGCGCTTCCGGAGGGCACACGGCCGAAGTGCGCGTCACGCTTGTTCAAAGGAAAAAGCGGAACCGAAGCAGCGAACAAATCGCCAACGATCTTCGAAAGGTTCTCACTCAGCTTCCCGGAGTCACCGTAAGGACCCGCGCCGGACAGGGACTTTTCATCCTGAGGATGGGATCCGCCTCCGAGAGCCCGATCAACATCGAGATCCGCGGCTATGATCTGGAAACGGCGCAGCGAATGGCCATAAGGGTCAGGGAAGCGCTTGCGAGGATCCCCAGTATCACCGACACCAGGATAAGCCGGGAAGAGGGAAGCCCCGAACAGATCATCCGCATCGACCGCGCCAAGGCGGCCGATCTCGATCTGAGCGTGGCCGGAATCGGCGAGGTTCTGCAGACGGCGATCGGCGGCACCCAAGCCTCCTATTTCCGCGAAGGGGGAAAACAGTACCCGATCCTCGTGAGGCTGGACGAGGAGGACCGGAAGGACCTCGACGAACTTCTCGACCTGACCGCGATCAACAGCCGCGGAGAACCGGTCATACTGCGCAACGTCGTCAATGCGGTTCAGGATGAAGGCCCGGTCCGCATCGAGCGAAAGGACCAGGAAAGGATCATAACGGTAAACGCGAACTATACCGGCAAGGACATGGGTTCGGTCATCGGCGAGATCCGCCGGGAACTTCGTTCGATCGCGGTTCCGAAGGATTTCGTGATCCTGTTCGGCGGGGATTACGAGGAACAGCAGAAGGCTTTCAGGGAACTGCTCTTCGGATTCATTCTCGCGATATTTCTGGTCTACATGGTGATGGCGGGACAGTTCGAATCGTTCCGCGACCCGTTTGTCGTTCTCTTCTCGATACCGATGAGCCTTATCGGCATCGTTCTCACCATGATCCTCACGGGAACGATATTCAGCATGCAGGCCTTCATCGGGTGCATCATGCTCGCCGGCATCGTCGTCAACAACGCGATACTTCTTGTGGATTGCACCAATCAGCTGCGCCGCAACGACGGCATGGAGCTGATCGAGGCGGTCAAGCTGGGCGGCTCCAGAAGGTTAAGGCCCATCCTCATGACGACCCTCACCACGGTCCTCGGGCTCGTCCCGCTTTCCATCGGATTCGGCGAAGGCGGTGAGACACAGGCGCCACTGGCGAGGGTCGTGACAGGCGGGCTCCTCAGCTCCTCCCTGATCACGCTCGTTCTCATCCCGGTAGTCTACGTCATTTTCGAAAAGAAGCTGAAGCGGCGGGCCTGAAGCGGGATTAAATGACGATCTCCGGAATTTTTTTACCCCGGCGCGCGGCGGCGGGCTTCGCGGAGCGCCGGGTCACGCCCCGGCGCTCCGGTTTTCGGCCGCGAGAAAAGCCGTCGAAAAGGCCGCCTGGAGGTTGAATCCTCCCGTGGTCCCGTCTATATCGAGAATCTCGCCGCAAAAGTAGAGTCCTTTTACCTTCCGTGACTGCATCGTCCGCGGATCGATCTCCTTAAGACAGATCCCGCCGCGCGTGATGATCGCCTCGTCGAAACCTCTCGGTTTTTTTACCGTGATCCTTATATCCATCAGCAGGCTCGCGAGCTTCTTTCTCTCGCCCGAGGTCACCTGGCCGCATTTCTTTGCCCCCGGCATGCCGGCCGATTCCAGGAAAACCGGAACAAGAGCCCTTGGAAGAAGATTTTTCATGACCGTACTTATAGTTTTCTTTCCCGAACCCGCGAATTCCCGAAGAAGCCTGTTTTCCAGCTTCGTTTCGTCGAGCGCGGGCTTGAGGTTTAACGAAAGAACGACTTTTTGTTTTTTGTCCAGCCGGTCCACTATCGATCCGCTCAGTTTAAGGATGATCGGCCCGGAGATTCCGAAATGAGTAAACAGCATATCCCCGAATTCGCGGGCCGTTCTCCGCCCGTCGCAATAAACCGTCGCTTCGACGTTCTCCAGGGAAAGCCCCTGAAGGCGCTTCGGAAATTCCTCCTCGGTCTCCAGCGGGACGAGCGCCGGCTTCAGCGGGACGATCGTGTGGCCCAGGCGTTCGGCCATGGAGTAGCCGTCGCCCGTGGAACCGGTTCCGGGGTATGAAAGCCCCCCCGTGGCAAGTATCACCTTGCCCGCCGCGATCGTCATACCGCTCCTTTTAAGCTTTACACCCGTCACGCGGTCGCGCTTGTCGCCGGCCAGGATCGTTTCCACCCTTGAATTCAGCATGACATCCACGCCGTGCCTTTTCACGTACCTTTCGAGCGCTCCGACGACGCTCGCCGAATCGTCGCTCGCCGGGAAGATCCTCCCCCCCCTCTCCTCCTTTGTCGCCACGCCGTTTTCATTGAAGAAAGCCGTCAGGTCGCGATTCGAAAATTCGGTCAGCGCCCTGTACAGGAATTTTCCGTTCCTGCCGTAATTCTCGACGAAATTTTCGATATCGCACGTGTTCGTCAGGTTGCAGCGCCCCTTGCCGGTGATGCCGAGTTTCTTTCCGGGACGGTCGTTGCGTTCGAGAAGCAGCACGCGCGAGCCGTTTTCAGCCGAACGCCCGGCGGCGAGCATCCCCGAGGCTCCGGCGCCAATCACGATGACGTCATATTCCACGCCGTCCGCTTCTTTCCGTCCGTTTTTCAAGATACTCCATCCCGGTTCGAGTCACGGGCGATCGATGCGGCGCCAGTATACCATATTTTTCTTGCAACGTTTTTCCCATTTAAATACACTGCGCCCGAAGGTGGTTTCATTCCATTAATGCAGGAGGTGCCTATGCAGGTCACCGGGCGTATTTCCGTTCTCGCGGCATTTCTCGTCCTGGTTGTCGCATCCCCTTCCATGGGAAGCGGATTATTGGACAAGACGACAACGTTCAATGTCCAGGCGGGTCTTATAAGTCCCGGGACGTTCTGGGTGGGCGATCACGAGGGCGAGACGGACATGAGTTTCGGACTCGGCGGCGGGCTGGATTACAAGCTCGGGCCCAAAATCTCCGGGGGAATCGTCGGCGGCCTTAACAACTTCAGCGGCTACGACGATTCGTCGATGATGCTCGAGATCGGCTTCTCGCTCAAGGCGTGGATCAACAGCACAGGATCCAAACTGCTCTTCAGGCCCGGATTCGGCATCAGCTACGGCAAACTCGGCTCCATCGGAGGGGTCGAGTCTTCGAACTACCTCGTCATCAACGGCACGGCCGAGATGGTAATAATGTCGGAAACCGGCCTCAACTGGCTCGTGATGCTCGGGATTACCGGCGCTCCCACCGGCGGGAACGAAGACTTCGACATGACGTACGGGCCGGGGTTTATCCTCAGGGGAGGAGTGGTTTTCTAGGACCGTCGATCGCCCGTGGCGCGGACCGCGCGCCTGCAGCATGGCGATCGTATACCCGACGCCCGTAAATGGTAAAAGGCGGGGCCTCGAACGGTCCCGCCTTTTTTTAACGGGGTAACCTTGTTGTCCGATTTCACCTGTATTCGAAAGCCCCAATGTCGATATCGCCGACGACGATCCTCGGTTCGGCGTTGCCGGGCACGATGAGCGTTCCTTCGGGCGGATGAAAGGCGGGGATGGCGAGCGGGAATGGAAACGGCGACCCCGCCGGGCTTGCGGTCGCCGAAATCCCCGCGCCGATCAGCGGAGAATCCTGCAACGGCCGCAGAAGGCCGCTTAAAATGCCGGTCAAACCCGGATCCGTCCCGGTAATGGTACCGGTCCATTCGGGAGGATACCCCACTCCCGAGCGGACCCAGTTGTTGCCGCCGCTGACCCGCCTGCCGTACACCCAGTCGGCTTCCGAATCGTCGAGGACGACCCCGGAGTTGCCGTAGAAAATATTGTTGTGCATCTCCACGCTTTCGACGTCGAAATGCGGGAAGATCTGAGAGGCCGGATTATCTTTAAGGTGGATGAAGGTATTGTTCAGGAACCTGTAGCGGCCGAAGCTCTGCCCCGTACCGTCCCCTCCGACGCGGACATTCCTGCCGAACCGCCTTGCGATCAGAACATTGCCGGCGATTTCGGCGTCCTCCCTGGCCGTCGTTTCCGCCACGCCTCCTGCCGGGTCGGGCCCGATAAGTTCGAGGTTGTGGTAGCAGGGATTTTCCAGCCAGTTATAGTATATCTCGCTTCGCTCGGCGCGGCTTTTGACATTCTCTCCCCCGTTTCCGTCATGGATGTAGCAGAACTGAAGCCGGAAAACCGATCCCGGATAATCGTCCTCGTTGGTGGATATGTACAGCTGGTGCCCGCTTTCCCCTCTTCCGCAATGGAACACTTCGCAGTACTCGACCGTGATATCTCCGGACCCCTGGTCCGCGCCGAGGATGCCCTGTGGACAATCATGCACCACACAGTCGCGAATCGTGATATCGTCGGCGTGGTGGAAAAGGCCCCTGACCACGCCGTTGCGTATCTCGAAACCCTCGAAAATATAATGATTCCGGTCGAACTCCACGACGTTGCCGCCCCCGTCGATTACCGGCCTTTCGCCGTTCACCCTGACGCCCCGGATCGTGATCCGCTCGTCAGGAGTCCCGTCGTTGCTGAACGTCACCGCGCCGGGATAGACCGCGCCTCCGTCCACAAGGACCAGGTCTCCCGGATGCAGGAGCGGCTGCACCTGCTGAATACTCTTGTAGACCCTTTCCGGGCCGACAGTATAGACGTCACCGCCGGGTTCGGCGCCCGTCGCGGCGGCGGCCGGACTGGATTTCCCGCTTTCGTTCCCGCTGGAATCGAACGCCGTGACCTGGTAGCTGTACCCCGTCCCGGGGCTCAGCCCGCTGTCCGCCCAGAGGACGATCTCCGTCGTGCCTGCCGGCGAACCGTCCCGATATACCCTGTACCCGTCCACTCCGACGTTATCGGCGCAGGCGGACCACGAAACGTCGATCCTCGAACTCGAAACCGGGGAAGCGGTGACATTCTGCGGAACATCGGGCGCTTCGACGTCGGTTTCCGTAGGAACCGGCGGCGGGGTTTCGGCATCATCGCCGCAGCCATCGGAGATCAACACAAGCAACGAGGCGACAACGACCGCAAGATAAAATCCGAACCTGCGCGCACTGTATGACTTCATCGATCCTTCATCCCCTTCCGATCATTCCCGGCGACAGCGTAATGACTCCCGTTCATATATTCGTCATTATACATCCGGCAGGACGCATGTCCAGCGTCCATATGGAACGGAATCATGTAAACCGTCCCGGCGGCCCGGCAACCTCACGATGTTTTTCATCGTTCCCACCCGTTTTTTTTATTGACGAATCCCCGCTTATGGAATATAAAAACCCCTGTGGTCAGGCGCGTATTTCATGAACCCAACCCGAAAGGTGCGATCATGGGAAAAGAAAGGGATACCAAGAAAGAAACGAAGAAAAAACCGCAGAAAACGCTTAAAGAAAAGAGAAAAGAAAAAAAGGCGAAGTGACGCCGCTGTCGCTTCGATGAAACTTCCTCTTTCCCGATCATCCGGATTTCCGTTCCCGGAAAATCATGAACGGCAATGTGTATTTTTGTCCCTTTTTTTGCCGGGCGCTCCCCGGGATGATACCATTGCGTGCGTGACGCGATATCGCCGGGATCCGCCCGTGCCCCGTTGTCCGGCACGGACAATGCGTCCATCCGAACCGCGGAACAGCGCATATATCTTTAATTGCGCAAGATTCCCGCGTCTTTCCAGTCGTTCCGAGTAGGGCGTGATCGTTACGGCAGGGAAAACCGTTGGACCGGCCTTGACGCGGACATCCGGGCGCAAAGTGCGGCAAATTGCATATGAGAACGATGATATGGGTGGAAATCCTGCTCCTGGCGGTGCCCGCAACGATCCTGATTTCGTGCGGCGGCTCCCCCTCCTCTCCCGGCGAAGACGGGCTTCCGCCGATCGCGGCGGGCGAATACCCCGAAAAGGGAGTCGTTCACTGGACGTCCTTCCTTTCATGGGACGAGGGCAAAATCGAGGAGGCGGCCCGCTCGAAGATGGCCATATTCCCCATCCAGCTATGCCTTTCACAGGCAGGGGGAGAGATCATCGGGCAAATGAAATCGATCAACCCCGGGATAAAGATCGTCGGCTACCAGGCGTTGCTGTGCGTCTCCGAACTCTCCTCCGATACCGTCTCGGCAAGGGCGAGCATTCCCTACTCGATGGACTATTATTATCTTGCCAGGAATCACTGGGCCTTTACGACCACGGGCGATACCCTGTCGATCTGGCCCGGATTGATTTTCCTCAACCCGTTCACCGACGGAACTGCCGATACTGCGTTCATGGACAAACTGGTCGATCTGCTCGATGACCACCGGCGCGGACGGGAGAACTCGCTGGACGGGATCATGCACGACTATTTCATGGACAGGCCGTACATCAATCCCTCCCTCTCGGGAGTCGTCGAGGGCGATATCGATCTCGACGGCGACGGAATCACCATAGACGGCGACGCAGGAGAAAGGGAGGAGTTCCTCCGCTGGCAGATGGATTTTGCTGGACGGATTCGAAGCCGTTTCGGTCCCGACTTCATCCAGGTCGGAAACGGCAGGGTGCCGCAGGACAACGCCGAGCTGGCCGGGATAATCAACGGCATCTTCTACGAGCTTTATCCCAACATGTGCTGGGGCGTGACCGACCGGACCGGGTTTCAGAAACTGCTGGCGAACCAGGCGGACGGCTACCTGGCCAAAGCCTTCGGGCGCACGTGGAGTATCGTCACCAACGACGCGATCGATTACAACAACTACTTCTGCATGATCTCCAGCCTGCTCGCCGGATGCCTTTACACCGAACTCTACGATAACGCCTCTTTCAAGGGCTGGGAGCTGGAGCTCGATCCCGGTTCGCCGGGATCCGGCCTGACCGTCGAAGGTAGAGCGGACAGCGTCATGACCTACCGGCGCGCCTTCTCGAAGGGAGAGGCGCGGATTTCGTTCGCCAACTACGGCGGAAGGATATCGACGCAGTTCGTCGAAGATTAAAGACGGGCCGGCACTCGCTCATCTGAGCGAACCGGGTTGCGGGTCGATCCCCGTCGCCGGTTCGTTCTTTTTTGCGGCAGCCTCCAGTTCCTCGATTACGGCGGCCCTGACCGCATCCTCGGCCGCCGAGAAGTGCTGCTGCATCATCAGCCATCTCCCGTCGATCTTCTCGAGGACGCCGGTCCAGCGGATATCCTTCCAATTCCATGGGACCCCGTCCCATTCTCCCCAGTCGTCGAGAAGGCACGAGAACCATGCCACATCCCCGGACCTCGACAGCACGACGCGCAGCTCCCGTATTTCGGAACCCTTCGGCTGGCAGGCGTCGACCATGAAGGCCTGCTCCGAAAAAAGCCTGAAGGATTCGAACCCCTTTATTGTGGCCCTGGAATCGGGCTGGAACATGAAGTATGTGGAATCGTTGAGCACAGAGCCGAAGAGCCGCTCGCGGCTTTTATCAGGAAAACACCACTTGATGCTGGTGTTTATCGCCTTCACCACCTCGGCCTTCTCTTTTTCGGCGTTAAAACCTTTTGCCCGTGCCGCACCCGGCGCCAGGAACGCCACCAATAACAATGCAACGAGACTCCTGTGCATGCCGGCTCCTTTCGTGAAAGCCACCAAATGCCGTATTGGGACACTTATACCTGAGGTGGGGAATATCCAGGTTCCTGACTCTTCATAAAACTAACACCGGACCCGATTCAAATCCAGTATCTTTTTTCGGCCGGCTTTGGCCCTTCGCCCCGGGTGCCGGCCTGCGCCAAACGCCGCCCTGAGTTCTGGTCCCGGCCACGCTCCTCCTCGCGTGCGGGCTTCCGCCACGCACCACGCTCGGGCCGATTCCCGGGCCGATTCCTCCTTGTAACATCCTCCCGAAACTGGTATAAATCATCCGGTCCGGGAGAAGATGCCGCGACTACAGCGAGTACCATCCGGGCAAGACGCGCACCGAGGCAAAACCTCTCTCCGGAAAATTTCAACCCCGACCGCAAGGAGATGCCTCCCTATGAAACTTGAACAGAGCTTCATGGATTTCATGCTCCAGCACCAGGAACAACACAAAAGGAGCTACAATTTTCTCGTCCTGCTCGAAGCCGTTCAGACGGCCGCGAAGTACATCCAGTATTTCTACCAGACGGGTTCGCTCAAGAACGTGATGGGCGAGGCGGGGGTCACAAATATTCAGGGCGAAAACGTCATGAAGATGGACGACATCGCCGACTCGATCGTTCTGCATTACCTGAGAAGATCGAACCAGGTGATCTACGCGATCACCGAGGAGGAGGCCGATCCGGTTCAGCTCAACGAAGAGGGCGGCCGCTACTTCATCTACTACGATCCCCTGGACGGGTCGAGCAACATCAAGCACAATCTTCCCGTAGGTTTCATGTTCGCCGTGGCCAAGAGGAACCTCGACGGCCCCGAGGACGGCCACCTTCGCCGCGGATCGGAGCTCAGGGCCGCGGGTATCTTCCTCATCCCCAACGGCGTCTTCACCCTCGCCCTCGCCGACGCGGGAGTGTTCCGTTTTCACCTGGACGAAACGATGACATACGTCAGGCCGGATAATTACGGGCGGTTGATCATGCCCGAAAACCCGAAAAGCTGGGAGCTTTCCTTCAACGCTTCCAACCGGAAGACCTTCTCGAAGGTCGTCCAGGGCTGGATCGAGGAGAACGAATCGAAATACTCCTTTCGCTACATGGGATCGCTTGCGGGCGACTTTCACCGCCTTCTCTCGAACGGCGGGATGTTCCTCTATCCGGCGATCATCAACCACCCGAAGCCGGACAAGAACCGCCCGAACGGCAAGCTCCGTCTTCTTTACGAGGCCGATGTGGCCGCCTTTATCGCGAGGGAGGCGGGCGGAGTGGCGATCGACGAACAGGGCCGGGAGATCCTCGATATCGTCCCCGAATCGCCGCACCAGCGCACCGCCCTGTACGTGGGCTCGAAAGAGCTCGTCGAGGATATCGGGAGGAGATTGCGCGGGTAGGGCCCCTTCAATTATTTCCCGGGCTGCTCGGGCATGGCGGACGAACCCTGTCAAGATTTATTGGCTCGGCGTGACGCGGCCGGTGTTATACTGTTATCGCTTTCACCCCGGAACGGCCGCGTCCGCTGCGGCAGGAATCGGCGGAAAGGACCGGATCCTTTACGCCGGCATCAGCCAGGAGGATCGATATGAAAAAAAGACATTCACTATTCCCCGTTTCCGCTTTCGCGGCGGCCATGATATCGGTCGCGGCCTTCGCGGCAGCGGCCCAGCAGCCCCTCCCATACCGGGACGATCCGAAGATCCCCGACACGCCGGCCTGCAGGAGGGCCCTCGAGGTCATCGAGCTTGTGAACGCCGGGGACGCGGAAAAAGTCCGCGATTACATTCTTGAAAATTTCACGCCGCAATTCAGGGATATGGCCCCGATGGAACAACACCTCCGGATCTTCGCCGAAACACGCGTCGCAAGCGATGGATACGACATTCACTCGGTCCGCACGTACGATCCGCCGCGTCCCGCGACCAACGCCGTGATAGTGGTGAAAAACCGCCTTACGGAGGGGTGGGAGGCGATCGTCCTCGACGTCGAGGAGACGGCTCCGCATCGTATCTCGTCCCTTTCGTTCGCGCCGGCCCGTGTTCCCTCGGACGTGGAGCCGGAGAAACCGCTTTCAGACGCCGAGATCGCGCGGCAGCTCGGCGCCTACGTCGACCGTCTCGCCGCCAGGGACCTTTTCAGCGGAACGGTGCTGCTGGCGAAAAACGGAAAGCCGTTGTTCACGAAAGCAACCGGCATCGCGAACCGCGACTGCATGACCCAGGTCAGGCTCGACACGAAATTCAACACCGGCTCGATGTTCAAGATGTTGACCGCCGTGGCCGTCGCGCAGCTCGCAGAAAAGGGGAAACTGTCCTTCGAGGACCCGATAGGAAAATACATAGGCACCGACTGGCTGGACCAGCCGATCCTCGACAAGGTCACGATCCGTCACCTGCTCACGCACACATCCGGCCTAGGCAGTTATTTCAACGAAACGTACGACCGCTCCTCGCGGCTTCTCTTCAGGAAGGTCGGGGACTACAAGCCGCTCGTATACGGCGACTCCCTCGCCTTCGAACCGGGCAGCCGGTGGCAGTACAGCAACACCGGTTTCCTGCTCCTCGGCGCGATCGTCGAGAAGGCGGGCGGTGAGGATTACTTCGATTACATCAGAGGGCACGTGACCGGCCCCGCCGGGATGAAGAACACCGACTGCTACGAGCTCGACCTCGTGAACGAGAACCTCGCCGTCGGGTACGAGAAGGAACAGGGGCCGGATGGTGTCGTCTACCGCAACAACGTCTTCCA
>JBFYZH010000014.1:0-18007 GCA_041309605.1 Candidatus Krumholzibacteriota bacterium
CGGACGAGGCGACGATAACGGTGGTGGTGCGGGACGCGCAGGGGAACGCGGTATCGGGCAGTGCGGTGGTTCTGGAGATGAGCGGGAGCGGGAACGGCATAACTCAGCCTGTGGGTGTGACCGCGGCGAACGGAGTGGCGCGAGGAACCGTGAAATCGACAATAGCGGGGACGAAGACGGTGAGGGCGCGTATAGACGGAAATTACATGACTGGGGACGTTGATCTCGTGTTCAGGGCCGGGGATGTCGATTATTTCGTGATCTCGCACGATGGAAGCGCCGTTGCCGGTGTGGCTGAGGATGTGACTGTTCAAGCATTCGATATTTTCGGCAACAGTGTAATTTCGTTCGAAGGAATAATATGGTTATACACAGATTCGACCGAGCCGTCGGATATGATCACATGGGGGCTTGGAGATGGATCGGGTGCGATTATCGGAGAATCAGGGGACACCCTGAGCTATCAGTTCGCCACGCCTGATGGCGGCGACGTGACGTTCAACCTTGCGGACAACAGGGCGGAAACGATCAGAATTTACGCCTCTTACGCAACGGTTACATCGGGTTCGGCTTCGCAGCTTGTCGTTATGCATGGATCCTCCGACAGGATATTCACCGTAAGTGGAAACGAACAGAGAGCCGTTGTGAACAACGCCGTGCCGTCACCACTTGTGGTCGGCGTGGAGGATCAGTGGGGAAACAGAGTAACGGGGGAGACCGTAACATTCTCGGCAATCGATGGCGGCGGAACCATAGATACGGATTCATCGACCGGAGGGAACCAGACGGCCGATGTCACGGGAGCACAGGGGATTGCCTCCTGCGATACCTGGATCCTGGGAACGGTCAGCGGATATCTTTCGGATCGAGCAAGAGCGAGCATTTCTGCCGGCAGCGTTACTTCAACGGATTTCACCTCCACGACGGATCATGATGAACTCGCTTCTGTCGTGCTGACTCCCTTAAGCTCCGATGTGACCGTCAACAGCTCAACGATCGTCACAGCAACTCTCGATGATCAGTACGGCAACCTTGTCACCGGAGAGAACCTCACCATCTTCATAAAGGATAATCCGGATGGAAGCCTGAGCGCTGATGCGGCAAACCCGAATCCCACCACCGCCCTCGGACCGGCGATAAGGTCGGGTACGAGCGACAGCACCGGTACAATAACGCTGGTCTACGACGCGCCCGCTTCAGCCGGCATGCTGGATATACTCGACGCCAATCATACGATAATATCAGCCGGCAGTATCGACGATGTCACTTATACGTCGGTCGCGAGCGGAGCGACAAAACTCCTGGTGACAGATATCAGCAGCGGGGATACTCAGGCAGGGGTCACCTTTTCATTTATTGTAAGAGCTGTCGACAGCAATAATAATCTCGATCCTTCGAACGGCAGTCGCATAACGTTGATCCCGGAGACCGGAGGAGGGCTGACTTTCAGCCTTAGTGATTTCGGAGCTGCCGTGACTCAGGCGGATCTTGTAAACGGATCACTCACCGTTTATGGGAGGGGAACAAAAGCCGGGACATGGGAGATCGATTTGAGCGCGTCTGCTCCGGCGCTTGCGGCTGCGGATTTCGATATAGGAATAACGGCGAACAACACCGTGCATCACTATGTTTTCGATACGCCGGCTTCCGCAGTCGCGGGAACGGATTTTCAGATGCAGCTCTGGGCAAAGGATGTCTATGGAAACCTTGTGACAACGGCTTCCTATGACATCGATCTGAGGGCGGTACAGGCGGTCGACACGACGATCGCCTCGGACGATGTGATTTCCATCACATCAGGATCGATATCGGGCGGTGTCTACTCGGAAAGCAATATTTCCTACGAGACGGCCGAACAGATAAGAATCGAGGTCAGCGATCATGTGTCTTCGGTCGTCGGGGTCACCGATATTATATCTATCACTCACGCTCCCGCGTATCAGATAGTCGAACTGACCGGAGACAGTACGGGCGTGGCGGCAGGCGATTCGATTCTTCTTCGCGCCGTCGTGTACGATATTTACGGAAACAGAGTCGTTTCGGCGAGAGTATCCTTCAGCATCCTCGAGGGAGGCGGAGGGCTCGCATCCTCACAGCGATTTACCGGGATTAACGGGACGACGTCGGTTAATTACAGGACGGGAAGTGTTGCCGGCACAAACAGGGTCAGAGCGGCCATACTTGATGGCAATCCGCAGGGCCTCGAGACGCAGACGTACGAAATATACACGGTGCCGATAAGCACGATATCCTATGTACTATTGTCCATCACCGGAAATTCTTTCCAGGCCGGGGAATCGTTCCAGGGCAGTGTCGCGGCCTATGACGAATTCGACAATCTGATTACGACCGACGATTACTCGCGTCTTGTCCCCGTTGCGCAGTCGCCTTCGATCGATTTTGTTCCGGACACCCTTTTTCTTTCGGCCGGAGAGGCTTCGTTTACCGCCTTCGATACGGTGATGGGGAGCAACAGGGTGGCGATTGAATCGGATACCGGCGAGATCCTCGCTCCTTTTGGAGATCTTCTCACGATTACGGCAGGTCCAGCTTACATGATAATTGAAGCCGGCGGAGATACGACCGGAGTGATCTCGGGCGATACAACTGAAGTCAGGGTGCGCGTCAGGGATAATTACGACAATCCGGTTGCGGGCGAGATAGTGAGATTCAGTATTATGAGCGACCTGGGCGGCAATCCGTCGCTTATAGACGACATCGGCGCTTCAGGAGACGGGCTTGTCACGACAAATACTTCCGGATACGCGGCGTGCGGCGTGGTGACGGACACGAATAGCGGAACGAATGTTGTCGAGGCGACCATACTTGACGGAGAACCGCTGTCAAGGGAGAGGGTGGAATTTTCTATCCAGACAACGGCCGGGAATATTTCCAGATATCTTCTGACAACCGGTAGTTACTCCGGTAAAGCCGGAGGGCATTTCGATGTTGAAATCGTGGCCTACGATCTTAATAATAATATCGCATATGGAGATTTTACGACGGTCGTACAACTGGGCAGCAACCAGACCGCGATATGGGATTCCAATCCCGTAACGCTTTCCAATGGTTCCGCCACGGTGGGAGTGACAGAGACTCTGGCCGGTACGCTTGTCCTTTCGGCGGAGACATTCGGAGGGGGCGCTTTGAGTTACAGCGCTCCGATCACGATTTCGCCTGAATTTCCGTCTGGAACAATAAATATCGCATCGGTTAATCCAGACACGATAACCGCCGATGGAGACAGCCGGTGCACCATAACATCAGGGCAGATACGCGACCAGTACGGGAATATCGTCGAAAGACGGTCGAAGATAACGGTCATTCCATCGGATGGGACGGTGGCAAGTGACGACATGGATCCTGTCCTGGGCGGTGTGCAGCGCGAAACCAGTATAAACGGCATTGTTTCGGTCTTCATCGAATCCTCAACAACTCCGGGAAACGTCAGCGTCGGTTTTGCGAGCGTCGAGGGGAGCGCGTCCGGGAACGTTTCGATCGTTTTCGCCCCGCCGCCGGCTTGTGAATATGACGGATACATCTCGCCGCGCTTTGTGGTTCCCGGAAGCAATGCTGCGTTCGATTTCCGGATGAAAAACACCAGCAGCACCGGATTATATGTCGGAACATCCAGTCGTATTTCCTTCAATGACGGAACGGGCAGCACTTATTCCGCGCCGCTGTCGGCCCCGGTTTTTATCGGTTCGGGCGGTTCGGTTACTCTGTTATTCCAGACACAGATTGTTCCGTCCGGATTCCTCGGCGGCACATATACGCCGGAGGTGACAATAAGCGGGACGGACGTCCACGGCGCACCGTACGGCGCGAGATTAAACGCCGAGACGAATTCCGTGAGTGTTTCGAACGTGGAAATAACCGGCGTCACGGCGCTCAAATCGGTGATCAGCAGGGGGGAAACGAATGAAGTCGGAGTGTCGGTAAGAAACGGCGGTGGCGGCGCCGTCACGCTTGAAGACGTCAATCTTCTCTTCACCGCAGGAGACTATTCCGTTTCCGACGGAACCATTCCGTCTCTGCCGGACACCATTCTGCCGGGGCTGGAAAAAACTTACTCCATGAACGTCGTGGTGCTCCCATACTGCCAGCTGGGGATAGACACGATCGACGCAAGCGTGCACGCCATCGCAAACGGCACGGACGTTTACGATTATTCCGCGGGGATTCACAAGGCCGTATGGCTCGTGCAGTCCGCGGCTTCCATTTCATATCTCGGCGGTTCCCTCGTGCCTGCCGTCGTATCGGCGGGACAGGACCAGGCGTTTTCCGTCAGGATGCGGAATGCGGGACAGGCGGCGGTGTTATTGGATAAAACCGAAACGTACTTTACTTTCACCGATGGCGCGCAAACCTTCACCGCTTATCTGGACGATCAGGCTGCTTTGCCGGGTGACGCATCCTCGACGATTTCATTTTCCGAGTCGAATATTCCCCTTTCGATGTCCCATGGAAAGTATGCGGTCACGACAAGGCTGTACGGCAGCGAGAACGGAGCCGCTTTCGACACCAGCATTGTCCTGACCGATTCGGTGGATGTCGTCTCTCCTGCGGACCTTCATTATGTGGCCTCCTCGCTTGTTCCGCTAATCGTCAGCAAAAACAGTTCGGTTTCGTTCAATATGGATTTTTCGAACACGGGAGGAGCGACCGTCGATATCGAAACCGCCTCGTCCTTCATGACTTTCACGGACGGTGTCAACGTGTACACGTCGCAGCTCGATGCCGAAAGATCCGATTGCCTGCTTCCCGGCGGCAACACCGTTTATTTCAAGCCGGTGACTGTTCAGGATGAATTCACGACCGGCGATTATACGCCTTCGGTCCACTTTGAAGGATTTGAGAACGGTCTTTCCTTCTCCGCGAACCCGGTGGTAACCGACGGAATATCGGTCCAGGAACCCTCGCAGATTGCGATCAACAGCATCGATATCATCCCGTCGAACAGGATAACAGCGGATCAATCGCAGATAAGGCTGGGTCTTGTAAAAATAGAGAACAACGGGGAAGCCACAGTAAGGCTGGACAGTCTTTCGGCAAGGTTGTTCATAGGCAGCGATCCTGTTTCCGAAGAGTACACGATAAACCCGGTATCATTCGATCCGGGCGCCGAATTTCTCGCAGGGAGCCAGCTGGACAGCTTCTACCTTGAGATGGGGGACGAACCCTCCAACACGATGACGACCGGAAGGGTGACGGTGGAAGCGACTGTCTGGGGAACCGACCTTAACAGCCTGGCGACTCTGGTTGCAACGACGGATTATGGAGGAAAGGGAAGTTTCCTTGTCCAGACTGCCGCTGATCCCGTAGTCTCGGCTGTAGGGGCCTCGGTCGAAAAGGCAAGCGTCCTTCAGACACGCGACTGGACCGTGGACGTGATCCTGACTAACAGGGGCGAGTCGGATCTGAACATCGATCTCGATCCTGCTCGCACATATCTCACCTTTTCGACGTCCGCGGATTTTTCCGTCGAACATCCCATCATGCTGGCCGGAGGTGGAACGATACTCGATGGCGGATCGAGCGATACGCTGAGGTTCACGATCGGCCGGACCGGATCGGTTCCAGGATTGTGCGTGATAAATGCCGTCGTGGCGTCCGAGGAGATCAACAGTTCGCGGGTGCTTCCCGCTTTCACCGGTTCTCCGGAAGTTCTGGCTGACGTGGAGATAGAAGAAGGAGCATCGCTGGCGATAGCCGGTATAACACCCCTTCAAAACCCCGTGACCATAAACCAGTCGCGGGAATGGTCTATCGATATGCGTATCACGAATACGGGAGGATCGGCGGTGATCCTGGACACGGCGGATCACGATTCCACCGGCATAGATATTCCGGATGGATCCGGTTTCGTGTTCGAATATCCGGATCAACTGCTCGAGGGGGGAACGGGCCTTGAACCCGGAGATACCGGAACATTGAGGTTCATTATCACGACCACCGGCACGGTTGTGCCCGGCGTGAATGTCATTACAGGCAGGATAAAAGGAAGCGAAGTCAACAGCGGCGACGCCGTCTATTCGGAAATCGACGAAGCGTCCAGTACGTTCGGTGTGGAATTCGACCTTGTTTCCGACCCTGAGTACGTCGTATCAAGTCTAAGTCCGATATCGGCAAGCAGCGGCACCGGGATAGTGCTGGAAATGGGGATAGCCAGCGGCGACCCCGAGCATTCCACGCTCGTACTCGACGGAGAGGGCACGGTCGCATGGTTTGGAGACGCCGACGGCGACACTTTCCGCACTTTTCTTGCCCCGGAATCCGCCAGACAGCTTGCCGGCGGTTCCTCCATCCGGCTGGTATTCGACAGGATTATCGTCGATCCGGACCTTGCATGGCAGCCATACGCCGTCGGGATGCATCTGGAAGGGCTTGAGAACGGAAATATATTCGAAACCGACATCGTGACGACTCCGGATCTTATCACGATAGAAGAAGCGCCGCAACTGAGCATAATAAGTATCGACGTGCCTCCGAGCGTGACAAGGGCATCCCAGCCTCCATGGGAGGCGAGAATGATCCTGCATAATACCGGGGAGGCGTCCGTCGCGTTGAGCGTCGACCCGGACAGTACATGGATATCACTGTCGATCGCAGGTTCGGGCGACAGGACGTCGGAATACGGTATCGCCTGGCCGGTCAGCCTGCAGGAATCGGGAAATCTCATTCTAGCCGGTAACCGTGTCGATACACTGGTCTTTACGGTTTCCACGACCGGCATTACGGCTGGAACCGCCATCATAAACGGAAAAGTGACAGCCACCGATATAAACAGCTCCGAAATCGTTTCAGACGATACATACACGGGCGGCGGCACTTACATGCATATTCAGTATCCCGCGGTGCCCGTCATTCTGTCTTCGCTGGCGAGCCGGGATTCCCTTACTTCCGGCCAGACAACTCCCTGGACGGTCATATTGCACATTCAGAACCAGGGTGAAGCGGTCATGACCTTTGCCCCGGACAGCACGTACCTGATTAGCGATCATCTCCTGACCGTCCCATCGACACCGGCACAGTTTCTTGAGGGTGGAAACAACCTGGCAGAGGGTGAATCGAAACATCTGGTCTTCGAAGTGACGCAGACACCGGTCATTGATCCGGGGTACGATCTCGGCATCGGCGCCAGAACGGGATTCTTCGAGGACAACAGGGGGTTTTTCCTGTACTACGATACGGCGGAGTCGGGTAGTACCGGGGGAACGTCAGTGCGCGTTCAGGCGCCCGCTGATCTTCATATCGTTAGGTTGGCGGGTATTCTCCCGAATCTTCCGAGGGTGAATCGGGGGCAGCGGTTCCCGATTGTGGCCGAAATATTCAACAGCGGCGAAGCATGCGCCGGGCAGATAAATATCGATCTTGCCGGTAGCGGAAGTTCGACGGTGGAAAACACGCCTCTGGTGGCGGGCCCTCTATGCGGTCTGATGTCGAAAACGGATACTTTCTTCGTCACGGCTGCCGATATTGAGGGCGCGGAGACATTTAACGCCGATCTGCTTTCGGCGGTGGACTTGAATTCCGGACAAGCCGAACTGGTCGTGTTCTCGCCGGCCGCCGACGGTTCCGAAACCCTGGAGATTGAAGATCCAGGCGACCTGGCGGTAGTTTCAATCACGCCTTCACAGAGCGCGGTAAACGCGGGGCAGACGGTGGATTGGACATTAAGGGTCAATCTGCTGAATGAAGGGAACGCTCCGGTCACGATCGTTCCCCCGATTGCCGGGGACATTTCGTTCCGCTGCGATGCGACCCCTTTATCGGATTACCTGGTTCTGGCGCCGGCGGCATTCGCTTCCGGAGCGGCCGATCTCACTCTTGAATCCGGAGAGTCGGACTCGCTGATATATATCGTTTCGTCGACAGGCATAGATACCGGTCTTGTGGAGATAACGGCTTCTTCGAGATGGAGGGACGAAAACGATCCGGCCGCCGGAGAGGCGGGTTCCTCGGGTTCGGCGTCAGTGCATGTGAAGGAGCCGTCCGGATTGAGGATAGTTTCGGTCACAAGCGACGCCCCCAATAATTCGATGTTCCCCAATACGTCGGTCGTAAATATTCTTCAATCCTTCCAGATGAACGTGAGAGTCGAAAACACCGGCGGGGACGATCTCGAACAGGTGGAAGTCGCTCTCGTGTCGAACGGATCGGCAATCGTTTCGATAATCCAGGAAACCGGCGAACTCTCTTCGGGTTCGCAGGGAGGATTTATCTTCGAGGTGCATTCCCCGTCGGCGGGCGTACAGATATTGACGGCCTCGATAGTGAGGGCGGTTTCAGTAAATACGGGTCAGGAAGTGCCGCCCATACAGGCCGTCGAATCGACGGAGAATCTTCAGGTGCAGGTCCCGACCATGCTTTCATGCGAAATGTCGATCACGTCCCCGCAGGGAGCCGTGGATGACACCATATCCGCCGGCCAGGCTTTTGAACTGACAGCGGTTGTGTCGAACCTTGGAGAGGCCACGGACGACGGTTCCGGACAACTCACGCTTGAACTTCCATCCGGTTACTCGAGGGCATACCCGGATGCCGATTCCCTCACAAGGTCTTTTTCGGTAGATGAGGAAATCGTATGGACGATAACGGCGCCATCCGTATCTTCACAGGTTCCGGCGGACTTGTCGGTATCGATAAGCCGGATACCGAGGGATATCAATATACAAGCGCAGGCTTTCGTTCAGAAAGCATCGGATGATCTGCCTGTCATCGCGGAGGAAGCGGCGAGGTCGGAGTCCTGCATTCTGGTCGTCGAATCGCCGCAGGGCGCGGTAGACGGGACGCTTTCGACGGATCAGGAATTTGTCGTCATAGGTTCGTTTACACCCTCCCGCAATTCAGGGGATACCTGGGCCCGCCTTTCGGTTCCTTCGGGATTTGTTATAACCGGCGATGCAATGCGGCAGACGGGAGCCGGAAGCGGTCAGGAGAAACAAATCGGGTGGACGATAACCGCTTCGCAGACATCCGCCTCCGGCGTCCAGGCCACCGTTACGACCGGCGGGACAGATCTTAATTCCGGGATGGAGTTCGACGGTTGTTCGAGTTCGGAGGATCTTTCGGTGGTGGAAAAAGCATCCATCGACCTTCAGGCTTTTATTTCCGGTCCTCCTCAGGCCCTCGATGGAAATATTTCCGTAAATCTTCCCTTTAGCATACGGGCGGAAGTCAATAATTTCGGGACTGCAGGTATAGATACCGCGGGGTCGCGCATCGAGATCGTACTCCCCGGCGACGCGGAATATTCTCTCGACGGAATCGGCGAGACATACAGAAAACCATTCTACCCGGGCGTGCCGGTGGTGTGGAATCTCAGGGCGCCTCATGTGGCCACTCCGCCGAGGATCATAACGGTTCGCCTGGCCGAACCTCGGGCGCTGGATGAAAACAGCGATCTGCCCGCGGAAGTGCGGACCGGCGAAGTGCCGATCGGTGTATCCACGGAGTCGGGAACGATATCCATGTTGAATATTTCGTCTTTGGATTCGATTCCTCCATACGTCGTTCCGCAGGGAGCTTTGGACGTGCCTGTCCTGAAGATCGTTTTGGACAACAGATCGGCTTACACCGCGGGGCTCGATACTCTTTATGTCAGCGTCCAGGACGGAAAAGACAACAACCACGCTTTTCCATCCAGGTATGTGGATTCGATAGAACTGATGTCCGGGGAAACACTGTTGTACTCCGCCACAGTCGGCGATGTAAACCCGGTCCCGCTCTACATCATGCACGATTTCACGATAGATCCGGCGCAAGAGGATACGTTGCTCGTCAGGATAGATCTCGCCGGGAACGCGTCCGTGGGGCGTCTTGGTATAGCACTCGCACAAAGCGCGGATGTCGTATTTTCCATCGGAGAGGAACGCAGTCCCATAAGCGTTGTTTGGGAGGCGAACGGCGAGGATATAGAGGGTCATTTCGGCACGGGGCCGTTGTCGGTGATGGATTCGGATTTTGAGAGTTACGTGCACAATTATCCGAATCCATTCAAGGCGGGATCGGAGACGACGTGTATAACATATTACCTTGCCGAGAACGCCGACGTTAGTATCAGCATATACGATTTGCTCGGGATTCTCGTTTGGAAAAAGGATATGAACGCCGGACAGGCCGGCGCTTCCGGTGCTCCGGGCGGCACCATGTGGAAGATAGACTGGGACGGCAGGAACGGCAGCGGAGAACTTGTTCGTAACGGTGTATATATCTGCAAACTGCAGGCCGGTTCGAGATCGGTGATATTCAAGATCGCCGTAGCCAAATAGAGCGTATTATGAAAAAAATGCCGGGAATAATTCTTTGGGCGATGGCAGCCTTGCTTTTTACATCCGCGGTTCACGCTCAGGATGGAGGCGGCGGGACCCGTTCGATATTCACGCTGGGAGCGGGTTCGCGCGCTATTTCGATGGGGGGGGCATTTGCCGCGATAGGGGACGATCCTTCGGTTCTTTATTACAATCCGGCCGCCATGAAGCTCAATCCATACCCGTCCGTAATGGCGAACCATATCCAGCTTTTCCCGGGATTCAGCGACGCCAGTTACGATTTTATCGGTCTGGTCTATCCGACCATGTCCGCGGGAGCGTTCGGGCTTGGTTTCATGACTGTGGGTACTGGCGGGATAAGGGAATTCGACAGCTACAGCGTGGAGACCGACGAGATCTCGTACAGGGAGAGCCAGGCGATAATCTCGTACGCTTTCGACATGCCGTGGAAGTTCCTGGGAAGGTACACTATCGGGTCTTCCGTGAAGATTCTCAACCAGGGGATAGGCGAATTCTCCGATACCGGTACCGGAGTGGATATCGGAATATTGTTCAGGCAGGATTTGATAAAGGGACTTGTGCTGGGATGCAATCTGCAGGATCTGGCAGGGGCGCAGACGAAACTGGTTTCAGTTACGGAGAAGGTCGACGGGACGATAATACTCGGGGCGGGTTACACGCGCCGGATGGGGAACGGTTCCTCGCTGAGCGTTTCGGTACAGGTTGACATGCCGGAGAGGGCCGATAACGATCTGCGTTTCGGGGCCGAATACAATTTCAAGCGGATTGCGAGCCTTCGCGCGGGATTCGATTCGGAGTCCGTAACCGCCGGAGTAGGCTTCGGATGGAACAGGTACCGGGGGGATTACGGTTTCTTTTCCAGGGAGGAGGCCGGAAGTTCGCATCCTTTCTCCGTTCAGGCCAGGATCGGTTCGTCCATTGAGGACAGGATACGAATCGAGGAAGAAAGAAGACAGGCCGAGGAGGAAAAACGCATAGCCGAGATCTTCTCCGCAAGGGTGGCCAGACATATCGAATCGGCCCGCGGCTACAGAGATTCCGGCGAGCCGGAGAAAGCGCTTGATGAGATCAAGATAGCCCTGGAATACGATCCGGGAAACATCGATGCTTCCGCGATGATGACCGAGGTGGAAAAGCTGATACTCGATCTGTTGACCGAAAGGACCAGGACGGCGGAGAAATCGCTCCTTATAAACCAGAATTTCGGTCTCGGGCTGCGCTATTACAGCAGCAACGAATATATTTTGTCGCGGGCGCAGTGGCTCGCGGTGCTGGAAATTGATCCTGAAAATCAGGACGCAAAGGATTACCTGGCGAGGACGGAGGAAAAACTCGGCGAACAGATAGCGCAGCACAGGACCAGCGCCATCGGACACGAAAAGAATGGAAGATTCGCGGCGGCGATAAGTGAATGGAATATAGTCAGGATGATCGATCCGGACAATGAGGAAGCGCTCGAATCGACCAGGAGGATAAGCAGCCGCATGGAGGAACTCGACAGAAATTACCGCGTGGCGGACCAGAGGCTGAAAACCATAGATTCATTCGAGGACGCACTGAAAGCCTACAGCGAGGGACGTTATCCCGACGCCGTTTCACTGCTGCAGCGGATTCTTGAGCAGCAACCGGATCACGCCGAAGCCCGTGATCTTCTTAAAAGAGTCCAGAGGAAACTGACGCCGCTGAGCGACGTTGAAAAGGAACAGATCAGGCAATTCTATATCCAGGGAATGAGGTATTTCACGCAGAGAAACTATACGCTCGCCATTGAGACGTGGAAGAAGATTCTGGAGATCGATCCGGATAACGAGAGCGTGAGCAAGAATATCGAAGACGCCCGGCAGAGACTCGAGAAGACCGGGTCTTTGGAGGAAGAGTAGTTGAAAGAGGCTCTGCTGAAGGAAAAGACGAAATTTCATCTCGAAATCCCTGCCGACGAGAACAATCTCAGTGAAGTCAGGGATTTTATTGCCGGCGTATGCAGGCAGGCCGGTTTTTCAAAGCGGGAAACGAACAACACCAAGCTCGCGATGGACGAAGCGTGCACCAATATCATCAAGCATGCCTACAAGGACACCGCCGGTAATATAAGGATAGAAGTCACCGCCCACCCCGGGAATATCGAAATCAATATCTTCGACAGGGGTAAGACCTTCGAATGGTCGAATATCAAGGATCCGGACCTTCAGCGCTACGTCGAAATCGGCAAGAAAGGCGGATTGGGTATATACCTGATGAACCGTCTTATGGACGATCTCGATTACAGGTCTTCACCGGAAGGTAACAGGCTGTACATGGCGAAGCGCTCGGAAGGCGCGGCCATTCTGACTCATGCTCCCCTGTTCATGTCGATCAAGCCGAAATGGACCGCCACGCTGCGTTTCAAATTCGCGCTCAGGGCGGGTGTGGGACTTTTCTGCCTCATCCTGTTCCTGGGGATCGTTCAATACGTCAACCAGACAAGGGAGATAGAGTCGCAGGAAAGACAGGCATGGATCGCCATGAGCGATCTCGCCCGGAATCTTGAATCAAAAAGTGAAAGCGCTCTGGTACTCGATGATCTTTATCATCCCCAGTACAGGGAGATAAACGATTTTATACAGGACAGAATCGTGAAGTTGCCGGAGATTCTTTATGTGCGAATAGTAAACAATGACGGTGTGGTCGTTTCATCGAACGTGCTGGATGAGTTCCAGCAGAGATTCGATATTCCGGCGGAAAGAGAGGTTGTCTCCGACGCGGGAAAATGGTTTACCCTGACCGATGCGGACGGGCGGCATATTGAGGAATTTCACTATCCCGTCCAGATCTCCGACAAGGAAAAGGACAGGCCCGTATCGCTGGGACGCATAATTCTCGGCGTGTCGGCTACGGCGATAAATAAGGGCATCTATGATCCCAGAACGAGAACGATACTTATACTGGCCGGGATATTCCTTATGGGACTTGCGCTGATCTACCTGCTTATAGCGGTTTTCGTCAAACCGATACAGGATCTGACCGACGGCGTCAGGGCTATAGGGGAAGGAGCCCTGGAAGAGGGAATACATATAGACGGCCCGGAGGAAATAGGAGCAATAGCCAGGGCATTCAACGAGATCACGATGAAATTTCGCGACGCGCAGAAAAACGTTGTGGAACAGGAACGCCTGCAGAAGGAAATGCAGGTTGCGCAGGAGATCCAGCATTCGCTTCTTCCGGGCAAGGTTCCGCAGATAAGCGGTTATGACATAGCGAGTCTTTACAGGGCGGCAAAGGAAGTGGGCGGCGATTATTACGATTTTGTTTCCGTCGGTGAAGATTCTCTCGGAGTAGTGGTGGCGGATGTGTCCGGAAAGGGCGTTCCCGGATCGCTTGTAATGACGATGATAAGAACGGCTCTGAGGATGGAGGCAAGGGGGAGTCTCTCGGCCGCCGAAGTCATGTCCAGGATGAACGATTTCGTCACCGAGGACATGAAGAAGGGCATGTTCGTTACGATCTTCTACGTCATCCTCGATTCGAAGAACAGGATCATCAGTTACGCGAGCGCCGGGCATAACCCGATGATTCTCTACAGAGCAGAGACCGACGAGACCTTTTTCCTTAACCCGCGCGGTTTCCCTGTGGGAATAAGTCTTCCGGACGACACATTGTTCCGCCGTTCGATAGACGTGGAGAAGATCAAACTTAAAAAGGACGACATGCTGGTCATATACACCGACGGCGTGACAGAAGCGATGAACGAGGCGAGACAGCAGTATGGTGAAGACAGGCTCATCGACATCATCAAGCGCAACGGAAGGCTCACTCCCGAGCAGTTCATGGACAGGCTCAACGAAGATATCAAGGTTTTTACCGGCGATTATCCACAAAACGACGATATCACCGTCGTTGCCATCAAGGAGAAGATGATGGCCGACGACGTGCTCTTCGGGATCAGAAAGAAACTTCTGGACCTCGTGGAAATAGAAGGTCTCAGCGTAGCCGAGGCGTGCCAGCGCATGAATGTGTCGCCTTCCACATATTACCGGTACAAGAAACGTCTTGCGGAGCTGGGGGACCGGGGATTGAAGAACAAGACTTTAAGACAGGAAGACGAAATAAGGCGAGTGAGCATCGAACAACGCAAGTTGCTCATGGAAATAATAAAGAGCAATCCCAGGCTTGGAGCGAAACGCATGACATCCATCTTCAACGAGGGTAAAGAGGACAAATTCAAGCTGAGCACCTCCCTTGTGTACGATGAGCTGAAGCGCATGCGTTTGAACACCTACGAAAAGAGGATAGAGTACCTCAGAAGAAACAGGTTCATCTCGGAGGAGGAATACCAGGGGATGCTTGCCTCGCCGCAAGCGAAGGTCCTTGCGGGGCCGAACGGCGATTCCCTGATAGATGAGGAGGAACGGGTTGTATCGGCGGGCGGGGACGATTTTATCGCGGATGCGGGGGTGGATGTGCCGGGCGTGGAGCGTGCCGGTAAGGAAGCCGTTGCCGGCGCGGCCAGCGGCCCGACGCCGGCGATAAAAGACGTACCTGCAGGGGCGGTTCCGGAATCAATGAAGCGCCCGGTAAAACCGGAAAGACCTCTTACAATATCAGGCCTCAGGCCGGGAGCCGACGATGAACCGGGAAAAATCGGCAGGATAATGGCCGATATCCTGAATACCGGGGAGACGGAAGGCGGGATCGCCAGAATCGAACCGATCGAGTATCCTGATGGTGTAATCGTTCTCAGGATAAACGGGCATCTGGATTCGTCATCGGCTGCCGATCTCGAGAACGTTCTGGAGAGCGTTTACGAATACGGTATCAGAAAGATCATCGTCGATCTTGTCGATGTATCCTATATCAGCAGCGGAGGCTGGGGTATTTTTACCGGCAGGGTGAAATCGCTCAGGGAGGGCGGTGGAGATGTAGTCCTGGCGGGTATGTCCCCCGAAGTGTTCGACATCTATGAACTCCTCGGATTCCAGGATATCATCATGAGTTTCCAGAAGGTCGATGAAGCGGTCGATTTCATCTCGCTGCCTTTCGAGACCAGAAGGAAAAAACTCGACGAAATCAGCCAGGTAAGAGCGCACGAAAAGGTTATCGAACACAGGGTCAAGGGTGAAGATCTTACGGATTTCGAGGAACAGGAGGCATCGGCGTGGACTCCGCTCGCGATAGAGGCCGGAACGGTCGGCGAGAAGGGGGATATCACCGTACTCAATCTTGCGGGTGTCATCGATACGGTAAGTTGCGTAAAGCTCAAGGATGTCATGACCGAACTGATAGATAACGGCTCTATAAAGCTTGTAGTGGACATGTCAAGGGTGGAATACGTCAGCAGCGCGGGATGGGGAATATTCGCTTCGAGGATCGACGAGTTAAGATCCGTCGGGGGAGACATCAGGATATTCGGCATGGACCCGGAAGTCGACAGTATTTTCCATCTTCTCGGATTCGACGTTATAATGAGATCTTTCAGTATAATGGCCGAAGCGATTGAAGATTTTTCCGGGCAGCCGGTACGTGCGGGAACGGATGACAAAGAGAGGCCGAGCGGGTACGAACCGCCTTCTTCCGCGCGGCATGCGCCGCAGGTCGAACCTTCGACGACCGCTGCGGAATCTTCGTTGACTCTGGAGGTGTCAAGAAAGGTCACCGCGGGGGACAAATCGATGATCATTCATCTCGGGGGAGCGATAGACGCGGCGACCACGGAAAAATTCGAAGTTTACATCGAAGAATGCGTTGCCGAGAAACCCATGTACCTCGTGGTGGATCTTTCGGACATAATATATATCAGCAGCAGCGGCTGGGGTGTTATAATAAGGTACATGCAGGAGTTGTCCGCCGTTTCAGGACGGATCGCTCTGTGCGGAATGACGCCCGCCATCTTCAAGATATTCCGGGATCTCGGTTTTGAACCGCTCCTGCCGCATTACCTTACGGCCGAGAAAGCTCTGGAGGAACTATCGGCTCCTGCACTTGGGGAGCACGGGGAAAAGACAAGGAAAAAGGCCGGATCAGGGGCCGCGGCATCCAGAAAAGAGAACGCTGCGCGAGTGCTGGGCGATGACAAGAATGCGGGAAAAGAAACTCCAGGGCGGCGAGATGGTGATGCACCGGCGGAGGTGCCGGGCGTGACGAAACCGGGGGTCACTCCGCTGATCGAAACACCGCTGCAGAAGGCCGACGACCTTGAAGTGATCCTCGACCTTGAAAACAGGAAGGACGAGACTGCGACGAAGGATATCAGGATCAGAAAAATCGGATGGAAGGAATACGGGAAGAAACTGTCCAGCAGGAACAGGGCGGACAAGGAACAAGAAGACGAAAAAGAAGAGGATTGAGCGGTCATGAAGCGTTTTGCGGTAATGACGATGAAGGGCGGCACGGGAAAGACTACGACCGCGGTCAGCGTGGCTCACGGACTTTCTCTATGCGGAAAAAGGGTTCTTCTTGTGGATTGCGATCCGCAGAGAAACTCCGCGATCTCTTTCGGAGTGGAATCGGAAAAGGGGCTGGACACCCTGCTTTCGACTGGCGATGTAGAGATCATACAGGTAAGGGAAAATCTCTTCCTGATCGATTCAGGAGGGCGTAAACTGGTAGATGTGGAACTGATGCTGGGTCATCAGGAGAATCGGGAAAAAAGAATGAAAGATGCCCTGAAACATTTGAAAGGATGCGATTACGTGATTTGCGATTGTCCTCCCTCAATGAATCTTATTAACGCAAACGTCCTGTCTTACTGCGATGAGGTCATCGTTCCCGTGGCGATGGACTATCTGTCACAGGAGGGAGCGCGGCAAACGATGGAGATAATAGATGATATGAAATGGATAACCAAATCTAATAATATAAGATACAGAATATTGCCAACGTTCTATGACTCCCGCACAAGGGTATCCGGACTGGTCCTGGATGAGATAAAAAAGCAGTTCGATGGCAGAATTTTCGACACTGTCATAAGGATAAACACATCTCTGCGCGAGGCGCCCGGTTCGAAAAGGACAATCTATGAACACGCGCCGCTATCCAGGGGAGCTTTCGATTATTACAGGTTGACAGAGGAAATAATGTCATCCGATGAAAGAGAGAACCGGACTCATTCCGGGTAGAAACGGCTGCCGGTTACAACAAACGGCGGATAGAGAATGAGGGTCAATAATTGCCGGAGGAGAAGATTTTGGACAGTCTTGAATTGAGGGAAGAGATAAGGCACGGTGGATCGGTATATTTTCTGCAGACAAGCCTCATCCATGAAAACAGGCAGATCCAGAGCTCCTTTTTCCGTAACGGCACCGTATTCGATACGATCATCCAGGGATTCGATGGAATGACATCCCCCGAAAGTCTCAAAGAGCTGACGAAGAGCGTCCATAACCAGAATAAAAAGAGGTTCCAGTTTCTTCTGGATGTGCGTGAAAGGATAACAAATTCAAACGATCCGGCCGGCCATCTGAAACTGGCACGGGCACTCGCGGCGCGGAATCTGCATCTGGAGGCCATCGCCGAAGCGGAGAACGCGATACAAAAAGGAGCCAGGGATTCCGGTCCCTACCTGGTGACGGCACAGGCCTGGTACAATATGGGTGATTACGACAACGCGCTGACTGCGATAAGGAAGGGAATCGAGCTCAGCCCGGATTTTCCCGATCTGCACAATCTTATCGGGAAGATATACATTAAACAAAGGATGTGCCGTGAGGCGGTCGACAGTTTTAGAAGAGCGGTTAGTT
>JBFYZH010000015.1:0-17440 GCA_041309605.1 Candidatus Krumholzibacteriota bacterium
GGGTGAAAACGAACCGGCCCTTGCCGGCGCTCATCTCCGATCCGTAGCGCAACCCCAGCGCGAGATCGGCCCCGGATCTGTTGACCGCCTGGATTCTCTCGTGTATCGACAGTGTCTCCTCGCCGGATCTCGTGAGTGAGGCGTGGACTCCCGCGGCGGCAAGGATATCCCTCACGCGTCTCGCCAGTTCGAGGTTGAGGGTCGCGCCCCTCAGCTTGTCGGGACCGCGGCCGTAATCCTCGTTTCCACCTCCTGCGGGATCTATGACGATCCTTTTTCCCGAAAGGGCTCCATCGAGAACGGGAGTGAGTCTCACGAGCGGTCGCAAGGCCAGTTCCTCCGTCTTCGAGGCCGGCAGCGGCCGCGGTATGTATCCGCGGGCCGAGAGTATTACGTCTTCCGCGAACAGCCGTGCCGGCATGGAGACGCGGCCGTTTTTCCCGGACATGACCGATCCGTCGGGAAGAAGGAGGCGCGGCGAGTCGATCGGCAAACCCGTCCTCGCGTCCAGTACGAGGATCGAAAACTCCATTGAGGAAATTCCGGTATCAAAGAGCAGCGTGTCCGAGGCATCGCCCGAACGCACGAAAAACTTCGAACCTGCGACACCGCTCCCGGCCTGGAAAGTGAAGACGCCTTCCCGCGTCTTTCCTTTCCACCCGTGCCCCGGCACCGCCGAAACGATCGTTACGGATGTGCCGTCGGCCACCTCGGAGCCGTTCCTGTCGAGAAATCTCACGGTCATCGTATAACGGCCCGGTTCGTCCATGCGGGGAGGAAGGGGCAGGATGAACCGCGCGCTTCTTCCGACCGTGAATTTAGCCGGGGCGCTGCCGGCGGTGGCGCCCCCTATGCTTCTCACCGAGACCCTTGCGGAATGTGCGCCGTTCGGGATATCGGGCGGAATCGGGCAGGTGAGTATCCCGCTGCCCGGATCATAGACCGCCTCCGACTCGGATCCGTCTATGAAAGCCCTCACGGAGGCAGGATCGACCGGAACGCCGGCGCCCTGACTGATTCTGAACGAAACCGAGGCAGGCATCATCACGGTATCCGCTTTCAAGGGGATCTGTTCGATGTAGGGCACTCCTCTCGAAAAGTAACCGAGCAGGCCCAGGAAATAGGCTTGAGCCTCGAGCTTCTGGCGCGTCGAGATCATGAGCCTTTTTTCGACCTCGGGATTGGATATGTAACTGGCTTCGCCCAGGACGGAGGCGCCGGCACCCGAGTTCCTAAGCACGTAATAATTGCCGGGTTTTATCGTCGAATCCTCGATCCCGAGATTCCTTGCCAGGTGCAGGTGGATCTCCTCGGACAATTCGAGGGAAGCGCCGGTTTCGTCGTTCATGTAATAAACCTCGATCATGTTATGCTCGCGATCCAGCGCGATGTTCGAGTTATGATGAATCGAGAGGAACACCTCGGGATTCCAGGCGTTCGCGCAGGCTATCCTGCCAGCCAGGTCGTCCGCGCTCTCCGTCGATCCTTCAGGCAGCCAGTCCCTGTCCGTCGTACGGGTCAGGTGCACGCTGGCCCCGGCCTCCTCGAGCAACCCCCATAGGTAAAGGGCCACACCAAGGTTGGCGTCGGCCTCCGAGAGGCTGTCCACTCCGACCGCCCCCTTGAAATGACCGCCGTGTCCCGGATCTATGACTATCCTGCGCCCCTCGAGGACACTCCAATCGAACGTTTCGGGTTCCTCGCTCAGCCTGGAATAGAGCGTGTCCCATCGCGACCGGTCGGAAGCGCATCCCGCGGCGAGGAGAATTAAAACGGGAACAAGAACGATCACAATGAACGGGCGGTTCATTCGGCTCTCCTTTACGGACGTAAAACACACCATATGATATATCTAGCAGATAGACCGGTCTGCTTCAAGACGCAAATTCTCTGGAAATTCGTTCAAAAAACGGGGAACCTCAGGCGCGTTCAACAATATATTGTGAAAATTGTTGACGGTTCCCCCTATATATGGTAGAAATTTGCAGGTTTCGTATATAAACTGGTGATTCAAGGAGAAGCATATCCGGTCTTCGCTAAGCAGATTGCCTTCGGTCGAGAAGGTGCTGGAGGATGAACGTATCGCCGCCGGCCTGAATCCCGCCTCGCAAAGGGGGATCACCAGGATCGTTCGTGAAAAGATGGACCGTTACCGCGAGAGGCTGGCGGGAGGGGAGGAACTGGCTGCGGGGGAGCTTCTTGAATCGATAAGGGATGATGTCCGCGGGGAGATGGGGATGGCGGTCCGCGGCCCGGGAAGAGTGATAAACGCCACGGGAGTGATTCTCCATACGAACCTGGGGCGCGCGGTCCTGGGAGATGGAGCGATTGAGGCTTTGTCAAAGGTCGCGTCGGGGTATTCGGATCTTGAAACGGATGTCACGACCGGCGACAGGGTGCACAGGGACCGAAGGGCCGCCCGTCTCGTTTCCCTTCTCACGGGAGCCGAAAGCGCTCTGATAGTGAATAACACCGCCGCCGCCGTGCTTCTGGCCGTGGATACATTCGCCCGCCGGGGGGCGGTGGCCGTTTCGCGCGGGGAACTCGTGGAGATCGGGGGCAGTTTCAGGCTTCCAGAGATACTCCGCAGCGCGGCGGGCAGGGTGATCGAGATCGGGACGACCAACAGGACGCGCATCGGCGACTACGAGGCGGCGATAGACGAAGGCGCCACGCTTCTGCTGAAGGTGCACACGAGCAATTACAGGATAGTCGGATATACGGAAACGGTTTCCCTGGCAGAACTCGTCGAACTGGGAAGAGCGAAAAATGTGCCCGTGATGTATGACCAGGGAAATGGTATACTCTTCCCGCTGGATCAGGCGGGTCTCAAGGGCGAGGAGGACGTCGTATCCATCCTTGAGAGCGGAGTCGATATGCTTGCATTCAGCGCGGACAAGGTCCTCGGCGGACCGCAGGCGGGCGTCATACTCGGCCGGGCGGTGTTTACGGAGAGGATGCGCGGCAACCACCTTTCCCGCGCCCTCAGGGTGGACAAGCTGACCCTGGCCTGCCTGGAGGCGGTGCTGGTTAAATACTGGAACGGCTCGGGCGCCGCAATTCCGGCGATCAGGATGATAAAAGAGCCACTGGAACATATCCGCATGAGAGCCGGGAAGCTGTTCGCCGCGCTCGAAAGGGCCGCCGCGGGGGTGGTCGATATCGCTCTTGAAGAAGGTGAATCGTCGATAGGCGGGGGAAGTTTCCCCGTCGATCCTTTGCCGACCATGCTGGTCGGTATCGGTCTTCCAGGAGGGGGCGCCATGAGGCTTTCCGGGTATCTGCGGTCCCTGGATCCGGCCGTGGTGGTGAGGGTCAAGGATCAGAGGGTGGCAATCGACATAAGAACCGTTCTGGATGACGAAGAGGATATTTTGAGAGAGAGCCTGTTATCGGGTATTGAACTGATATCAGGGAGGGAGTGATACTCATGGGCGATGAAGAGCTGGGGGATTTGGAACAGGAAAAAACTCACGGTTGCGGCAGCGGGGGTTTTTCGATATTTCTGGATGAGGGAGAAATGATTTCCTTCATGGATGACGGGGATTTTTCCTCAGCCAGGGATATGGACCTTTTCAGGAATATCGAGGAAGGGGTCGAGAAGAAACTCAAGGGCGGCGGTTCTTCGCTGCTGGCCCTTTCGGTAGGCGAAAAAAGGATATCGAGGGATTTTTCGGTCCTTCAGATCGCGCACCTGCTCTCAAGACGCGGCCGCAAGGTTCTCGTCGTCGATTGTGACTTCCTCGAACCGGGTCTCAGCGGGCTGGTCGAGAACGTGGAGGAACACGGCTTTCTCGACCTTCTCCTTTACGGCAGTTCGCTAAGATCGGTCCTGCGGCCCACGGGAATCGAGGGCGTGAGCGTGTCCGGGGCCGGATCCTTTCCGGTTTCGCGGACGATACCGTTCGCGCTGAAGGAATTCGGCAAGGTCAACGATTTTCTCTCGAAAAGCAGCGATGTCGTCATCTACTGTTCGACTTTGTACACCGAGGAAGGTGTCATAAATCCGCTTGTCTCTATGGTGAACGGACTTCTGCTGTGCTGCCGCATCGAGGAGATGGAAGAGGGCGAACTTCGGAAAAGGCTCAAGGATCTCGGGCCCGACGCTCCTTCCGCCGACCTCGTCTGTTTCTGCAGGGGCAGGGAAGGGGCGGTCGTGACGGCCGACGCACCGGCAAGGACGACCGTGGAGGATGAAGGGGATGAGGATATCCTGGATCTTGATCCGGGATCGGCGATACCCTCCGCCGCCGATGAGGGCGAGGCGGCCGTTCCCGCATACATAGAAAGATCCGATGAGATCGATACGATGAAGAAACCGGTTAAAAACAGAATAAGCCTTCCGAGGCTCGTCCTTGTCGCCGCGATGGCGATGATCGTCGTGTTCATAGTCTGGTGGCAGATGATGGACAGGTCGATCCGGCAGAAGGAAGAGACGGGCAAGATGACCGAACTTGTGAAAAAACAGCAGGAAGCCCGCGACATGGGAGCAAGGCCCGACTCCACCGTGGACGCCGCGGCGGGAGAATCGGTAAAGGATACGGCCGCCGACGTGCGGGACGCCGGCCATGGACAGCCGGATACCGCCGCAGCGATCGGGATTCCGGGTACTGCCGGCATTGAGACAGGAGGTCCGCTGCAGCCCGCGGAAGGTTCCCCTGAAGAAGTCGCCGCCGTCAAGGACGCCGGGACCGAATCCTCCTCCGTCACGCATGCTCCGGAAGGCATGTACTACAGTGTTCACGTGGCTTCCTTCAAGAATATGCGAAGAGCCGGAGTGGAGACGGATTACCTCGAGAAGGAAGGGTACCAGGCGCGCGTGTTGGAGGTCGAAATAAACGGCGAGAAATGGCTCCGCGTGTACGTCGGGGAATTCGATACGAGGGAAGCGGCCGAGCAGGCCCGCAGGGAACTGCTCGGGATCAAGAGAATAGCGTATGCGCAAGTGGTAAAACTAAAATATTGAAGAACGTATTGCCTGACAACCGTGGAGGTATAGAAGGGTGAGTCTTTCAAGACTTGAAATGACAGGGTTTAAATCTTTCATGTCCCCCGTAAGTCTTGATTTCAGGGAAGGGATAACCGCGATACTGGGTCCCAACGGTTGCGGCAAGACTAATGTGGTCGACGCCGTCAGGTGGGTTCTCGGCGAACAGAGCGCGCGTCAACTCAGAAGCAGCAAGATGGAAAACGTCATTTTCAACGGTACGGAGATACATAAACCTCTGGGGTACGCCGTCGTCAACATGACCATCAACAACGAAAGGGGCGTCTTCCCGCTCGATTATTCGGAGATAACGATTACAAGGAAGGTCTACCGCTCCGGGATCAGCGAGTATTTCATAAACAAGGCGCCCTGCAGGCTGAAGGATATCAGGGAGCTTTTCGCGGATACCGGCACGGGCAGCCATTCCTACGCCGTCATAGAACAGGAGATGGTCGAATACGTCCTCAACGACGCCCACGGCGAGCGCCGTAACATGTTCGAGGAGGCGTCGGGGATCGTCAAGTACCGTATGAGAAGGGAAGAGGCCCTGCGCAAACTCAAACTGACCGAGAGCGATCTCGTCCGTCTCGAGGACATTCTCGACGAACTCGGAAAGAACGTCAGATCGCTTCAATACCAGGTCGGCAAGACCCGGCGGTACAGGACGATATCGGAAAGGATAAGGGAATGGGGACTTATCCGTCTGCGCGCGGCTCTGTCCGGATTCCTCGTCCAGAAACGCGAAGCCGAAGCCGAGCTCGTGAAATCGACCGGCGTTTCCCGCGAGGGGGACAGTTCTCTCGACGCGTACCAGCAGCAGGTGGAGGAGGAGAAGATCCGCCTGGTCGAATACGAGAGAAGGAACACGGATCTGCAGAATCAGCGATACGAGGTCAGGCGCAGGATCCAGTCCTCAGAGGAAAAGGTCATACAGTACACAGAGCGCGGCGGAGAAGCCGGGCGCAAAATCGAACGGGCGCTTCTGGAGATAGAGGAAGCCGGAAACCGCCTGTTGAAGATATCGGAGAGAATAAACGGCGTCAGGGTCGAGGAGGAAGTGACATCTGAAAGGATAACCGAGGAGAAAGAAGCTCTAAAGACGCTCGGAGGCAGGTTTGAAGAGGTCTCGATGCGCATCGAGAGGCTCCAATCGGAACTGATAGACCTGAAACAGACTCAACTCGATTTCCTGCAGGACCAGGTCAGGGTGAAGAGCAGCCAGGAACACTATGAGATCGTTCTTCGTGAACTTGACGAGAGATCCTCCGGGATGCGCGAAAGGATCGTCTCTCTCGAGGGGGAGATCGGGGGATTGTTCGCGCGGAAGAACGAGAGGGGATCCGAGTTTGCCCTGGTTCAGGAATCGTTGTCAGGGCTGGAGAGGGAGCGGGAAATCTCCTCGAAGAGGCATGAAGAGGTCGACGCGGGACTTTCCAGAAGGGAGAGTTCCCTTGCCGGGATGAAAACGGAGTTGGCGAAACTGATAAGCCGGCACGAACTTTATTTGAGGATGAAGGAGAATTTCGAAGGATTCCCGGGCGGCGCCAGGCACGTCCTGAAGAAGGGGGATTCGCACGTCAGGGGGCCGCTGGCGGAAATATTGAGGACGAGCGAGAAGTATCGCCCCGCTCTCGAGGCCGTTCTTGGCGGAATGGCCGATGGAGTCGTGGTGGACAGCATGTCGGGCGCGATGCAGCTGATATCCGAATTGTCGCTCAACCGGCTCGGGGGGGTGCGTTTTTTCGTGGAGGAAGTGGACGCTCCGGGCGCGGGCGGTCACCCCGGAGAGATTGCGGGATTTGTGGGCAGGCTCAGCGATTTTGTCGAAGTCGACGGATCCCGCAGGCCGATGGCTGACAACCTGCTCGGCGGGACCCTTGTTTTCGAGACCGCGGACCAGGCCATGGCATTTATCGCTTCCGGCGCGGGACGGGAATTCGGAGCGGTCGCCCTGTCCGGGATATATTTCTGCAGCGGAAAGGGCATATATTATTCCGGCGCCCCCGGGGAGGAGATATCGCTGCTCGGCCGGACCGAGGAAATCGGAAGGATGAAGGACGCAATCTCGGCGCTGCAAGCCGAGACGGCCGCCGAGGAGAAAAGATGCGGGGAGGAAAGACGCGAAAAGGAGGATCTCCGTTCCAGGATGACCGATCTTGACAATAGAATATCCATGACGAGAAAGGATGTGGCCGGAAAGCGGGAAATACTCCAGGAAATCGAGCGCGATTACATAATGAAGAAGGAAAAATGTTCGCTTCTCATGAAGTCGCTCGATGAGATCGAAAATTCGCGCGTGGAAACCATGTCGAAGCTCGAAGAAGCCAGGCTGGCCCTGGCGATGCGGCAGGGCACGGGGGACCATTCCGGTTCGGCGCGGATCGAAATGGAATTGGCGGAACAGATAAAGGAAAAAACGGACCTGGAGACGGCGCTGACCGAAAAGAAGATCAGGCTGGCATCCCTGCACGGGATAATCGACAAGCAGAGGGAAGAGATACGCGGTCTCGGCGAGATGGAAAAGCAGTTCGGCGGCATAGTCGCTCAGCGCACCGAAGAGATATCCGCATCGAGGGAAGAATCATCGAAGCTCGTTTCGCTTGTGGCTGAGGAGAGAGAATCGGTAAGGGGGTTGATCGACCAGGAAAGGTCCTTCCAGGAGGAGATCGACGCTCTACTGGGGATACTGGAGGAAAAACGATCGCTGATAACCGGCATGGAATCGGATCTGAAGGCGAGACGGGCGGAAAGGGAAAGGATCTTCAACCTGATCAACGAGGTGAAGATCAGGCTTTCCACCATCGACACGAGGATGAGGGATCTTGTGGAAAAAGCGAGGGAAGTCTTCGATGCGGACCTCGGCTGTTATCTCGCCGGAGTGGAGGTGCCTCTGACCGTCGAGGAACAGTCGATAACTTCCGAGATGCTCGAAAATGAGAAGAGGAAACTGGATAGTCTCGGCCCGGTGAATCTCGGGGCGATAGAGGAATACGAGGAAAAGAAGGAGAGGCTCGATTTTCTCGAGTCGCAGAAGCAGGACCTTGTAAAGGCCAAGAGCGAACTGGAAGAGGCTATCACGAAAATAAACAAGAAGGCGAGAAGCCTTTTCCTGGAAACCTTCAACGCGGTCAAGGGATATTTCAGCGGGATCTTCGAGGTCCTTTTCGAAGGAGGGGAGGCATCGCTCGACCTGAGCGAAGGAAGCGATCCGCTGGAGGCGGATATCATAATATCCGCCAGGCCGAAAGGGAAGAGGTTGCAGGATATATCCCTTCTCTCCGGCGGTGAAAGAGCCCTTACGGCGATGGCTCTTCTTTTCGCGCTGTACAGGGCAAAACCAAGTCCGTTCTGCATCTTCGACGAAGTCGACGCGCCGCTCGACGATGCAAACATCCAGAGGTTCGTGAGGATGCTGGACAGGTTTTCGCATGACACGCAGTTTATAATCATCACTCACAACAAGAGAACCATGGAGGCGGCCCAGTCCCTTTTCGGCGTCACGATGGAACAGAAGGGCGTTTCGAAGGTCGTTTCGGTCAACCTGGCCGAAATAGAAGACGTGCTTGAGAACCGAAGGTCGCCCGGGATGGCCATGGCCGAGACCCAGGTATCCTCCAACTAGGGAAGCGTGTGGCCGATGCTCAAGTTCGTCAACGGGCTGCGCAGAACGAAGGAACACCTGCTCGAACCGCTGCAGGGTCTGTTCTCGTCCGGAAAACTCGGTGACGACGGCGTCGAAGAGCTCGAAGCGATTCTTTTTTCGGCCGATATCGGCGTCGAAGCGACCGAAAGGATCGTCGAAAGGGTGAAGGAAAGGGAGCGGAAAGGGGACGGCAGGGGGCAGGATTATCTTTCGCTGGTAGCCGTCGAACTGTTGTCCATAATGAATGAGGTCCCTCCTTACAGAGCCCCCGCGGGAAAACCCAGAGTCATTGTGGTCGTGGGAGTCAACGGGGTCGGGAAGACATCGACCATCGGCAAGCTTGCCGCGAGGTTGAAGTCTGAAGGCGACACCGTTCTGCTCGCCGCCTGCGATACCTTCAGGGCGGCGGCCATAGACCAGCTGGAATTATGGGCCGAGAGGACCAGGGTCCCGGTTGTAAGGCAGAAGATGGGTTCCGATCCGGCCGCCGTCGCTTTCGACGCGGTGACTTCCGCCAGGGCGAAGGGCATCGGCACGGTCATTGTCGATACGGCCGGAAGGCTTCACACAAGGGTCAACCTGATGGAGGAGCTCCTGAAAATCTTCAGGGTTCTCTCGGGCCGGATGGAAGGTGCAGGGCTCGAAGCCTGGCTCGTGCTGGATGCGAATTCCGGTCAGAACAGCCTCAGACAGGCCGAAGTCTTCGTTCGTGAGCTGCCCGTCACCGGGATCGTCCTTGCCAAACTGGACAGCACCGCAAAGGGCGGTATCGTGATCCAGATTCAGAAGGAACTGGGCGTCCCCGTGCTCTACGCGGGGACAGGCGAAGGGATCGACGATCTCGAGCCTTTCGACCACGGGGCTTTTGTTCGGGCCCTGCTGACCGAATAGATTCTCCGGTCTTAAACCCGCGCGGCGCCGAATCCGCGGACATCCGATCACCTCTTTTTTTTGTTAAGCCGCACGCCGATGCTTCCGAAAAGATATCAGAGGCCGGATTACATGCGCGCTCGGGATCCACTGCAGAGGTGACACGATGAATGGTCTTTTACACATGAAATCGATCAAATCGAGACTGATCCTTTCAACCTTTGTCGTCGTCATGCTCGTGACAGCCATACAGGGCATTTACCAGGAGATCCATTACCGCAAGATGACCATCGACGATCTCGAGGCAAAAATGCTCGATATCAGCAGGATCATAGCCTTCAACATCTCGGCAAGCCTCGAGTTCAGCGACTACGAGGCGACGATGGAAACCCTGAAGTCCCTGAAGGAGATGCAGGAATTCACGGCTATATCGATATACGATTCCGATGGGAAGGCGGTGGCGACCTTCGCCGCCGACGAAAGTGAAAAAGCCGTTCCCCTTGAAAAGATACCCGAAGGCGAAGAGGTCAGGGTCCAGAGAAGCAAAGACGGGTTCTATATCTACAGGACGGTCCTTATGGACGATAAGTTCCTCGGGTCAATCGCAGTCGAAACTTCCTTCTGGCGCGTCAACCAGGTCCTGAGAAACAACAGGGTTTTCAACCTGGCGACACTTGGAGTTTTCGCCGTCGTGCTCACGCTTTTTTCGTTCATCACGGCAAACGCCATAATAAGGCCGATCCTGAAACTGCGCGATTTCGCCCAGACCCTCGCTCTCGGAGATTTCACGGCGCGCATGGATGTGACCGGAGACGACGAGCTCGGTGAACTGACCAGCTCGATAAATATCATGGCGAACGACATGAGCCTGGCGCTCCAGCAGGTGATAGACGCCAGTAAAAAGGTGGCCGATACTTCGTCGAGACTTTCGAGCACCTCGCAGCACGTAACAACGACAACCGAGGAGATCAGCGTAAATACGAGGCAGATCACGCAGAATTCGATCACCGCGGCGAAGAGGTCGAAGCAGGCCATGGATTCGGCGTACAACGGGGAGAACGTGGTGAAGGGCGCGGTGAACGGAATGAACCGGATATCCCAGAAGATAGACGAATCCGCCTCGAAGATGGAGGAGCTTGGAAGGAGTTCGAAGGAGATAGACGTGATCATCAACGTTATTGACGAGATCGCCGACCAGACGAACCTTCTGGCTCTCAACGCGGCAATCGAGGCGGCGAGGGCCGGCGAGCAGGGGAAGGGATTCTCCGTCGTGGCGGACGAGATCAGGAAGCTGGCCGAACGCACGGTAAAGGCCACCAAGGAGATATCGGCCAAGATAACGACGATACAGGAAGATTCGAGGCAGATGATCGCCTCCATGAAGGAAAACGTCGAAGAGGTGAAGAAGGGGTCCGACCTCGCCAACCAGGCCGGTTCGGCCCTGAGCGAGATTCGCGAACTGATCACCGGCAGCAGCGACATGATCCAGCAGATCGCCGACGCCGCGAGCGAGCACATGACGGTCACCGAGAGCATGACCAACAGCGTCGAAGAGACCATGCGGGAAGCCCAGGAACTGGATCAGATGGCGGAAAGCCTGCAACAGCTCGTCGGCAGGTTCCGGATACTGTAAAGTCACATCTCCCTTGACAGCCCCCCGAATATTCCTATAATTGATGGTATGGAAATGGCGTTTCCGCCATCTCCTGAACCTTCGGGGCGGGGTGAGATTCCCCACCGGCGGTGAAAGTCCGCGAATGGACGCGCAGTCCACTGATCCGGTGAAATCCCGGTACCGACAGTTACAGTCTGGATGGGAGAAGGTTTCAGAACCTCTTCGCGCGTTCATGCTTTCCCGTGTGGCGCCTCCCTTCGTATCTACCCGGAAGTTCGACAGTGGGAATGATCAGGGCGATACGGGCCCGGGGGAGCCGGTGCGGCGTGACCGACGACGAAAAATTCGTGGCGAGGGCGATCGAACTGGCGGGTAAGGCGACGGGAAGGACATTTCCTAATCCCCTCGTCGGGGCGGTGATAGTGTCAGGCGGCAAGGTGGCCGGCGAAGGATTCCATGCGCGCGCCGGAAACCCGCACGCCGAGATCGAAGCCATCGCGAGGGCCTCCCAAAAAACTAAGGGAGCGACATTGTACCTCAACCTGGAACCTTGCTGCCATTACGGAAAGACGCCTCCCTGCACCGAGGCGATCGTCGGAGCCGGCATATCAAGGGTCGTTTTCGGCATACACGATCCGGACGTGAAGGTCAGGGGACGCGGCGCGCGCCTGTTGCGGAAGGATCGCGTGGAGGTGGAAGCCGGGGTCCTTGCCCCGGAGGCCCTGGAACGCAACATGCCTTATGTGCACTGGAAACTTACGGGAAGGCCCTTCATCGCGCTGAAGCTGGCCCTGACACTCGACGGCAGGATTGCCGCCGCGGGCCGGCGCCGGATAACAGGGGATAAATCCAGGGAATATGTACATTATCTCAGGGCGGTTATGGAATCGATCGCCATAGGGTCGGGCACCCTCGAAGCCGACGATCCCGAGCTCGACAGGCGTTTCTATGACACATCGATGGAGCCGCCGGTCAGGATGGTCTTCGATTCGTCCCTGTCTTTTCCCGAAAAGCACAGGTGGCTCGTGGCCGGAGAAAGGGTCCTTCTGTTCTGCGCAGATGGGGCGGACGCCGAAAAGAAAAAAAGACTCGAGCATCTCGGAGCCGAGGTGTACGCGCTGCCGGCCGGCAACGGCATGGTGGACCTCGATCGATGGGTGGACGTGCTCGCCGGGCTCGGCATTTCTTCGGTCCTGGTCGAAGGTGGCGGAAAGGTGGCCTCGAATTTGTTGAGAAAAGGGATTTTCGACAGGCTTATCCTTTTTCACGCTCCGCTTTTCGGCGCGGCGGGGGCGCCCGACTGGTACAGGGAGGTCGAAGAGCCGTCGTGGATGGCCGGAGACGGGCTGGCCCTGGTTCGCTGCGAGAGGGCGGGCGACGATATCGTCTCGGTCTACGACAGGAGTAACCTGTCTAAATACGGGGATATGCTGGCCCTTATGGGCCGGATGGGGAGTGACTGATGTTTACGGGATTGGTCGAAGAAGTCGGCAGGGTCGTATCGCTGAGGAGAAGATCGACGGGGGCGGAACTGGTCGTGAGCGCGGGGTTTGACGCTCTCGATACCGGCGAAAGCATCGCGGTCAACGGCGTATGCCAGACCGTGAGGCGTTTCGGCGACGCGACATTCTCATGCGACGTCCTGCCCGAGACGTTGAGGGTGACAAACCTCGGAGATCTCAGGCCCGGAATCGGCGTAAACCTGGAGAGGGCCCTGAGGGTGGCGGACAGGATGGGAGGACACGTGGTGAACGGCCATATAGACGGATGTGGAACGATATTGTCGGTGAAACGCAGCCCGCTGAGCATCGAGATATCGATTGATCCCGATATAGGGCTTTACATGGTCTCAAAATGTCCGGTTGCCGTGGACGGGATAAGCCTTACGGTCGGTCCCGATCCTTCGAGAGACAGGTTCACCGTTTTCGTCATCCCGCACACGATGGAAAACACCAATCTCAGGGACGCCGCGCCCGGCAGGAAGGTGAACATAGAGGCGGATATTCTGGCAAAATATATTCATAAATTCACTCGTCGTTGAATCACCCGTCACCCGTTGGACGCGATGCAAGGGGTGGATCCGAAGTGAGCAGTATCTGTACGCTGGAGGAAGCGCTCGAGGACATTCGAAACGGAAAGATGGTCATCGTAATAGATGACGAAGGCAGGGAGAACGAGGGGGACCTGATCATGGCCGCCGAGAAGGTGGAGGCGGACGATATAAATTTCATAACCAGGTACGCGCGGGGACTGATCTGCGTGGCTCTTCTCGGAGAGAGGCTGGACCATCTCAGGCTCGGGATGATGGTCCAGGACAACACCGCGAGAATGAATACAAACTTCACGGTTTCAGTCGACGCCGTGCACGGCACCACCACGGGAATATCGGCGTATGACAGGGCGACGACGGCCAGAGCACTGATAGATCCGAAAACGAAACCGGAGGATCTCGCGCGCCCGGGGCACATATTTCCCCTGAGGGCGGTCGACGGCGGCGTGCTTCGCCGTGCGGGCCACACGGAGGCGACGGTGGACCTCGCGCGCCTCGCCGGGCTGATGCCGGGGGGCCTTCTGTGCGAGATACTGGCCGATGACGGCACGATGGCCCGGGTTCCCGAACTGGAGGCATTCGCCGGAAAATACGACCTGAAGATACTGACCATAACCGACCTTATAGCATACAGGCGCAGGAAGGAGAAACTTGTTCGGAAGGTGGCTGACGCGAGCCTGCCGACGAAGTTCGGGGAATTCAGGCTTCTCGCTTACGAAGGGATAGTCGACGGTTCTGAAAGCGTCGCCCTTGTCATGGGGGAGCCCTGGAAAGACGAGGCGGCCCTGGTAAGGGTCCATTCACAGTGCCTGACAGGCGACGTTTTTCATTCGATGAGATGCGACTGCGGAGACCAGCTCGAGTCGGCCCTGCGCATGATCGCCAGGGAAAAGAGCGGAGTATTCCTTTACATAGAGCAGGAGGGGCGCGGAATAGGGCTCATGAACAAGGTCAGGGCCTACGCGCTGCAGGACAGGGGAAGGGACACGGTTCAGGCGAACGAGGATCTCGGATTCCCGGCGGACCTGAGGGATTACGGCACGGGAGCCCAGATACTCGCGGATCTCGGATTGCACAAGATCAGGCTCCTGACCAACAATCCCAAGAAAATCATCGGCCTCAAGGCGTACGGCCTGGAAGTGGTGGAGCGTGTCTCCATAGAGATAGAGCCGAACAAGCAGAATGTGAAGTATCTCTCGACAAAACGTGATAAGCTGGGTCACCTTTTCGGGGAGCTTGACGGAGCTGTGCGGGGTGAATGAAGTGAACGATTCGAAAGGAGAAAGAATGGTGGAGGAAATCACCGGCCGGCTTATCGGGGCCGGCATGAGTTTCGCGATCGTCGTGGGAAGATTCAACGAGCTCATCACCGACAACCTTCTGAGCGGAGCGATCGACTGCCTGAAACGTCATGGCGTGTCGGAAGGGGATATCAGGGTTTACCGCGTGCCTGGAGCGTTCGAGATCCCCCAGGCTGCCGCGCGAATAGTGGGCGCCGGCGCTGACGCGGTAATATGCGTCGGTTCCCTGATAAGGGGAAGCACCTCCCACTTCGATATTCTGGCGAGCCAGATCGTGAAGGATATTTCCGGAGTGGCCATGAGATCCGGAAAACCGGTCACGTTCGGAATAATCACGGCCGACACGCAGGAGCAGGCGCTGGAGAGAGCGGGGAGCAAGGCGGGAAACAAGGGCTGGCAAGCCGCCCTTTCGGCCCTGGAGATGGCGAGCCTCTGGAAAGAGACAGAGGATAAATGAGCCGCAGAAGAAAGGCGCGTGAAATCGCCCTGCAGGCGCTGTACGCCGCGGAAATATCCGGTTCCGGATGGCAGGACGTTCTCGATGATATGCTGAAAAGACGAAATCCGTCCGACGAAGCGGCCGGATACGCTCGAAGGCTCGTATCCACGGTGAACTCGTCGGGCGGGGAACTCGACAACCGCATCATCGGGTGCCTGGAGAACTGGAAGTTCGAGCGCGTCTCCGTCATAGACAGGAACATCCTGAGGATAGCGCTGGCCGAGCTGATCTATTTCCCGGAAGTGCCGGGCAACGTGATTATCAACGAAGCCATCGAGATCGCTCACAGGTTCAGTTCGAACAAGGCCGGAAAGTTCGTCAACGGCATCCTCGACCGTCTGGCCAGAGAGGTCAGGAAGGATTGAAGATATTCGTCTGCTCGGACATCCACGGGAATTTTCGCGCCCTCGAAACCGTTCTGTCCATGTACAGGGATTGCCGCCCGGTCGAATTCCTTTTTCTGGGCGACGCCATCGGTTACGGAGCTCATCCTGACGCCGTCCTCGACAGGATCCTAAACCTGCCGAGATCCGTTCTCCTGTTCGGCAACCATGAATGGTCCCTCCTTGACCGGTCGCTGCACGGGGAAATGAACGACATCGCAAGGGACGCGATCCTGTGGAGCGAAAGAATGATGGAGGGAAAATACGACAAAAGGATAAGAAGGCGTTTCCTTATGAGGAAGGAATGCGGACTTTATATCGCGGCCCACGCCTCACCGACGGATCCGGAGTCGTGGCCGTACATACTCACCGGCGAGGATGCGGGCGGGATCTTCATGAATCACGACTTCCGGGTATGTTTTATCGGGCACACCCATATCCCGATGGTGTATACTTTCAATAACGGGATGATGGGAATGCCCGAGGACGGGATTTTAAGGCTCGATCCGGGCGACAGATACATCGTAAATCCTGGAAGCGTAGGCCAGCCGCGCGACGGCGACAGCAGGGCCTCGTTCTGTATTTTCGATCCGGACAGAAATACGGTATCCTTTAAAAGATGCCCGTACGACGTAGAGGCGGAGGCGGGCGATATCGTGAAGGCCGGGCTTCCGCCATTCCTGGCGGGTCGGCTTCTCGAAGGATCCTGAGGAGCTGCGGGTTTGAATCCTGAAAGAGTTTCCGAGAAAAGGCACTGGAACGATTTCTGGGACAAGGATAAGGACGTTTCCGAAGTCTACGACAACGAGGGGCGGGTCGGCCGGCATTTCTCCCGGGTCGCGCCGGCGGCCGGGATGAAGATCCTGGAGGTGGGGGCAGGGACCGGAAGGGACGGGATCTCCATGGCCAGACACGGGGCCTCGGTGGTCTCTCTAGATTACAGCCCCGCCAGCCTGGGAATCATCGGCGGCCAGATTGCGGCGGACGACGACGTGGCCCTCTGTTGCGGCGACGCCTTCGCGCTCCCCTTCCCCGACGGGACCTTCGACCTGGTCTTTCACCAGGGGCTTCTGGAGCACTTCCGCAATCCGCGCGACATGCTTATCGAACATCGCAGGGTGCTCAAGCGCGGAGGGTACATACTGGTGGACGTGCCGCAGAGATGGCATTACTATACGTTGCTCAAACACCTGTTAATCTCGTCCGGCAGGTGGTTCGCCGGATGGGAAACCGAGTTTTCCGCGCGCGAACTGGAGAGGCTGCTGGAAGACTGCGGGTTCAAGATCGTCGGAACATACGGCGAATGGCTCAATCCGCCGATATGGTACAGGATGCTGCGCAAGAGCCTGATCGGCGCCGGGGTAAGGCTTCCCATGTATCCGCGCGTCTTCGCCTTATCCAGGAAGCTGTGCGCCGCTCTAAGGGAGAGGCTTCTTCGCGCGAGGATCATGATTTATACGACCGTCGTTATCGGCACGATAGCCGAAAAGAAGTAAAAGGAAGAATGATGAGAGTCCTGGCCCTCAACTGGAGAGACTCGCTGCATCCCGAAGCCGGCGGCGCCGAACTCCACATGCAGGAGATCCTCTCGCACCTGGTTCGGTGGGGGCACGAGGCCGTCGAAATAACGTCCGGATTCCCCGGCTGTTCGAGGGAGGACGAGGTCGACGGCGTAAGGATTATCAGGGGCGGGCACTGGTTCGACGCCAATTTCGTCCTGCCGATAATGGCCCGCAGGTATATGAAGAAACATCCGTGCGATGTCATTCTGGAGGATATAAACAAGCTTCCCTTCTTCATGCCTCTTTACTGCAGGACTCCTGTCGTGGGAGTGATCCCGCACCTTTTCGGGACGACGGTATTCAGGGAAGCAGGATGGTTGACGGGCGCTTATGTACTTTTCCTGGAAAGGTTCATCCCGGCGGTCTTCAGAAAGAACAGGTTCATGGTGATAAGTCCCAGCACGGCGGACGACCTGGTTTCGAGGGGAATCGACAGGGATCGAATCGACGTCGTTCTCTGCGGCCTCGATCACGCGACCTACAGGGATCTCGGGCTCTTGAGGTTCGACAGACCCACGATCGTGCATCTG
>JBFYZH010000016.1:0-10441 GCA_041309605.1 Candidatus Krumholzibacteriota bacterium
TATCTTATTCGAATATCACGGAGCCGAACACAAGACTATCTTCGCCTTCGAGGACGAAGGAGACGTGACGATCGAAACGGCCATGAAACATTCCCGATACCACCCGAGGTGCAGCACGAGTTTTCTGCTGATAGTCGTTCTTGTCAGCGTCGTGGTCTTCATTTTTCTCGGGAAACCGGACGACCTCGGCGACAGGCTGATAAGATTCTCGTTCATTCCACTTATAGGCGGCCTCTCCTACGAGGTCCTGAGATTGTCCGCGCGCCCCGGCGTGAACAGGCAGATCGGATTTCTCTTCTGGCCGGGCCTCAGGATGCAGAGGTTTACCACCAAGGAACCTTCGCCCGACCAGATCGAGGTCGCCATCGCGGCTCTTAATGCCAGTCTCGACGACACTTTGCTGGAAAGACGCGGCGTAATTAATTAGAGTTAATTCCCGCGGGGCTTTGTCGCCGCCGGAACCCGCGGCGGGGAATGCTTGACCGGAGGCTTTTTTGGATTTCATAGAAAGATACAAAAAGATACTCAAACGCTACGATCAGCTTGGAGAGGATCTTTCGAAGCCCGAAAACATAAGGAACCATGCTCTTTACCGGAAGCTCGGCATGGAACGCAGCGACCTCGGCGACGCCGTAGTGGCGATAAAAAGATATCTGGGGCTCGCGACGAGGCTCAAAGAGGCAAGGCAGGTGCTGGAGGATGCGGAAGACCCGGAATTTACGGCTCTGGCGAGGGCCGAGATAGACGAGGTCAGGGAGGAGGTCGGGCGCCTGGAGGAAGAGATCAAGCTTCTCCTTGTTCCCAGCGATCCGGACGATTCGAGAAATACGGTGATGGAGATCAGGGCCGGCACGGGAGGAGACGAGGCTTCGCTGTTCGCCTCCGATCTCGCGCGGATGTACCGTTTATTCGCCGAGAACCGGAGATGGAAGGTGGAGGTACTCAGCAGCAGCCCCACGGAGATGGGCGGATTCAAGGAGATCATTTTTCTCATCAGCGGGCCCGAAGCCTATGGGAAGCTGAAATTCGAAAGCGGCGTACACCGGGTGCAGCGGGTGCCTGTGACCGAATCGGGGGGAAGGATCCATACTTCGGCCGTTTCAGTGGCCGTTCTCCCCGAAGCGGAGGAGGTCGACGTGCAGGTCGACCAGAAGGATATAAAGGTGGACGTATTCAGGTCGAGCGGGCCTGGAGGCCAGAGCGTCAACACGACGGACTCGGCGGTAAGGGTCACGCACCTGCCGACCGGAATGGTCGTAACCTGCCAGGACGAGAAATCGCAGCACAAGAACAAGGCGAAGGCGATGAAGGTCCTCATGTCGAGGCTCCTCGAAAAAGCGAGGCAGGAACAGGCCGACGAGATAGCGGCCGCGCGAAGGGGAATGGTCGGATCGGGCGACAGGAGCGCGAAGATCAGAACGTACAACTATCCCCAGGGCCGGGTCAGCGACCACAGAATAGGCCTGACGCTTCATAATCTCGGCGGGATCCTCGACGGCGATCTCGACGAACTGGTCGGCGAGCTGGCGGTCGCGCACAGGGAAAAGCTTCTGGCGGCGGAGATGGAAAAGGAAAAGAAGCCGGGAGAATAAAAATGGAAAAGACGCCTACCGTCATGGAAGCCGTGCGCCTGTCGGAAGGTTATCTGCAGAGACACGGAGTCGAATCGGCGCGCCTCAGCGCCGAACACCTTCTTGCCAAGGCCCTTCGCTGTTCCCGCCTGGATCTCTACCTGCGTTTCGGCGAACGGCTTGAGGAAAATATAATCGAACAATACAGGAGCGACCTCAAAAAAAGGGCGGGGCGCTGTCCGCTTCAATATATACTGGGCGAGGTCGAGTTTCTTTCCCTTCCGTTCAAGGTCCGCGAAAACGTCTTCATCCCGAGGCCCGAAACCGAGCTCCTTGTCGAATGGATCGAGGAGGAACTGGACGGGACCGGTCCGGTCAGGTTTCTCGAATTCGGAACGGGCAGCGGCATAATATCCGGCGCCCTGGCCAGCAGGAATCCGCAGTGGAGCGGAGTCGCGTTCGACGTTTCTTCCCGCGCCGCGAGGCTGGCGGGGGAAAATTTCGCAAGGCTCGGCGTATCTGACAGGATCGCCCTTTTCGCCGGATCGGGATTCGAGGCGCTTTCGGGCGCGCCCGCCTTCGACCTTCTCGTGTCCAATCCGCCGTACGTGCCGACCGCCGACATAGACGGATTACAGGAGGAGGTATCCGGGTTCGAAACGCGCGCGGCTCTTGACGGAGGCGCCGACGGGCTCTGTTTTTACCCGCTGCTTGCCGGGGCGGGAACGGTTTTCCTGAGACCGGGAGGATTCCTCGCAGTGGAGGCCGGAGCGGGACAGGCTCGAAGCGTAACGGAGATGCTCGGCGTGCGCGGATACGAGACGATACGTACGAGAAAGGATTACAACCGGATCGAGAGAATGATTTCGGCATACCTGCCGCGGGGCCGGGAAGGAGCGCGTTGATGGACAGTTTCAGGATAACGGGACCGTGCAGGCTCGAAGGGAGCGTCCCGGTCAGCGGCGCGAAGAACGCGATGCTGCCTCTCATGGCGGCGACTATCTTCACCGGAGGAAGATGCACGCTGGAAAACGTTCCCGAGTTGCGCGACACCGCGACGATGATGAAACTTCTCGCGGTACTCGGGATACCCTCGAAATTCGAAAACGGGGTCATGTCGGTCGACGCCTCCAATGTCGATTCTTTCGAGGCCCCGTACGACCTGGTGAGGACCATGAGGGCGTCGATATACGCCCTGGGGCCCCTTCTGGCGAGATTCGGAAGGGCCCGCGTTTCGATGCCCGGAGGATGCGCCTGGGGGCCGAGACCGGTCGATCTTCACCTGCAGGGGCTGAAGACGCTGGGGGCCGACATCAGGATAGACCACGGGTATATCGACGCGAAAGCCGCGAGACTCAGGGGCGGCGAGATCATTTTCCCGCTGCCGAGCGTCGGCGCCACGGTTAACCTCATGCTGGCGGCGGTGCTCGCCGACGGTCGGACGGTGATAGAGAATGCGGCGCGCGAACCGGAGATATCGGCCCTTGCCCGGGCGCTTAACGTGGCCGGGGCGCAGATCTCGGGCGAAGGCACGTCCAGGATAGAAATCGAGGGAGTCGGGGATATCAAGCCGTTCAGCGTCCGCGTCATTCCCGACAGGATAGAGGCGGGGACGTTCGCCGCGGCCGCGGCGATGACCGGAGGAAGGGTGGAGATAACCGGCTGCGAGCCCGGGCACATGCACGCGGTGATAGAAAGACTCGAGGCTTGCGGCGCGCGGGTAGAAACGGCCGAAGGGAGGATGACCGTACACGGTCCGGACCGGATCGGGCCGGTCGACATCGAAACGGGATTTTATCCTTCCTTTCCCACCGACATGCAGGCACAGATGATGGCGGTTCTCTGCCGGGCGGGAGGAACGAGTTCGATAAGAGAACGCGTCTACTCCGACAGGTTCACCCACGTGCCCGAGCTGAAAAGGTTCGGCGCGAAAATAACGCTGGAAGGCAGTGTCGCCGTGGTCACCGGGGTGGATTCGCTTCAGGGGGCGCCCGTGATGGCGACGGATATCAGGGCCAGCTCCGCCCTCATCCTGGCCGCGCTCGCCGCGGAGGGCGAGACGAAGATCCTCAGGATCTACCATATCGACAGGGGATACGAAAGGATCGAGGAAAAACTCGGGGCTCTCGGCGCGTCGATAGAGAGGATCCCCGGTTGACCGTCTGAAAGGTGGAAGCCTTTTTGGAACATATCATCATTGGGACGGCGGGCCACGTGGACCACGGCAAGACGGAGATCGTCAAGGCGCTTACCGGCCGCAACACGGACCGTCTCGAGGAGGAGCGCCGGCGGGGCATATCCATAGTTCTCGGATTTGCGCCCATAGATCTCGGCGAAAATATGGAGGCGGGCATTGTCGACGTGCCGGGACACGAACGATTCGTGAAAAACATGGTCTCCGGGGCTGTCGGAGTGGATCTTGCGCTGATCGTCGTCGCGGCCGATGAGGGAGTCATGCCCCAGACCGTGGAACATTTCGAGGTTCTGCGGCTGCTCGGCGTCGAAGACGCCGTGGTGGCGGTGACGAAAATCGACCTTGTGGACGAGGAAACCGCCGGAATCGTCGAGAGCGAGATGGTCGATCTGCTCAGGGGGACCGCCATGGAGAAGGCCCCCGTGGTGAGAACTTCCGCCGTCACGAAAGAAGGAATCGCAAAGCTAAGGGAGCTGCTGCGCGCGGAGGCGTTGAAAACGAAGCCTGGAAGGGGAAGGGATTTTTTCAGGCTTCCGGTCGACAGGGTCTTCACGCGGAGCGGCATAGGGACGATCGTGACGGGAACGGCGTGGTCGGGACAGGTGAGCGTGGGCGACGAACTCGCGATATGGCCGGGGGCGAACCGCGTCCGGGTCAGGAATGTGCATAATTTCGACAGGGCACTCTCCACGGCGCGGGCCGGTATGAGGACGGCTCTGGCGTTGCACGGGATAAAGATCGAAGACATCGAGCCGGGCGCGCAGTTGCTCTCCCCCGGAGTGGGCGAAGAAACGAGCATCTTGAACGTTGTCCTCGAGATGAGCGGCACGAAGGGTTCGCGTCTTGTAAACAGGCAGAGGGTACGGTTACATCACGCCGCGGCCGAGGTGCTTGCGCGCGCGATTCTCCTCGACCGCGACGAGCTTTCCGAAGGCGAGAGAGGGTTCGTCCAGCTTCGGCTGGAGAGTCCCGTGGTCGCGTTCGGACAGGACGGGTTCATACTGCGAACATATTCTCCCATGAGGGTCCTGGGGGGGGGCAGGGTGCTCGATCCCGTCGCGCTGAAGGCGAAAAGATTCCGGCAGGATCTCATTTCCGAGCTCGAGGACCTTTTATCCCGGGATCCGGAGAGAATGATACTGGCGTTGATAAAAAGGGAAAAACTCGATGGAATATCCGCGGCGCGCATAAGGTCGTACGGGATCGCGGATAAAAACGCGCAACATGAGGCGGGATTGCTGGAAGCCGGCGGCAGGGCCAGGTGGATCGAGGGGAGGCTGTTTTCCGAGGAAGTGCTGATGGAAGGCGAAAAGAGGCTCATGGCGGTTCTGGAAGGATTTTCATCGGCGAACCCCCTGGTCTGGGGGGTCGACCGCGAGCGGCTGCGTTTCGAGGCCGGCCTGGGAAGCGGACCGGTTTTCGAATATCTTCTCGCGCGGGGCAGGGACGCGAACAGGCTCTTTTTCCGCGCGGGCAGGGTGAGGGCGGGAAGCGGAGAACTCGAACTTTCCGGGCGCGATATTGAATTGATGGGAGTTCTCGAAAAAAGGATAAGGGACGCCGGATTGCAGTTCGCCGGACGCCAGGACCTGATCCATCTACTGGGCGATGAAAAGCTGCTCGTAAGATACCTGCATATACTCCAGTCCGACGGCAGGGTCAGGAAGATAGGCGGGGAGGGGTACATGGATTCGAACGCTTTTGACGGAATGAAGAAAAGGCTTGCCGAGATCCTTTCCGCCTCGGGTTCGATGTCGGTCGGGGAGTTCAAGGATGAATTCGCTCTTTCCAGGAAATACGCGGTTCCCCTGCTCGAGCATCTCGACAGCGAGGGAATCACGGTAAGAAGGGGGGATTCCCGCGTGGCGGGACCGGGGCTCCAGGAGGTTTGAGTTGAAGGATAAAGCCGGCGGCACAGGTGGAAAAGCGCGGATGACCGGGATCAGGAGGAAGACCAGGGCCGTCTACTACGGCGGCGTGGGAGTGGGCGGAGACCACCGTGTTTCGATCCAGTCCATGTCTACATTTCCGGCTTCCGCCCGCGAGGAAGCCTGCGGGCAGATAAAGTCCCTCGCGGACGCCGGATGCGAGATCGTGCGGGTCTCGGTCAGGGATATAGGTGACGCCCGTTCGCTGAAATGGATCTGCGGCGAAAGCCCGATACCGGTTGTGGCCGATATACATTTCGATTACAGGCTGGCTGTCGCTTCAATAGATTCCGGGGTCGCGGGGGTCAGGATAAATCCTGGAAATATAGGAGGCCGGGACAAGGTGAAAGCGGTGATCGACGCGGCGGGAAATGCCGGAATACCGGTGCGAATCGGCGTAAACTCCGGCAGTCTTGAAAAGGATCTCCAACGCGTGTACCGGGACGATCCCGCCGGAGCGCTGGGCGAAAGCGCAGAAAGATACAGGGACGCCATCGAGAAGATGGGTTTTCGGGACATGGTGTTCAGCCTGAAATCCCCGGATGCCGCGACGACCGTGCAGGCAAACAGGATCTTCGCGGGATCCAACGACTACCCGCTGCATGTGGGGGTGACGGAGGCGGGCCCTGTCCTTTCGGGAACGGCAAGATCGGTTGTCGCCCTAACGATGCTTCTTTCGGAAGGGATAGGGGACACCGTCAGGGTGTCGCTTTCAGGCGATCCGGTAAAGGAAGTCATCGTGGCGGCGGCGATGCTGTCCGCCCTTGGGTTGCGTGACGACGTTGCGGAGATAATATCGTGCCCCACCTGCGGGAGAAGTCATATCGATGTGGCGGCCATGGCAGAAGAACTCGAAACGATTCTCCCGCGGATCGGAAGGGGATTGAAGGTTGCGGTGATGGGTTGCGAGGTAAACGGCCCCGGGGAGGCGGCCCACGCGGACGTCGGACTGGCGGGGACGGCCTCGGGGGCGGTGCTGTTCAAAAAGGGAACGGTGATGAGAAAGATCGAAAGGGATTTTCTCGGGAACCTTCTCGATGAAATACAAAGGATGGGGAATGAGCGGGAAAGTTGATATGGCTGGAATTGCGTTAGAATTTAAATAAATATGGTATAAAAATCGAAAATATGCTATAGTACCGAACGCTTGGTACATCATTGTTTCGCTTCGATGATAAAACGCGCCTGAGAGGGGAAAAACCCATTTCTTCTTGAAAGAAGAGGGGAGGTTTTGATGAAGGGCATTACGATAGTCTTCCTGTTTTCGGTCACGTTGCTGATTCTCGCCTCTTCGTTCGTTTCGGCACAAGAGCTCGCCATACCGATCGATGAGAAGACGGTGAGCCCGGGGTGCAGGATCGTCAAGTTCGACAGTATCACCTATCGCATAATGACGTCCGGTAACTACTACATGACTTTTTCACGTGTCGATTCGAAGCATCACAGGGTTTTTGTACTTCCCGCTGAAAATGAAATTGTCCCTTACTGCAATATTACCATGCAGTGGGGACTGTTTCCTCCTGTCGAACTCGATCCCGGGTTTGGAGGCGGCAACAGTTTTTTGCTGGGGACCGAAACAGGGTATGTTGAGAAATAAGCGTTAAGATTTTTAACGCGCGATAAGTTTTTTTTACTAGATTGGCCTGCCGGGTCTCAAGGGGAATTTAAGCCGAAATATCGACATTTTGTATCTACTATAATTGCAACAAGTTGCAACCGCCGATCGTGAGGCGGTTTTTTGTTTCTGGTACGGCTTTTGCAAATTAATATATTGCCCGCGGTAACAGGAAGGTGTGTGGCTGAGAGATAACCATCCACACCGGTCGACGAAAGGTATCACAACCTGCCGTTGACAGAGATAGGGTTATCGAAAAAAGGAGGCCTCCTGCCTCCTTTTTTTTGTCATTTCCACGCACCGGGTCGAGCGCCCGCTGGTGATGCGGCGAATCTTCATTCGCCGATTTTTCATTCGTCCGTTGCGGAGCCATCTTCATCCGGAAGAGCCGGTTTTACGAAAATCGTTTTTTCTCTCTGGCAGAGGGCGGATCCCGGGCGTGATTTTCTCGGCTTGCGGACATATCTTTTTTCCGTGTATATGACTGGAACGGTCCCGGAGTTGCGCGCCTTGCTGAACCAGGCCGCCACGGCCGCCGCAGTCTCGATCATTTGCCTGGATGTGGACCTGTCCGCCCCCCTGAGTATGACGTGCGAACCGGGACTCCCCTGGGCGTGGAACCAGAGATCCGACGGCGAAGCAAAACCGTGGGTGAGTTCGTCGTTTTCGGCGCCGTTTCTGCCAACATAGATCGAGTGCCTGTCGTCAAGGCGGAAACGCCTGAAAGCGGCTGTTTTTTCCATTTCGTCCCTGTTGACCGGAACGTGTTTTGCCGACGGGACATGGCGAAGAAGGTCGGAAACGGAATCGAGAGAAGCGAGTTGTTCCAGAAAAATCATTTTTCTCTCGATTTCGGCCTTTATCCTGTCCCTTCGGCCCCGTATCACCGGAAGTCCCCTTGCGCCCTTCCTGGCCTTGCGGAAAAACTTTCTTATGTTCCTGTCCGGGTCGAGCGATGGATCGAGGGGGACGGTCAGGGTGCCTTCGCCCGAAAAATTTTTCAAGGTGATGCCCGACATTCCTTTTTTTAAAAGATGGCGGTTTGTCACTAGCAGATCGGCGTACTGTCTGAATTCCCCGGTCCGGCCGGCTTCGTCGAGATCATCCGAAAGGTTTTTCAGCAGCTTGCGCGTGCGGCCGATCTCTTTTCTCACGGGGGCCATCGCCGCGGATCTGAGGTATTCCATATAGGAGGGAAGGACATATTCGCCGGCCCTGGCGTGGAAGGCTCCGAGCATTCCGGAAGGTTTTTCGCACCGTCCCTCCGCCGGAAGCCGAACGGCGTAGAGCGCGCACCTGCCCTCTTTTCCCGTACCGGGCAGGTCGTATATATTCCATTCGAATCGGCCTGACGAAAGGGCCCTGCCGGCCGCGGAGAGGTTCATCCATATCTTCGCCGGGGAAAATCCGGACTCAGATACGAAGAAACGCGACAGGACCGGGTCGAGTCCCTCGATCATCGAAACGAGAATCGCCGCGTTTTCCCATGCGCATTTTCCTCCGGTCGATCCGGCGCCCCCGCCGGCCGGACCCGGCTCGAAAACGGCCGATACCTCCGCCGGGCATGCTTCGGGAAGGTCGAGCATGGACCATCGTCTGGCGGCGGGCGTTTCGAACGGGCCGTCCGGCACCCTCGACCTGGAGGATCCATGACATCCACAGGACCTGTCCCCCGGAATCTGGTAAAGGGATACCGCCTTCATGCCGGGCGAAAGATCGATCCTCAGACAGTACTCGCGACTTTCCGCCCAGGGACCTTCCTTGAGCAGGCCGATCGTTATGATCCGGTCGAGCCCGAGCCCCCGCACGTACGCCACCGTCGAGTCCCGGATCATGCCGTACACTTCACGCGTGTATTCCGGGGGGATTTCAAGAGCCGGGGCGGGAACGATCTCCGCTTCCCTCGAGAAAAACAGGACGTCGATGCACGGTATGCCGGGATGGTCGAGGATCAACCTGAATCCCGCGGGGAGCAGCAGGCAGTTCAGGATCCTGCTGCCGGGAAGACTATTCCCGAGTTCGATTGCCAGCGCGTATGCGGCGATACCGTTCATCGCGGTATCATAAGTTGAGAATACCGCGATGTCAACGGTCCCCGGGTCGCAAAGGCATATAATGACGGATTTTCCCCGGAGCGTTGAAAAGATCGAATCCCTACGGCCGGGCCACGGAAGGAAACAAATGCGGTTTTGACAAACACCCCTCCTTCCATTTAAGATGTCCGCACATAGGGAAATCGTCGTTTAATGGAAAGAGGAGAACAAGATGGTGACCAGCATGACAGGCTTCGGGAAAGGCTCCGCCGGTATCGGCAGCGGGGAGGTATCGGTCGAGATCCGTACGGTCAACCACAGATACATCGATTTTTCCATAAGGATGCCCCGCATCCTGGGGGAATATGAAAAGGACGTGGAAAAGGCCCTGCGCAGAAAAATAAGTCGCGGGCATGTATACGTGACCGTTTCGTTCGACAAGGATTTCGAGATCGATAATTTCGAGATCAACAGTGATTTTCTTAAAAAAACCTACGTTAAACTGAACGAGTTCGTCAGGAACGAGGGTATTCCCGGGCAGGTCGATATCAACACTCTTCTTTCCCTGCCCGAGGCTTTTTCCAACAAGTCCGAATCGATTCCCGACGCGAGGATAAAGACCGCGGTGGACAAGGCCCTTTCGGCAGCCATCGAAAGATGCGTCGCGATGCGCGTGAACGAAGGTGAAGCCCTGAAGGCCGACATAGAGGATCGCCTGGCGGCCATCGGAGTGATCGCCGCCGACATAGAAAAAAAAGCGCCGGCGGCGAAGAAACGCTCCGTTTCACGGGCTAAAAAGAGACTGGAACAGATCATGAACGGGGTCGAGATCGACGGCGGCCGGTGGGCCATGGAAGCGGCGGTGATGGCCGATCGCGCCGATTTCTCGGAAGAACTGGTCAGGCTGAAGAGCCATCTCGAGCAGTTTGGAAAAATCCTGAAAAAAGGCGGCGAGGTCTCCAAAAAACTCACCTTCCTGCTTCAGGAAATACACCGGGAGGCGACGACCATGGGCAACAAGGCGACCGATTCGGCGATCATCAGGGATTGCCTGTCGATCAAGGAAAAAGGCGAAAAGATAAGGGAACAGATCCAGAACC
>JBFYZH010000017.1:0-65035 GCA_041309605.1 Candidatus Krumholzibacteriota bacterium
CTCACCAGGAAGCTGTTGAGCGAGGCGGAAAGTCACATGGGCGCCGGCAAATACGATCTGGCGGTTCCGAAACTTTCCCTCTACCTCGGGATAAAACCGCACGATCCGCTTCCCCTTGAAATGCTGGGACGATGCCATCTCGCGCTCGGCAATCTCAAGATGGCCGACGAATACCTGCGCCAGGCCATGGAGAGGGACCCGTCCAACGGCGACCTGGCCTCCCTTCTTGATGAGGTCGAGAGCCGCATGTCCTGCTCCAGGGCCGACGCTGCCATAGACAGGGCGAGGACGATACTGGCGGACTACTCACCCGAAGACAGGAAGAATGCCGAAGAAGCGCTTCGGGAGGTCCTGAACCTGGATCCTGAAAACGAATGGGCCGCGGAAAAGCTGAACGAACTTGCATTAATCGACGCCGATAATGACACTAAAGATGAAAAAGAGCAGGCCGCCGGGACCGAAGAAAAGGGATTTCGCGGGATGAAAACGATGGAAAACCCCATGCCACGCGCCTTTTCCATTCTGAAAAGCAATATTTCGATTCTTCTTCTTGCCGCCGCCGCGGTCCTGCTGGTCCTGAACCTGCGCAGGAGGACCAGGATCAAAAACTATCCCCTCCAGGGCAGTCTAAACCTCATTCCGGTGCTTGATATCGTGTCCCTGCTCAACAGCAACCTCAAGACCGGAAGACTCGCCGTGATGACCGGGAAAAACCGCGGCGAGATCTACTTCGAAAAAGGCGAGATTGTGCATTCGAGGTTCAGGAGTTTCGACGGCAAATCCGCTTTCCACAAAATAATGGAATCGCAGACCGGCGATTACATATTCTACAACCATCTTCCTAATGTAAAGCACACCATATCCGAACCATTGAGCCTGTTGCTGCTGTCCATGCGAACCGATGAACAGCCGAGATCCTCGAAGAAAACAAGACCTGCCAGGGAAAAAGTCGGGGTCTGAAATTCAGGTCACATCGACGGCCAGTATGCTTTCGATCGGCGATTCGTTCACGCCCGGCGCACGGCTGTACTTGATATCCCAGTGAATCGAGGGATGCACTTCTTCTCCGCTCAGGTGACAGGATTTGAGGAAATTTTCGCGAATGGATCTTATCAGCGTATCCACTTCTTCAGCCGACCTGTTGTTTATGAACAGGGAATAACACATGGGGCTTTCACCCCTGGATACGACGGCGTCGCCGCCGAGTTGCTGGCAGAGGACCTTTTCGATCATGTTCCCGAACTTCGATCCGTTTTCCACCTCGCCGTTCATCGAAAGGGTCACGAGATTGAACCCCGCGCCGGTTATATCGGCCCGTTCCATCATCATGTGAAGCGGGTGCACCAGATCCTTCTCCCTGCTGAACTGCGGTTCGAGCGGTATCGAGAGACTGATCGTGTTGCCCGGGCTGATCTGAAGCTCGCCTTCCAACGCGGCGGCAAGCCTTCCGAGCACGAGACCGCGATGCGCCTCGTTACACGAGAGAAAATCCTTCAGGCTTTCACGGGAAGTTTTCAGCCAGCTTGTCGTCCGGGGTCTTAGATAGATCACGAGTTTCCTGTTTATTTCGCCATAGAAATCGTACTCTTCCTTAAGCGAGGTACTGCATTCGATGAACGGAAGACCGGACAGCCACACATCGTAGGCGTCGATCGCCGAAACGAAGAAATCCCTGAGCCTTCCGCTTCCGGTGAACACCATTATGTCCGGAACGCTTAATTTGTACCCGCTGATCTTATTCTCACCGACAAACTGCTCGAATATCGTCCTGATTTCCATCTTTACCCTGACCATCGTCCTGCACACGTTTAGTTCCTCGGATTCGATCATGAATATCTTCTGCAGTTCATCGAGATTCGATATGAGCTTTTCGACGTTCCTCCAGCCGATGTCTATCAACCTTTCCTTTTCGGGCGTTCCCAGGGGTTGTTCGTTTTCCCCGAGCAATTTCACCGCGTTCCTGATGGAAGTCAGCGGCGTGCGCATCCTATGCGACAGGGAGGTGGCGAATCTCGACCTGAGCTCATCGAGTTTCCTGTACGTCGAGAAATCGTGTATCAGGATCATATAGAGCGGTCCTTCCTGTGCCGCCCTGAAACAGCATACTTCGAGTCCCAGCATCCTGCGGGTCTCCCCGTCCGGCAGGGTGACGTCGGCGTAAGTGATGGCCGAACCGTTCAGCGCGCTTTTCGCGAAGATCGATTCCGGACAGTTGCTCTTTATCATCCTGCCGATTTGCACATCCTCCCTCACAGTAAGGATCGACCTGGCCGACCGGTTGGCGAAGACGAACTCCATTTTTCCATCGAAAAGGATGACGCCCTGTTCGACGGGTTCGAAAAATTTCTCAAGCATTTCATGGAGGGTGTTCTCCCTCGCCCGCCCGTATTCGATTTTGCCGGCGATTATGTCATATTCCATCTCTTCGGCGCCGACATGCAGGATATGATCCGCTCCCGCCCTGAGGAGCGACCGGGCGAAGGCAGGGTCGCGCCCGGCAGTGACGGCTATGATTACTCCGCCGTAACCTTTTTTGCGAGTTTCGCCGATTAAATTCAGGCTCTCCCCGTCTTCCGGGCCGCATTCGACGAAGAGAGCGTCGGCGGCGCAATCCTTCATATTCCGTGGAAACGGGACGCCGTCGTCGACCGGCAGGGCCCCTATGCAACACCCGCGGAGTTGTTCGCCGATCACCGCGCGCAGCCCGGGATCCCTCACTGCAACCACGGCGGAAAGCGCCCGAACGGGATTCTCGGCTGGTTGTGTCTCGAAGCGGGGAGCGATCATCGACTGTATCCTCCAGTATGTATGCACTTTCTTCAAGCCGGAGAAACGCAAGGGATGTGCCTCGAATGGGGAGTAACATCCCCGGAAAGGGCAGGCCTATGCTCCACAACTGGAAACAACAGGGACAGGCCGTATTCGCATATTGCATATATGAATTGATTTTTGAATATCGATGCCCGCGGGGCCGGCGGATCAATCGCCTTCCCCGGCCGCGTCGGCGACCGGGAATCGGCTTGTAAATATGACGGAGACGGACGAGTCAAAAACCCTTTCGTCGTCGTTGCCTCTTTCGACCCCGCAGGTCAGCGTCATGTCCATTCCGCCTGAAAGTACCTGCGTGAGACCGAAGAGGTAACATTCACGATACCCCCTGCCGTCGAAATCGATTCCGAATACTGTTCCGTGAACGGTCGTATACCTGCCCGCAGAGATCCCGAGGCCGAGCCCCGCAAGAAGGTAATCCCCGTTTACGAAGTCGCCCTTCACCTGACCCTGGCCGACCTTGGTCCATGTAGCCGATCCTCTCAGAACGCAGAACGAGGTTTTTTTTCTGTATTCGAACCCGGCTCCCGCATCGGGATAAACACCGCCGTCATCTCTTCGAAAACCAAAAGGCTCCATCGCTCCGGAACCTGTCGGAATTCTGATGTCCCATCGCAGGAATAATCCGTCCGTATTCAGGCTGTCCCCGGAAACGCGCGTGGTGGAGCTTATGAAGCCATCGCCGAAACCATGCCTGAACCCTCCATCCTTATGGATTGCCGGATAGATGATCCCGAGTTTCACGGAAGTACGCCGGCCCGGATTGAACCGGACTTCGACGCCAAGCACGATGGCGTCACTCCATCCGGATTCAAACCAGGTTTCGCTTGCGACCAGTTCAGTTCCCGAAGTGTCCGCGGGTTGAAACCATGTCGGCAGATTCAGGTAAAGTCCGGCACCCAGGGACGTCCCGGCAATACAGGACAGGCATAAGGCGACCCCGAGGGATAAAAGGCAGGAAGAAATCCGTTTCAATGACAATCCCTTTAGCCTTCTCCCTCAAGGAGACGTATTTTCCCCTGGTGACCGAAATTGACCAGGATCGTCTTTCTGTTCCCGGGAAGAGTCTCCTTGGCAATGACCTTGCCGTAGTCGTTCCACGACCTGTGGTAGATGATATCGTCGGTTTTATATATCATGGATTTGTCGTATTCCAGCGAGTTTTCCTTGTCCTCCGCAGAAAAGTCTTCCGGAGCTATTTCCTGCTGGTTTTCCCCCGGCTCATCCACCTTGTCGTCCCCCTCCTCGGACTCGACCATGTAAGGCAGAAAACCATCGCATCCCGGGCACTTCAACCAGAGAACGTCATTTTTCTCGGCTTCCTCGACCACTTCCATATCGAACGTTTTCTTGCATACGGAGCAATACTGTTCGATGACCCTGGCCTCATTTTTGACGCCCTTCCTGCTCTGCGTCACAAAAACCTCCCATCAACACGATCGTATCGGTACCGCGTCGTTCTTTCAGTCGGAAATTATCCTGCAGCAGTCATCAGCCTGCTTTTCGGAAAGGTATCTCATCCCGCATACCGGGCATCTGAATTTACCGTCCAGTCTTCCATCCACTTCGGCTTTGGCGAGTAATCTATGGAATTTCACGTAATTCTTGCCTTTCTTGAGGAAGTCATCTTCATGAGCCTCTCGCTTCATTGTACATCTCCTCCCATCCCTTGAATCCAAGCGTTCGTCACCACATCATGATGTAGAAATAAATATCAGTAACGCTACATGTGGTAGTTTATACCATTAAAGCGTCGAGCCGTCAAATGATTTCACATAACGGATGCGAGAAATACCGGCTGCCGGGAATAATATATCATGGACGAGCTTCATTTGCAAGCATGGGCAGGAACGCACCGCGGCGGTGACGACATCGATACGCGCGCTGCGGCGGACAATCCATCCCGGATCGACGTTCATTCAAATGCGACTGCCGTCCGCATACAGACCCGGATTAGTCTCAAGAAACGGGGACTAGCGGAGAACGACGATCTTTTTGACGCTTTCCTCGCTCCCGGCCCTGGCCTTAATGAAATATATGCCGTTCGATACCTTCTCGCCCTTGTCATTGGTCCCGTCCCATTCCATGTCCTTGTAACGCCCCCCGTAGAGGGGAAGTTCGAACAGGTGCTTTACCAGTTGTCCCTTGACGTTGTAGATGTCGACGATGACCATGACCCTCGAATCGGCGGCGGAGACCCCGACCGGTTCCCGCCCGGAAGCACCGTGTGGCGAGTCCACGTCGGGAAAGTCGCCCGGGATCTTGACCGTAAAAGACACTTTCCCGCTCCCCCCTGAACTGAACGGATTCGGAGCCATGGATGAAAGCAGCCCGTTCGGTACCGGGATGAGGGATTTCTCGGAATAAATACCGGTCTCGTGTATGAATTCCCTCGGTACACCGTCGATGACCGCATTTATTCTGGAAAGTATCTTGTAATCGTAAAGATGCAGAGGCACGACATCAGCGTCCCTGAAAACATAGTAATTCCTGGTGGCACCCGGGGAATGGGGATTGTCTCCGTCGACGACATCTATCATTTCGAATTCGGTGTCCGCGGATGCGTCCCTGCGGTATATCTCGAAATCGGACCCGAAGACCTGACTGGCCGTGATCCACGAAAGGTCGATATATTCCGATCCCGCCTCGGTGTCGACCTGGTAAAATTTTATTCCTATATAGGTCACCCCTATCGAGTCATCCGCCCGCAGTCCGACGTTGTTTTCGATTATCATGTGGATCCAGTTTTCTCCCGGCTCGAGTCCCGATAGAATAAAAGTACTTAGATTTTCGCCCGATGAGTCCCATTCCCCGTCCCCCGGGTTGATCGACTCGAGTATACCATCGTTGATCTGCCTCCATCCCTTTTTCAGAATCGGCGCGTAATTAATCCTAGTTTCCGGATTCTGGTACGGATTCCGGTTCGCTACGGGGTAATTGATCGCATCGGCGCTGAGAACGTAGGAACCGTCATAGGTCGTATCGCTGCTGAACCCGGGAATATAAATGATGTCCACTATGGGTGGCATCTCGTAAAGGTCGGGTATCGAATTTTCGTTGGCGTCGCCGAGCCCCACCTGCCCCATCGTATATGGACATACAGGCAGCGGTAATTCGAGCGTGTAATTGTTCATGATGCAGGAAAGCTGCTCCCCGCAGGGGGCGCCGCCGGCCATCGTCGCGTAGGAATTGCCGTTCCTTACGTTCAGATATCCGGATCTGGCGTTGCAGGACACACCCGCGCTCGCGTATTCGTCGAGGGCCCAGAAGACATGGCTCATTTCGTGCATGAAGACATGTGCGAAATCCTTCCCCGTCCCGAAACGGCAGGCCGGGTATGGAACGACCACGAAAGGTCCGCCGAGAAAGATCGTGTAGGCGGCATACTGGCCAGCCGGTCCCTGCCAGCATTCGTTGACACTCGCGTCGGCTATGTACGCGGTAAAGACCCAGTCAGTGGCTATGGGATAGCCGCTGCGCGCCGCGTTATTGAAAAGATGCGTGCTGCTTACATAATCGCCGGGAACGGGAACGAATCCCTGGTAACCGGAGAGATAATCAAGGGCTTCGTTTATCCAATACGGGTCGCTGTTCCAGTCCCCCTCGATCGGTTCGATCGAGACCGGCACCCTTTTTAATTGCGTCGGGCAATTGACCCAGAAATCGAGATCGACCCAGTGAGTGGCCTGCATGTACTGCGAGAGACCGAGGTTGATATCGGCAAGCATCGCCGCGATCTCATCGTTTGTCCAATCCTCGCTTCCGCCGGGACCGCTTTCCGGGACTATCACGTTGATCAGCACATTGCCCATGAGAAATTCCGAGTTCTGATCTATACCCCTTTCCCGCACGGCGGAATAAGGACTCTTCATGAGCGGTGTCGTGCCGTCGTACTTCCGTCTTAAATCTGCGGGGATCTCCCGGACGGGAGGGTCGATCGGTCCCAGATCCAGCCCGGGAGGATGTCCGGTATTCTGGAAGGCCCTCTCGTCGAAGAACCCGCTTAATATTTTTCGCCGGACAGGATCGAGTCTTTCCGGGATCGTTCCGGCGAACGATTCCAATATAACGATATTCAGCCCGGTAAAATCGCCGTAACCGGCGCCCCCGGGAAAATACCCGGTGACAAGGCCGGGAGGCATATGGATGCACCCCTTCGCCTCCATTTTACCGATTATTTCGCTGACGGAGATATAGGTGGCCATGTCGCCGTCATTGATCAGGATGGCCATCGGCTTCAACCCGTATTTTTCCTCGAATACATTTGCGGAAGCGGCGCCTGGATGAACGAATGGAATAATCAGGGCGACAGTGATGAACTGCTTGAAGATAGTCACTTACCACCTCACTTTTCCTTGGGTTCCCGTATTTGAAAAAATACTCTTTCCGCGTGCGGATGGCAAATGAAAAACGGCGATATACGTTCGATGTGAAGTCGATGCCCTTGATATGTTTAATTCCTGCGAAATTCCATCAGAACCGCCCGCGTGACGGTAATCCTGGGAACCGGCCGGATCTTCGATCCCGACGGTTCGAGCCGCGTGTATACCGTTCTTTCAACCCTGCTTGTTACAAGTCCCCACAAGGGGACTTCCCGCGAAAGTTCCAACGTGCTTCTTTCTTCCTCGAATCTTTCGGCTTTCACTCCACCGAGTTCGACCGGCCTGGTGGAGCTTTTCAGGTATTCCACCCCGTGACATTCGAAAAGACCAGCCGGCGTGTTGACTTTTTCCGTGCCGAGATCCTTCCTCCCGACATTCCTTTCCACGGGCAGAAACAGCTTTTCTATTCCGAAGTCCTCAATCTCGTCCTCCGACGGTTCGCGGAAAGGCTCCGCGCCGTTTTTTACCGATATCCCGACGATACAATCCCTCACTTCCCCGACGGAGCCCGCCGAGACCACCCGGCCTGCAAGACGAAGCCTCGCCGTGACGGTCTCCTCGGCCTGCGGAGGCCATGTCGAGGATACTATCTCCAAAAGGAAGACGTTCTGGCTGTCCCCGATCACGGAGAGCCCCACCATCGTCGTATCCACGACGTCGCAGGCTTCGGAGGTTATCATGTAGAGCACCGAAGACCCCGCCCTGAATTCGACCGATTCCAGGGAGACTCCCGGCACAAGAAAATCGATCCCGCCCGCCAGCGATACGAAAGGGGAGTAAAGAACGATCATGGCCGGAAACATCGCCGCGAAGACGCGTTTCTTCGACCGGCCGGGGTTCCTCCAGAAATATTCCACGTAATCTCCTCCATTCACCCCTTGCCGCCCGATTAATGCGGCCGGCGGGATCCCAAGCCGCATCAATGCGTTTTCGTCTTCAGCGAATCGCTTCCGCCGCAGTGCGCAAGCCGTCTTATCATTTCATCGAGCGCGAAATCCGGATCCTTCCCCGGCGTATGACAGCGCCTGCAGGAACTGCGCGCTCCGGCGGAGTACTTGCCATCCCTGGAGTGTGTCGTTCCGGGTCCGTGACACGCCTCGCATTGCACCCCCCGCAGGTCCGTTCCGCCTTTCTCCTCGGACTCGACGGAAAATCCGCTGAACTCGCCGTACCCCGTGGTGTGGCAACCGACGCAAGCGGGGTTGGTCTCCTCCGCAGCCACGGTGAGCCTGTTGAAAGCCCTGAAATGTGGAGTCGTCATGAAGTCGGCGACGATTTCGTAATGACATCTGCCGCAGATTCCCATGCCGAGGTACCGTTCGCTGATCTTGCCTGTTACAGTATCGCGGGCGAGGAATTCGCTGAGATTCATCTCCCTCATCCTCTTTCCTTCCTCCATGCCGAACTGCCTCATCCTCTCCTCCATTTCGGGATCGCCGGGCATGGATTCCTCAAGGGTGACGAGCAAGGTGTCGGAAAGAACGGCCTCGCCCGAATCGTCGAAGGATATTACCGCTATACCGAGCGATCTTCCCCTCCCTCCCGCGAAAAGCACCGGCGTCCCCAGGTTATTGAACTGACCTCCGGTGGTATCGGCGCAATCGCTCGAGGCATCGGCGCTCTCCCCGGCGTGCCCCCGGATGACCAGGTCGATCCCGTCAAGAGCCCTGAGGACCGGCTCGAGTTTCATCTTTTCCATGTGGGCGAGAAGTATCACGTAATCGCAAAGCGGCTTCATCTCTTCGAGCACTGCGGCTCCCTCGACAAACGGATCGGTGATTTCGAATTCTCCCGGTTTGGATGGCTCCTCGCCCAGAAGGGCGAATATACCCACCGCCGAACCGTGGACCTTTTTTATAATGTAGGGAGGAAATAACCTATGCCCATCCAGATAGAGGTTGGCGCAAATCACCGGAAGCCCCGCCGCCGCGTCATCGCGGATGGCCCTCAGTTCGTATCCAAGCTCCTTCTCCCCGACGGCGACTGCGTCGTACCCCATGTCAATCATCATCGACGAGAGAAACCTGCTCCTGTACAGTTCCGCGATACCCGATCTGGCATAAAAATCCCCCGCCGAAAGAAGAAGCGTTTCGGGATCCTTTGTTCGTTCTGTCTTGATCACGGCAGCCCGCCGGGCCAGCCCTCCCATCCTGTTCCCGCCTCACCCGCCGGGGAAGATCTTCCCCTGGTCGTCTCCTGTAAATATTATCCTGACCGGTTCCCTGCCGGAACAACATGGAAGAATCAGGATAAGAAGGGCGGCTGCCAGCGCCTTTTCAAGGATTCTCATCCTTATGGATCCTCTTTTCCGAAAAATGATTCCTGCCGATAAATACCGTTAAATATAGGAAAAGGGGCAAAGAGAGTCCAGTCCCTTTGCCCCTCTATGGTAAATCCCTCTTACCTGGCTACACGACTCTTCAGAGCCTTTCCGGCCACGAAGGCGGGGAATTTTGTTGCTGCGATAATGATTGTTTCGCCTGTCTGAGGGTTGCGGCCTTTGCGTTTCTTGCGTTTGCGCTGAACGAACGTTCCAAATCCGGTGATCTGGACTCTTCTGCCTGCAGCTATCTCGTTGGCGATGATACCGTCCTTCGGAGATGTGCTGAAAATGGCCTCGATTGTCGCTCTGGTATCTTTCATTGTCATGCCGGTCTTCTTGGCGACCTTGTCGATCAATTCGGTCTTGTTCATTTTTTCACCTCCTTCGATTTTTATTGAATACAGCGGGACTTTAATCTCATGCGTCTTTTCTGTCAACACTTTTATACGGGTTTTATCCCGTCCTGACAAGTTTTTTCAGGAATCGCACTTTTTTGTTCGAAGGAAAAAAAGCGGGAAAATTTCCTCCCCGGCAGCCGGCGTCGTACCCGTTTCGTTTATGCGGACTAATACGAAAGCGCAGACCTCAGGCCTCTCCTTCCCACCTCGTGATAGATATCCGGAAGATCCTTGATCCTTATCCTGAAATAAAAACCCCAGTCGTCGGCCAGCCTGCTGTGAGTGAATTCCGCTTCCCAGCAATGAAGGTCGCGATGAATGCTGTATATCTGACTTATGAATCTTCCGTTTTCCGGATCGAAGTATGCGGTGTACCTGGCGGTCCAGCCCTTCGTCAACTTCAGTGTCCCGTTGATGTCCACCTTGCTGCTGACGGTGCGCCGGAGGTTTATTCCGTGGTTCGTGGAAAAACCGAATCCGGTGCTGACATTCCATGAAGGAATATTCGAGGCGTTCCCAATGCCCGGCGGCAGGTTCGCCCCCCCAGTCATGTCCGTAAAGACCCCTTCATCGCCGCGCTTATCGCCCGGTTCGTCCATGCCGGGAGAGACCGCCTCTCCGGCTTTCACGCCCCTGGCCGCCGCGATCACTTCCTGCTCGCCACGGTTCCAGCCGGAGCCGTATGAAAAACCGCCGCTGAAATCGCGGCTCATGTTCATCGAGAAACTGGTCGATACGATCCGCCATTCATACGGATCGACCGTGTGGTCGAGCCGCAGGGAGACGATCCGTTCGATGGTGGTGTTGATACCGCTCCGGATCGACGAAAACCTCCGGTCCTTGTCGAGTTCGGGATTGTAGCTTCCGCTCATCTCCCATGTCAGCGCGTTGTTCTTCTTAACCTCCTGGCCGTTTTTGATGTATTTAAGGTCAAGGATATTCCTGACCGAATATGTAATGTACCGGCTGGATTTCTGCTCCGCCGTCAGCCGCGGCGTATAGGAGTAGTTCACTGTCGGGTTGAAGGTGTGCCTGACGCCGCGCAGGATCCCTATCCCGGGGTAAAAGGTTCCATAGAAGCTTGTTCCCAATCCGGCCCCAAGCGACATCGAAACCTCGTTCGTGTAATCGGTGTCGCGGACTGGACCGGACCTGTTCGTGCCGGCGGCGTACGTTCCCTGAAGCATCCCGATGGCACCGTAGATCGGAGCTGATCCCGCGTCGGCGAGCCTTAGCGACGAGAAGGTACCGAAGCCGCCGGACGTGAATGTGAAATACCCGCTGTCCGGAGAAGTCGCCACGAAGGCCACCTCGATATTCTGACCGCCGGCCGACAGCAACGTTTCGATGTCCTGCGCGAGGAGGCCGAGGTCGCCGCCCGACAGACATGCGCGGTCCGGCACCGTCACGACCGGTCCCGCCTCGCCGTCCACGTCGATGGCCAGCGAATTGCCCGCCGCGTCGATATGGACCGGAACACCGATCAAGTCTCCCGTTATTATTGCGGGAGCCGCTTCGACGACCAGGCTTTCGTTTATATCGTCGTAGAGGATGTCGTTGTATTTCCAGTTGAGGCTGATCCTCGGCGAGAGATTGACGAAACTCAGCTTGTGCTGCTGGCTGAGGGAGACCGCGGAACTGGCGTTTATCCTGCCTTTCTTCCTGGCAAGACTCTCCTCGGTATTAATGCTGCCCGAGAGGTTGGGCGCGAAGCTTACGCTTCTGAGGATCCTTTCCCAGGTCCCCCTTTCCTGCTCGGGGTGTTTTTCCCCGAACCACAGCGAGGTGCGCGGCAGGTTCAGACTGAACGAGGGAATCGTCATCGACACCCTGTTCTCGTTCGGATTGTCGGCGCTTACGTTCAGTTTCTGGTCACGTCTGGCGGACAGGCTGAGGCTCGTACCGTTCCAGCTTTTCCTGAAGCTCGCCGTCGAATAAATCCTCCTGTCGATGATCCTTTGGGCATCCTCCGCGCTGTAGACGGAGGATTGCGCCTGGTCGCTGCTGACGAACCTGAGATCCGCGTTGAGCGAGGCGGTCCTGCCGAACGTCTGACTGTGCCTGCCCTGGACCGTCCATTCGTTCGAGTTGGCCATCAGATTCCTGAAATAGTTGAAGCTCACATTGCCGTCAAGAACGTACCTGAGCTTGTAACGGTTTTCGACATGAAACCTGAAGCTGTTGTTTTCGTTGAAATCCGATATGGCGGTGAAGTCGGTATAGTCGTTGGTCGCCCAGTAATAACCGAGTCCGCGGATGAACCTTCCATCCCTGCTGTTTATCCCTATGTCGAAGTTCGGACGGAGAATCCCGGAATGCCTGTCGCGCCTCAGGGAATTGGCCAGGTAGGGCAGGTAGAAAACGGGTATCTCCCCCACGTACAGGGTGACCGGGCCCGAGACTATCTTCTCTCCTATATAAATCTTCATCTTCCCGGCACGCATGGAGTAATGAGGCCTGGCGAGATCGCACGTGGTATAGGTGGAGTTGTACACCTTCAGCACCTTGTCGCTGTCCTTGAATATATGCTCGCCCCGGTAATACCCTGTATCGTACTGCGTGGATCCGTCCACGACCAGCCCTCCCTCCGTATCCATGTCGTATCCCATGGTCGCGCCGAACATCTCCTGCTTGTCTTCTTCGAGTATGGGATTGTCCTCGGCTTCCAGGATGTTGAGCCTCGAGTTGAATTTTATATGGCCGGCCTTCAGCGACTTGTTCTGGTAATCCAGCACGGCACCGCCGTTCAGAACGATATCCTCGACCTCGGCGAAATATTCGATTTTCTTTGCCTTGTATACGACCCTCTCCGCGTTCTTCGTAAAGGAGCGGTGGACCATGCTCGAATCGATCGTAGCCGACAGGCTGTCGATCGTCTCTCCGGCTTTCAGGTTCAGGTAATTGTAGACCCCCTCGGCGGCGCCGGATATCCTCACGTAACTGAGGTCCTCGCCCCTGAACCTGAAATACATGCTGTCCCCTTTTGAATAGTTGTTCGACACTTTTTTCTCTTCGCCTTCGTACGGATAGTACATCGCCCGTGCGCCGCCGAAGACCCTTACCGAATCGACGAGGTCGTCGGACATATGGATTATCAGCGAGTCGCCCTCGAGCCAGGAATCCTCCCTCCACGGGGAACCCGGATCCGGAGCGTCGGTGAGCCTGCCATTGACGGGCAGCACGATCCTTTCGATCCCCTGGTCGTTATAGTAGAGAATCGCCCTTTCCCCCTTCATGCCCGACGATCCGCTCCTGGCCTGCGGGTTTCCGAAGAGCTCCATGAATCCCTCGTCGTTGTGGATCACGGAGGAATCGCACGTCGCCCTCGTCTCCCCCTTTACCATCCTTACGTCTCCGGTCGCGTACCCGGTGGAACTCGCCATGTCGAAATGCATGAGCCGGCTGACGACCCTCCCCTCCTGCTCCGCCCTGTCATCGAACACCAGAACGGGATCGACGTCCATGAAAGCCTCTTTCGATTTCCTGAAGAAGCGGGCGTGCCTGCCCGATATCGAATAGTCATCGACCTGGTCTATCAGCACGACTCTTCCCGTGGCGTCGGCGATCCCGGAGTTGCGGTCGTAATGTACGCTGTCGGCGTACATCACCCTCGTCTCGTCGGAGAGCCTGACGCTCCCGATGAGCAGGACGATCGCTTTTTTTCTTTCATAACGGGCCCTGTCGCATACTATCTCCATCGTGCCGTCCACGATCCTTACGTTATCCTTCAGGGAGAGGGTGTTGGTGAACCCGGAATACTCGCCCATGTCTCCGAACAGATCCATGGTGCCATCGTGCCCGTGGACCCTTCCCGTGAGGATCGTCTGCCGGGCGGTCCGGAAATCCTTTCCCTGATCGCTCGTTATCCACGCGGACTGATGGTCTATGCGCACGCCGCCGTCCAGGTAGGAGACCTCGACGCCCTCCTCGAGCCTCAACCTGTAGGTCGCAGCCGTCACCCTGTATACCGTGGAGTCCGAAAGGGCGGGATCGGTACCCGCGGGATCCGCCGGGAGACATGCAGCCCGGACATCAAAACACAACGCCAGCAGGACGCCGGCCATGGCCCTGGACGAACGCCTCAAAACCGATCCTTTCACTTCACCGGTTATCTTTTTCAACAGCGGTACTTGACTTTCCGCCCCCGGTCCCGCCCGTTTATCCTTTTTCAAGAGCGAGCATGGAAGCTCCCAGAAACGCGGCCATGTTCCCGAGTTCGGCGGGAACGATCCGGACAGTCGACAGGATATCACCTATGAGATGTTCTTTCATCGATTTCCTTGCCGGTTCGAGTATAAAATCCCCGGCGCCGGCGACGCCGCCGCCGACGGCGACGACCTCGGGATTGAGTATGTGGACTATGTTGGCAAGCCCGATGCCGAGCAGCCTTCCGGTCTCCGCCAGGGCTTCGATCGCCACGCCGTCACCGAGCGAAGCGGCTTCAGAGATGTCCCTGACGGTCAGGTTTTTCGAAAGTACCAGGCGGCCGCCGGGCTTTCGAGCGGCCAGTTCGAGCGCTCTAGCCGTAATCGAGGCCGCCCCGGTCACGGCCTCGAGACACCCCCTGTTTCCGCAGGAACAGAGCGGCCCTCCATCGATGATGATATGGTGCCCTATTTCGCCGGCGAGGCCCTGAGCCCCCCGGTAGAGCCTGCCGTCGATGACTATCCCGCCTCCCACTCCCGTACCGAGCGTGATGGCCACAAAGTGCCTGGTCCCCCTTCCCGCCCCCATAATATATTCGCCCCAAACGGCGCAGTTGACGTCGTTGTCGAGAGTGACCGTAAGACCGAGCCTTCGTTCGAATATTTCCCCAAGGGATACGTCTTTCCATCCGGGAAGGTTCGGGGAGGTATAAAGAAATCCCCTTTCGCCGTCGACCAGGCCTGCGCAATCGATCCCCGCCGCCCGTATGCCGGGGTATTTTCCGCGCCGCTTCGCGTACCACTCTTCGACCTTCATTGCGACGGCTTCCGGCCCTCCGGCGGCGGTTACGATTGACCCGTGTTCGATCACCTCCCCACTTTCGCTCACGATGCCCAGTTTCACGTTCGTCCCGCCGATATCGACTCCGAGTATCTTTTTCATCCCGTTCCTTTCCCGGCCGCCGACGCCTCAAGGCAACCCGCGGCCTCCTCAACGGCCACGTGCGAACCCAGCACCAGGAGCGTGTCGTCCAGGCGAAGCGATCCGGTCGCGAGAACGATCGCCTCCGCCATATTCCGGGCCTCGATTATACTGACAGGCCGGCGGCCGGCGGCCGCGCCGGCAGCGAACGATCCACGCGCCCCCTTCTTTCGCGCGCATGTAGTCTTCCCTTCTTCCGCCGTCGCGGCGGCGAACCGCGACGACAGCTGCCGGACGCCGGCGCTACCCTCATCCTTCAACTGCACCAGGATTATCTCCCTTGCGGATCTCGCCGCGACCGAAGGAAACCGGCCGGTCTCCTTTCGGGACATTATCCCGAAGACCAGGACATTGTTTTGCGCCGGGGATATCCTTGTCAGCGTATTCATCGCCGCAAGAAGCGATTCTTCGTTATGCGACACGTCCAATACGACCCTTGGCTTGCCGGGCATTACCTGGAAACGTCCCTGGAAAAAGGCATTCTTCAGCCCGTCCCTTATCGCGTCGATGCCGACACATTTCGTTTCCCGTTCCAGCAGCTCGGCGCATCTGACGGCGGTAACCGCATTTTCCATCTGGACCCTTCCGATCATCGATGTGGCGACCAGGCCGTAATCCCTTCGAGGTGTCCGCAGAGAAAAGGTCATGGAATCCTGGGTCAACGACGCGAGCCTGCGCCGCACTCCCGAGCGCGAATCGACCAGCGGAATTCCATTTTCCCCGCAATACTCCCGCGCGCGCTCGAGCAGCGCGTCCGAATCGAGGCTTGCGACAAGGGGGATCCCTTTCCTCGCTATACCCAGTTTTTCACCCAGTATTTTTTTCCTGCTTCTGCCGAGATGTTCGCGGTGATCGACGGATATGCCCGTGATAACGGTAAGGACGGCATCGACCAGTCGCGTGGCGTCGAGTCTTCCGCCAAGCCCGACCTCGAAGACGGCGATATCGGTCTTCGATCTCATGAAATGCAGCGCCGCCGCCGCGGTCATCCCCTCGAAGAACGTGAACGGTATCCTGCCGTGATATTCCCTGATCTCTCCGAGCAACCCGTCGAGGACCGGGCTGGGGATCTCCTCCCCGTTTACTCTGATACGTTCGTTCACCCTGAACAGGTGAGGCGAATAAAAGGTCCCCGTCTTCATCCCGGCACAGCGCAGTATCGACGATATGTAAGTGGTCACCGATCCTTTGCCGTTGGTGCCGGCGACAAGAACGGAAGGGAATCTCTTGTGGGGGCTGCCCAGAACTTCGAGAAGCGCCGAAATATTTTCAAGACCCAGTTTCATGGAGGCGGGCCTCAGGGAGAAGAGAAATTCTATATTGGGAAAGGGCGTGGCCCTACCAGATGAGTGAGATCGTTTTACGGTCATTCTCCTGGTCTTTTTCCTCCAACCGGGTCGACACGCCGCTCATGAGGCTGCCGATAAGGTAATCGAGGGTTTTTTTCAGCTTCTGGCGGCTCGCTATTATATCTATCATACCGTGTTCGAGAAGAAACTCGGAACGCTGGAACCCTTCCGGCAGCTCCTCTCCAACGGTCTCGCGTATGACCCTCGGCCCGGCGAAACCGATCAGGGCCTTGGGTTCGGCGATTATGATATCGCCCTGAAAAGCGAATGACGCGGCGACTCCACCTGTCGTGGGATTCGTCAGCACCGAAATGAACGGCAGGCCTGCCCGCGATACCATGGCCATCGACGCCGAAGTCTTGGCCATCTGCATCAGGGAGAAAATCGACTCCTGCATGCGCGCCCCGCCCGAAGCGGTCACGATCACAAGCGGCAATCTTTCATCGACCGCCTTGAGCGCGATCCTGTGTATCTTTTCACCCACGACCGACCCCATGCTTCCCCCCATGAACGAGAAATCCATGATCCCCAGAGCCACCCGCCGTTCGTTCATCCGTGCCGTGCCGGTTATTATCGCCGAATTGCCTATGGACTGTTTTCGCGCCGCTTTCAGCCTGTCTGTGTATCTCTTGCTGTCCCTGAAAGAAAGGGGATCGGTCGAAACAAGGCCGGATTCCGTTTCCTCAAACGTCGATTGATCGAAAAGTATCTCGATGTATGTCGATGCGTTGATCCTGAAGTGGAATGCGCACTTGGGACAAACCGAAAGATGCCTCGTCAGTTCCTTTTTGTAGAGAATCTCGCCGCAGGAAGGACACTTTTCCCACAACCCGTCAGGTACTTCCTTTTTCCGCCAGGTCTTTATCCCCTTTTTATCCCTGGTAAGCCAGTTCATACCTTTCCACCCCCTGGGTCAGGTCCCGCTATATATTACCGCCATGTTCCGCCGCTTCGCGCAGGGACGCTCACATCGGGTTCCCTCGACCTTTATACTTTAGGTCATAAATGTAGCACCTGGGGATGAAAGCAGAAAGCCCTTTTTTCATCATTCAGGGATCGCGGATCTCCCGTGAAACGGCACGGATTATTTCAAGAAGCATCCCGGCTCCCTTTTTTCCCATTCGGACGACCTTTTCATGGCCGGTTTCCATGTGCGAGACGTTGGCCGTATGATTGGTTATCCAGCTGAGGCAGGCGGTTTCGATACCGGTTCCGCCGGCTTCCACAAGCTCGGGCAGCGGGGACATCGTCGCCGCATCAGCCCCAAGTTCCTGAGCCGCAATCGCTTCCGCAACGGTCTCGTAATTGGGGCCGGCCGTCCAGAAAAGGATGCCCCCCTGAATTGGAATCCCCGCCTTCAGAGACGCCCGATAGACCAGGCTTTGGAATCCTTCGGAAATCAGAGGCGCGGATCTGCCGGCCATTCCATCCAGAACCTTTTCCCGGCACCTTGGACAGGGGAAGGAAACGATATCTTCCGCAAGCATCCACGAACCGGGCCGCAGGCCGGGCTTGAGGCTTCCCGCCGCCTGGGTCAGAAGCAATCTGCGGCACCCGAGAGCGGCGGCCAGTCTCACCGGACCGGCAGCGGACGCCTGGTCTCCTTTTTCGTAAAGATGGATCCGACCGGCGAAGACCAACACCCTTTCCTCGAGCAGAAAGATCCTTCCGGGATGTCCGCTTACCGAGGGCGCCGGCAACCCGTCCAGATCGCGGTACCCGCAGGATTCGACGGGACGGACCAGCTTCTCCATTACGGAGAGCCCCGACCCCAGGATAACGGCGAGGTCCGCCTTCCCGGTCAACCGCGACAGGGCGGCCGAGGTCATTTCAACCAATTTCCTTCTCCAGCACCAGGGCGTCCTCTCCGTTTTCGCTGTAATATCCCTTCCTCACGCCGATCTCCCGGAAACCCTTCTTAAAATAGAAATTCTGCGCTCTGAGATTGCTTTTCCTTACCTCAAGGATGGCTTTTGTACAACCATGCCGCGCCCCCTCGGAAAGAGCCATTTCGAGAAGGATGTCAGCTATCCCGCGCCCTCTCTTTTCGGGGCGCACGCCGATGCTCAGGATATGCACCTCCTCGTACCCGAACCACGCGATGATATATCCCTGGATCTTACCGTCCGCCATATGCACGAGGTTGGACGAAACGCCGTCCAGTTTTATCTGGCAACGGAACATGTTTTCCGTCCATGGCATGTCGAAACACTCCCGTTCAAGGGCAAGGAGTTCCGGCACATCTTCTTCCGACATCCTTCTGACGACGGCATCGCTCATCACCTGCCGCCTCCTTCCCTCAGCTTCACGCCGGCCGGCAGCCGGGCGTCCGGGGGTCTGATGTAAAGGGGTTCGAGCGCGGCGAGATCTTCGTACGGGACCGGTCTTCTGCCCCGGGCGAGCATTGCAAGCAGGGCCGCCGACGGCACCGACCAGGCAGCCCCGGCGAAACGGCATTTTCCCCCGAGTGACCTGTCGAGCATGTCCCTGTATCTTTCCATCCCAGATCCGCATATGACGACGGCTCCGCCTGAGGAACCGTCTTCGAGGATCCGCCCCATATCCTCCGGCCTGACGTCCCGCGGACCGATCAATTCCACGGGCAATCCGGATTTCATATCGTAGAGTCCCGCGTAGACTTCGCCGCGCCTCGCGTCGAGAAGCGGGAGCACCGGCGCCTCCAAAAAAGGAAACGCGGAGGCGAGGACTTCAAGGCTGCCGGCCGTGACCACAGGACGCCTGTTGACGGCCGCGAAGGCCTTCACCGTCGCCAGCCCTATCCTGAGGCCGGTAAAACTGCCCGGCCCCGTAACGACGGCGAAAACGTCCATATCATCGAGCCTTTTGCCGGCTGTCCTTATGCACATGTCGACGGCGGGCATCAGGGTGGCGGAATGAGTGTCTGTCGCGTCGAACAGGATCTCGCAGAGAATCTCCTCCCCGCGGGTGACCGCGACGCTTCCCTTCATGTGGGACGTATCGAGCGCCAGCATGAGAGAATCGTCGTTCATCGCGCACCTCCGTGCAGCCTGCACAGAACATCTGCGGGACCGGCAATCGTTATTCTTCTTGCCGTTTCGCCGGCCATCGATATCAGTACGGTCAGGTCGAATGCGGTCGATCCTTCCGGAAGCCTGTCGCCCCATTCGGCTATGACTATATTCCTGCCGTCGATGGCGTCGAAGAAACCGATTTTTTCGACCTCCTCGAGCTCGTCGAGCCTGTAGAGGTCGAAGTGGAAAACGGGAACCTCACCCCCGTACTCCTCCACCAGGATGAACGTCGGGCTGAGGACCTCTGCCTCTATACCGAGTCCCTCGACGATCCCCTTCACCAGGAGGGTCTTTCCCGCCCCCAGTCCCCCTTCGAGGGACACCGTAGTCCCCGGAGCGATCGATTCTCCGAGCATGACGCCGAGAGCGAAGGTCTCGCCTGGAGAAGCAGTGTCGACCACCATTGTCTCCCGTCGATCCGCCGGACGATCTGGCCGTTTCAATCCATGTCTCCGATCCTATTTCGGAACCAGCGTGATACACGGGATTATCATCTCTTCGAGAGATATCCCCCCGTGCTGGAACGTGCCCTGGTACTGCCTCTCATATTCATGGAAACGGGTCGGGTAGACGAAATAGTAGTTTTCCTTCGCCAGGATGTAGTTCTTAGACGGGCTCTCCGAGGGCAGCCTGAAATCTCCCGGTTTCTTTATCAGCAGGGTCTGTTTCTGGTCGCAGTTGATATTCTCCCCGAACTTGTATCGCAGGTTCGTGGAAGTTTCCCTGTTTCCGTGCACGAGGCTCGCCTTCTGCCCGAGTATCGATCCGTGATCGGTCGTGATGATGACATCCGCGTCATGCCTCGACATCTTCTTCAGTATCTCGAAGAGAGCGGAGTGCGAGAACCACGAACGCATGAGGGAGCGGAAAGCCCCTTCGTTGGGAGCAATTTCCTGGAGGATCTCGCTCTGGCTCCTTCCATGGGCCAGTATGTCGAGAAAATTGAATACCATCGCCACGAAATCTATGCCCCTGTAACTGTCCACCTGCTTGCGGATCTCGTTGGCTTCCTCCGTCTGGTATATCTTGATGTACTTTGCCGACAGGCGTTCGAACCCCGAGTTTTTCAACTGGTCATGCAGCAGTTCCTGTTCGTACCTGTTCTTGCTGAACTCGTCGCGCGACTTCTCAAGCCAGTAAGCGGGATGACGCCGCTGGATATCCAGGGGGTAAAGCCCTGAAAACATCGCGTTCCTTGAGTAAGGAGTGGCGGTCGGCAATATCGAGAAATAGTCGTCCCGCCGTATATTGTAATAAGGAACCAGCAAGTCCTCGATGGCAAGCCACTGATCGTACCGCATACAGTCTATTACTATAAAATAGATCTTCCTGCCCCTTTTCATGGAAGGAAATACGAAATGCCTCATGACATCGGGGCTCATGACCGGCGGCCCGTCGGAATTGATCCATTCGACGTAATTTTTCTCGACGAAACCGCCGAACTCGAAATTGCATTTCTTCCTGAGTTCGAGATGTATCTGGTCCATGCCGGTGGAGTTGAACTTGTCGAACTCGATATCCCACTGGCTGAGTTCCTGGTGGATTCTGGACCATTCCTCCCAGCCGGGTCCGGAGCTCACCAGATCGTCGATACGCCGGAAAACCTGCAGGTAATCCTTGCTGACCGCCCCCGTCTGTATCTTGTGCGATTCGAGCAGGCGCTTGGCTGCCGAATATATCTGGAGCGGGTTGATGGGCTTGAGAAGATAATCGTCTATCTTCATCCCTATCGCCTGTTCCATCAGGCCTTCGGCTTCGTTCTTGGTTATCATTATCACCGGTATGTTGGCGGCTATCTCCTTGATCTCCTGAAGCGTCTCCAGGCCGCTCTTGCCGGGCATCGTCTCGTCGAGCAGCACGAGATCGAACTTTTCGGCGCCGAGAATCCTCACCGCTTCCTCGCTGCTCGAGACCCCGGTCACATTGTATCCCTTTCCCTTGAGGAACAGCTGGTGCGGGCGAAGCATGTCGATCTCGTCGTCGACCCACAATATTTTTTTACCCTTCACCATTTCCGCGCCTCCCGCCGCTGCTTATCAACCGGGAAAGTCATCAGGAAAGTCGTGCCTTTCCCAGGTTGCGAACGGGCCACGCGGATCGATCCTCCGTGAATCTCCTCGACAATGCGTTTCACAAGGGCCAGCCCGAGTCCCCATCCCCTCTCTTTGGTCGTCACGCCGGGTGAAAAGACCCGCCTTCTCAGGCTCGCGCTCATCCCCTTCCCGTTATCGTCGAACGTTATCTCCACCCGCCTCTCGCCGTTGTTCATCACGGCCCTGATATTTATTTTCCCGTCCCTGCCCGCGATCGCGTCCAGGGAATTCTTCATGAGGTTTTCGAATACCCAGCCCATGAGATCGCGGCTGCATCTGAGCAGCGGCAGTTCCTCGATTTCGACGTTAATGATCGAATCTATCTTGAGGGCGGGTCTTCTGCGCTCGAAATAGTCGACGGTCTCTTCGATTATCGGGGCGAGTTCCTGGTAATCGAGATCAGGCGCGGAACCGATCTTTCCGAATCTCGAAGATATCCTTCCGAGCCGTTCGACATCGGCCGACGCTTCGAGTATGGCGCTCGACATCCCGTCGCCGCAGCCTGATTTTTCCGCCTGTTCCCTGATTATTTCGATCCAGCCCATGATCGATGATAGCGGCGTGCCGAGCTGGTGGGCGGTCTCCTTTGCCATTCCTACCCAGATCGACCTCTGTTCGCCCATTTTCATCGTCCTGAATCCGAGAAATCCCAGAAGGAGGAAAATGACAAACACGGCGAGCTGTATGTACGGCGCGACGCTGAGGTCGCGCGTGAGCGTCGAGGTACCATAGTGGATCATCAGCGCGTATCCGCTTCCCTCGACCCTGACCGGGTCGTTCACTTCGTCGAATTCCAGGGCCAGCCTGTAAATGCTTTCCAGCAGCGGATCTTTGGGCCTGGCTGGATCGAAATCCAGGCACCTGCCGTATTCGTCGCCCTCAATCATATCTATTCCGATCCCGTTCCAGATAACGGGACGCCCATCCAGGTCGGTCAATATGTACGGAATTGTGATCGCGCTTCGGATCTCCCTCAAGAAATCCTGCTTCGCCCGGTTCTCGGCCTCCTCGAGGCTGATGCCGACAAAACGCGAAAAAAGCTCCGTCGTGCTCTCCGACTGCGCCTTCATCCTCTTGATGAGCGTATTGTTATACAACAGCGCCCCCGAGACGAGGATGACGGTCCCGAAAACGAAGTACACCTTCAGCAGAAAAGGAAGATTTCGCGGGATCTTCATTTGTAAATCATGCCTCTAGATACTCCCTGCCGCCCATGTAGGGGACCAGGGCTTCCGGTATGCGGACCTTACCCGTCGGAGTCTGGTTAAGTTCGAGGATGGTCGCGATGACCCTGGGAAGAGCAAGGCCCGATCCGTTGAGCGTGTGAACGAACTCGGGTTTTCCCCCCTTGTCCCTCCTGAACCTGATCCTCGCCCTTCTCGCCTGGAAATCCTCGAAATTGCTGCAGGAGGATACTTCGAGCCATTTTTCCACGCCTGGAGACCAGGTCTCGATGTCATAGCACTTGGCGGCGGAAAAGCTCAAGTCCCCCGCACAGAGTTCAATGACCCGGTGCGGTATTTCGAGGACCCGCAGCACTTCGCAGGCGTCGTTCAGAAGAATCTCCAGCTCATCGTAGGAATCTTCGGGTCTCGTGAGCCTCACCATCTCGACCTTGTCGAACTGGTGCACCCTGATAAGACCCCTCGTATCCTGGCCGTAACTTCCCGCCTCCCTTCTGAAACACGGGCTGTACGCGGTGCATTTTCTGGGCAGGGTCGTCCCTTCAATGACAGTGTCCCTGAAGACGTTCGTGACGGGCACTTCCGCGGTGGGGACAAGGAAGAGGTCGTCCTTCGGACAGTGGTACATGTCATCCTCCATTTTGGGAAGCTGCCCGGTGCCTGTCATCGCATCACGGTTTACAAGGTAGGGGACGGCCAGTTCCTCGTACCCCTGCCTTACATGCATGTCCAGGAAGAGATTGACAAGGGCTCGTGAAAGAAGGGCCCCGTCGCCGCGAAGGACCACGAATCCGCGTCCTGCCAGCGCCGCTCCCGCAGCCATATCGAGTATCCCGAGCTTTTCTCCCATCTCCCAGTGGAAAACCGGCTTTTGGACGGGCGTTCGGATTTCTCCCCATGTGGAGACCACCGGATTGTCCTGCGCCCCCTTCCCGGCGGGAACGGACGCGTGCGGAATGTTCGGTATCGACAATTCGGCGGCTTCGAGTTTTTCGGTGACGACCTTCAATTCCCCGTCTATGTCCTTTATCCTGTCGGAAGTCCTCCTCATCCTTTCGAGGATAATCGAAGCATCCTCATTCTCCTTTTTCAGGCGGGAAACCTCGTGTGACGCCTCGTTCTTTTCCGCCTTGAGTTTTTCCGTTTCCTGGATGAGACTCCTCATGGCCGCATCCATTCCGAGAAAAGCATCCAGATCGAAATCCACGCCCTTGCTCGAAATCCCGCGCCTGACCTTATCAGCGTCTTTCCTGATTAATTTTCTGTCCAGCATATGCCACTTCCAGGCTGAATGTCACTTTCAGCAGTTCCTGATCAGATGGGCGGCCCCGGACTCCAGCAGATACCGGGCCAGCTTCCTGCTGGTCTCGCGCTCTTCCCCCGTCCATCCGCGCATCAGGCCTGAAATTTTTTCCGAACCGTCCGGCGCGGCTATCACCGCGCTTATCTGAAATTCATCGTCATCCGCGTTGCACAGCACGCATACGGGACCCCTGCCGTCCTTCGACAATTCACCGAGAAACATCCGTTCCAGGGATATCTCCAGAAATGAGGGCGTATGATTGATACTGCCCGCTATCTGTTTCGTTTTCCTGTCGGTTCTGCGCGTTACCAGCCCCACTGCACCCTGTCCGGCGGCGGGCATGCAGATCGACGAAGTAAATACTTCCACGACCCTGTCCTGGTGGTTCAGCGCTTCCGCCTCGGACGCGTCCGTTACGAAACCGCCGATCTGTCGCCGGTCCATCATCGAGATTAACGACTCGAAATCCCCCTCAATGTCCACCAGAAGAAGGTCCGGCCTGTAATAGAGCAGCTGCCCCCTGCTGGCGGGATCGGAGACGGCGATGGGGACGTCATCGCGTTGTTCGTCGAGGATCAGATCATCGGAGGACACCAGGACCTTGAAAGGATTGCCCCTTTCCGGTATGGAAGCGATCTCGAGTTCGGGCTGCAGGTTCAGGGGAATGAGGTTCGCGTCGACGATGACAATGTCGATCTTTTCCCTGACGACAAGCGCGAGGAGCCCCGCGATATCCTTGCCCTTGAAGGATTTTCCTTCTTCCGTCCGCCTGAAATCCACGAAGGTCCTTTCGGGATTCGCTTCGGCAAGCATATCGACGACCGCGCCGGCCCTGACGACGGAGGCCGCATCGTTTTTACATCCGGTCGTTATGATTCTCGCGCCAGTCAAACACGGGCTCCCTGTCGTCAGACGTTTTAATTCCTGATCACCGGTAAAAATTATCACAGGAAACGAAAAAAGGCAACGCCAAACGCAGGTTGCGGGGCTTGACGCGCGGACGCCGGGCGGGGCCATGCAGAGCTTCATCGGACGGCGCCCTGCGCCCTACTTCGACGGATCGCCGGGCGTCAATCCTTTCTTGGAACGATCGCCGGCGACGAGACCTGGCAGTTTTCGAGCAGATCCTCTATCTTCTCGAGGGGAATGTCGAAATTGACCATCTCCCTGAGCGAAAAACCGAAAAAGGAAATTTCGAGCAACATGGCGACGATCAGGGCGTACAGCGATGACATCATCGTTAAAACTCCCAGCGCGGCAAAAACCGCCGACAGGCTCCAGAGAAACAGATCCACTTTCCTCATCGACCTCAGCCTGTAAAGCAGAATATGGTGCAAATGCATGTGATCCGCCTCGAAGGGCGGCCGGCCGGTCAGAACCCTTCTCATAAAGGCCAGGATGGTATCCATGAGCGGAACGCTCAGGACGATCACGCACCCGCATATCCTGTAAAATATCTCCTGCCCCGGGATTAAAAACAGCAGGGAAATAAGCCCGAATATCAGCCCGAGAAAGAGGCTTCCGGAATCGCCCATGAATATCTTCGCCGGTGGGAAGTTGTAACGCAGAAAGGCCAGCACGGCCCCCATGAGTACGACCGAAAGGACGACGACGATCTCGAGTCCGAAAATATAACCGGCGATCACGAACGCCGACGCCGATATCAACGCTATCCCGGAAGCGAGCCCGTCCAAACCGTCAATGAGATTGAACGATGTAGTCATGATCAACATCCACAGGGTCGCCAGCCCGAACGCGATAAAAGAAGTCGGAAGGGACATGTGCGTGAGCCCGAAGTGTTCGAGAAGACCCACTCCTCCCGCCGATACGAAGACCGAGACGGCGATCTGGAAGAAAAGTTTATAAATATAATGAAGGCTCCTAAGGTCGTCGATTATGCCCAGAAGAAAAGTGAGAAATCCGCTGGCGATAAGTATCGGAAGGAATACCCGGGTGAGAAGGTTTTGCGGAAGAATGAACAGAAAGGCGGGGATAAGAGCGAAGACGATGGAACCGATTATCGCCACTCCTCCGATATGGGCGATTTCCCTGCAGGTCCTGCCATTCGGCTTTTCGCATATTTTCCACCGCACCGCCATGCCTATCGCCAGGGGCGTAAAGAACAGCCCAAGCGCGAAAGATATCATAAATGGCACTATCATTCCCGCACTCGTCATTGTATTCCCCCTTCTCTTCCGTCCCTGCAAGAAGAATCGTTTATTGCCACGGGGATGTCAAGACGTAAGAGTCGTTCCCCGCCGATCATTCTTTTGAGGTCAGGAAAATAACCGTCATCTTTTTTTCAACAGGGGACGGGCGATTTCGAGCAGCTCGCGAATCGTTATCGCGCGCCAGAGCAGCAGCAGTCCGGCGAAGAACAACGACAGCGCAGCCGAGTGTACGAGGGCCTGAATCAGGGAGCCGGCGCCTGGAGCGATCCACCTGTAGAGGAACACCGTCAACGCGGCTGAAAGCATCGACTTTGCGACCTTCATCCAATCCTGGCGCCTCCAGAATCCGGGGATTGCGCGGTACAACGACCTCAGGCCGAAAACTTCGACGGGCAGATACGAGATGAAAGTGGATATCACTGCTCCGTTTGCGCCCCAGGGGGGGATCATCAGCATGTTGAGAATGAAATTCAGCACCGCTCCGGCCACTGTCAGCTTGGCGTAGGTACCCGCCTTATCCGCCGCGATCAGGCCGGGCAGAACGACCGATCCGATGCTTCTGAGAACTATGATCGGAAGAAAAAGCAGCAGTATCGGCGTCGACGCGTCGAATTCCGCCGTGAAAAGGCCCGTGATAATGGGCGACGCAAGACAGGCCAGCACGACCACCACACAGAGCGAATAGTACAGGGAGCCGACGATGGAACGATTGACCAGGCCTGCGCATCTTTTCAGATCTCCGGCCGACCACGCCCCGGCAAGGGCCGGCCTGAGCGTCATTACAAGAGCGAAGGTCGGGAAAAGACTCGTCTCCTGGAGATTCCGCGCCGTGGAATAAAGGCCCACCTGCGCCGCGCCGTCATAGTACCCCAGCATGAGCTTATCGATGAGGGAATAGATCGTAACCGATGCGCCGCTGATCGCGAGCGGGGCGCTGAGGCGGAAAAGGCGTTTTCTGATCAGGGGCGTTTCGCCGCGGTCTCCGGCGGGAAGATCCATCCTCCACAGCATCCAGAAGACCATCAGCGCGGTGGCCAGCGTCGCGACTATGTAGGCGCCGAGAACCCCTGAGGCTCCCAGGGCTAACTTGATCGCGGCCACGGTCAGGCCGACCCTGATGACGAGCATCAACGATCTGACCGTGAAGAGAAGCCCGAACCGGTTCAGCCCGAGAACCAGAAGCGCGGCCAGTTCATTCAGGCTGACGGAAAAAATCATGATTCCGCTTATGCGGAACAGCGGCGTGAGCGCTTGCTCCTTGAAGAAAGCGGCGAGCCATGGCGCCGTGGCCGATAAGGCGACACCGACCGGCACCGTAAAAACAAGCCTCAACAGAATGGAGCTGCTTATCAGTTGTTTTATCCGCCCGGGCGAAGAAACCTGGTACTCCGATATGAGCCTGGAAGCCGCCCCGTCGATACCGAATTTGGCCGGGATAAGAAAGATCGTGGCAAGCGCCATCGCCAAGTTGATCAGTCCCGCGACCGTGAGCCCCATCCACCTGGCAACGATCAGGGATACGACAAAAGCGCTGACGAGCGGCAGAGCCGTCGAACCGAATGTCCAAAGATACCCGGAAGCCAGCGAGCCTCTTCCTGTGACCCTGTTTTCCATTGAATCACCGGGGAAATTTCTTTTCGAGTACATCGGCGATCCGTTCCGCGGTCCTGCCATCCCAGAGAGAAGGGATACAGTGCTCGCCCGGACCTTTCTCGAGGATCCTGACGGCTTCGTATCTCACTTTTTCCGGATCGGTCCCGGCGAGAACATTGGTTCCCTTTTCGATCGTGATGGGCCTTTCCGTGTTGTCGCGCACTGTTATGCATGGAACGCCGAGGACCGTGGTTTCTTCCTGTATCCCTCCGGAATCGGTTATAACCATTTTTGCGGATTTCATCATCCTGAGGAAATCGAGGTACCCGACCGGTTCGATCATCCTGAAAGCGCCGGAGGATCTGAACGGCGGCCGGGCCGAATCGATCATCTTCCTTGTTCTGGGATGAACGGGAAAGACGACCGGATGATATTCCGAGAGGCCCTCGAGCATTTCGAAGAGGGACCTGAGTTCCTCGGGGTCGTCCACGTTCGACGGCCTGTGAAGAGTCACGAGTATGTAATCTCCCTCATCCAGACCCAGGTCGGCGAGGATTGTCGATCTTTCCGCTTTTTCCAGATAATGGAGAAGGGAATCGATCATGATGTTTCCGACGAAGAATATCCTCCCGTCTTCCACTCCCTCGCGCTTCAGATTAACCTCAGCCTCCGGTGATGTCGTGAAACAATAATCGGACAAAATATCCGTCACCATCCTGTTGACCTCTTCGGGCATGTCCATGTCGAAGCTTCTCAGCCCCGCCTCCACGTGTGCCACCGGAATACGGAGCTTCGCGCCCACCAGCGAACAGGCCAGCGTGGAATTCACATCGCCCACTACGATGATGATGTCCGGTCGCTGCTCCTCGACGATTATCTCGAAGGCGACCATCACCTTCGCCGTCTGTTCTGCGTGGCTGCCCGATCCCACTCCGAGATAGATGTCCGGTTCGGGAAGTTCGAGATCTTCGAAGAAGATCTTCGACATGTTCTCGTCATAGTGCTGCCCGGTGTGAACGAGGAGAATCTCCACGTTGCCCCTCCTCCTGAACTCCCGGACAAGCGGGGCCGCTTTCATAAAATTCGGCCTGGCGCCGACTACGAGAACAACCTTCATTTCTTGCCTTTCCGGTCTCCCGGCAACCCCGGCACGCGGGGACGGGCACCACCCCCGGCGTCTCGGTCCTGCGCGCGCCGGCCGGCCGGTTTGCCGCTTTTGAGCCTGCCGCCGTACATTCTGCTGTAATATCTCCTGAACGAGCCTTCCTTGACGGTTCTCCACCACGTCTCGTTGTTCCGGTACCAGTCGACCGTCTTTCGTAAACCTTCGTCGAACGAGGTTTTTTTCCTCCAGCCGAGCGCCCGTATCTTTCTCGTATCAACGGCATAGCGCCAGTCGTGCCCGGGCCGGTCGGCCACGAGTTGAAGAAGATTCATGTCGGCTCCGGCAAGTTCGATGATTTTTTTTGCGATCCGGATGTTCGGTTTTTCCTCTCCTGCACCGATATTGTAAACCTCGCCCGTCTTCCCCTTTTCTCCGGCGATTTCGATGGCCTTGCAGTTGTCCTCGACATATATCCAGTCCCTGACGTTCCGGCCGTCCCCGTAAAGCGGAAGGGGTTTCCCCTCGATGGCGTTCGTCACGAAGAGCGGGATGAATTTTTCCGGATGCTGATACGGCCCGTAGTTGTTCGAACTCCTCGTGACGATCACCGGCAGGCCGTATGTCCTGAAAAACGATCTGACAAGCATCTCCGCTCCGGCCTTGCTGGCCGAATAGGGGCTGTTTGGCAGAAGGGGATCTGTTTCCCGGAACTTTCCCTTCGCAATGCTCCCATAGACTTCGTCGGTCGATATCTGCACGAACCGCGGGATCCGGTGCTTGAGAGACCGTTGCAGAAGCGTGTAGGTGCCCATGACATCGGTTTTCACAAAGCCGCCGGCCTCCAGTATCGACCTGTCGACATGAGTTTCTGCCGCAAAATTGTATATTATATCCGTCCCGGGGAGGATGCGGTCGAGAAGCTTCCCGTCGCAGACGTCCCCCTTCACGAATTCGAAGCCCGGCCTGCCCAGCAAATCCGAGATATTGTCCAGATTACCCGCGTACGTCAGCTTGTCCAGCACTGTCACATTCCGAATACGCTTCTTTCTCAGCAGCATCCTCACGAAATTGGAACCGATAAACCCGGCTCCACCCGTGACAAGAATCCTCTTCATCGGTACCCCCCGCTTGCCGAACGCTCCTTTCGAGACATTCAGCTGTTTGCGTCGTCCGGTCTTCCGAACGACTGGTACCTGAAACCCATTTCCTTCATTATGGCCGGCTTGTAGATATTGCGGCAGTCCACGACGACAGGCGCTCTGAGCGTTTTTCTGATCTTTTCGAGATCGAGCTGTCTGAACTCGTTCCACTCTGTCATGATGACGAGCGCATCCGCACCCTTCATGGCCCCGTAGGAATCATCGAAGTAGACGATCCCCTCTCCATATTCCTTTCTGGCGTTATCCATCGAAATGGGATCGTAGGCGTGAACGACGGCGCCCTCATCCTTAAGCCTGTCAATGAACCTCAGCGAAGGGGCGTGTCTCAGATCGTCGGTGTTCGGTTTGAACGACAACCCGAGGATCGCAACCGTTTTTCCACCGAGTTCCGGAACTTCCGCCTTCAATTTCTCCAGGAGGACCTCTATCCGGAATTCGTTTATGTCGCTGGCCGCCTGTATCAATCCGAGTTTTGCGCCCGCGTCCGCGGCGGTATGCAGGATTGCGGAAATGTCTTTGGGCAGACACGAACCTCCGTACCCCACCCCCGCGTGCAGGAATTTCGGGCCGATCCTCTTGTCAAGCCCCATGGCCCTGGCGACCTCGCTTACGTTCGCGCCGACCTTCTCACAGAGATCGGCAATTTCGTTAATGAACGATATCTTCACGGCAAGGAAGGCGTTGCTCGCGTATTTGACCAGTTCGGCGGTCCTTATCGATGTAAAGACTATCGGTGTCTCAAGGAGGCAAAGGGGCCGGTAGATCTCTCTCATGATCTCTCTTGCCGTGTCGCTCTCCACGCCGATGATCACCCTGTTGGGACGCATGAAATCTTCTATGGCCGACCCTTCCCTGAGAAATTCAGGGTTCGAAACGAGGTCGAACGGGATGTCCCTTGTGAGATTCTCGCTGATGATCCTTCCCACGGCTTCCGAAGTGCCGACCGGCACGGTACTCTTCTGGACGAATATTTTGTATTCCTCCATGTTGTCGGCGACATTCTTGGCAACCTGGCGCACGGCGCTCAGGTCCGCCGCCCCGTCTTCTCCCATCGGAGTGCCGACAGCTGAGAATATGACTTGTGAAGCCTTGACGGCCGCCTCCAGATCGGTCGTGAATTCCAGTCTTCCGGCGTCGTAGTTACGCCTGACAAGTTCCTTCAGCCCCGGTTCGTAAATGGGCATTATACCTTTTTTGATGTTCTCGATCCTGTCGTCGTCTATATCCACGCAGATGACGGTGTTGCCGAAATCGGCAAGGCACGCGCCGCTGACGAGTCCGACATAACCGGTACCGACCATGCAGATCTTTGGCATTCGCCACTTCCTTTCCCGGTCAATTCACAGGATGCAGGGCGGGTCAAAAAAAAGCAGCCCCCGCCTATCCATCCTCGAAGACAATTAATAACAGATTTTATCCCGCAGCGCCAGAAGCTTGACAAAATCCGGCTGCCGATGTCGCCCCGCCGCACTTCTAAATACCGGAATCCGCGCGGGCGCTCCACCAGCGGAAAAGATCCCCGAGCATGCTGTCCACCGCGATCTCCGGCCGCCATCCCGTCCGAACACGAAGCTTTGTACTGTCGCCCACAAGGACCTTTACATCCACCGGCCTCATGAGGGCCGGATCCTGCTTCACGATGACATCTATTCCGGCTATCGAGATCAACTTTTCGAGCGCTTCGCCCAGATCCAGCCCCATGCCCGACGAGACGTTGTAAGTCTCGCCATCCTTCCCCTTTTCAAGCAACATCCTGTAGGCGCGCACGACATCCCTGACATCCAGGAAATCCCTCTTCACATCCAGATTTCCGGTTCTGATCACCGGAGGATCGATACCGGCCTTTATCCTCGCACACTGCCGCGCGAAGGAGGGCAGCACGAAGGATTCCGTCTGGCCCGGACCTGTATGGCTGAAGCTCCTGCTCAGGACGACCCGGCTTCCGAAAGCACGGAAATACTGCATGGAAAGCAGATTCTGTGCCGCTTTACTCGAAGCATAAGGGCTGACCGGTTCAATGGGACTGTTTTCCCCGAGAGGCATCTCGCCGGGAAAGCGCCTGCCGTACTCCTCGCTCGAACCGGTGACGAATATCCTCGCTCCGATACCCGCCGTCCTTTCCGCTTCGAGAAGATTCAGCGTGCCGATGACGTTCGTTTCGAGGGTCCCCCGAGGATCGACGAACGACAGCGCCGCCGAACCTTGCGCGGCCAGATGGAAAATCGCGTCTGGTCTGAATTCCGAAATGACATTCCCGAACCCGTCTCTGTCAAGAAGATCGCATTTTCTGAATATCGCCCCGGCGGGAAATCCGTCCGCGCAAGGCGAGGGTTTTTCGCATAGATCGACAGCCGCCGTCTCATATCCGGCGTCAACCAGTTCCTTCACCAAGTGTCTGCCGACGAACCCGCCGGCTCCTGTCACAAGTGCTCTCATGGAAATCCCGTTCCGTTAAATCTTCGGCGGGCAGTTTCTCCAGAAATCGAGAAGATCGGCCAGTGTTTTGTCTATCGGTATCTCCGGCTTCCATCCGGTATCCTTGCGGAAAACCGAATAATCCCCCTCGAGCAGCGGAACGTCGCTGGGGCGGAGCCTGCCTATATCGGTATGGACTTCGACTTTTACACCGCTGATCTTGATGAGCTTGTCGAGAATCTCCCTTATACCGTAACTTTTTCCGGTGCAGATATTATAGACCGCCCCGGGAATGCCTTTCTCGAGGGACAACCAGTAGGCACGCACCATATCGCGCACGTCGGTGAAATCCCGCCTGGCGTCGAGGTTCCCGACCTCCATGACCGGCTTCCTCAGACCATTCTCGATGTTGACTATCTGCCTGGCGAAATCGCTGCAAACGAATACCGGGGCACGCCTGGGTCCCGTATGGTTGAACCCCCGCGTCCTTACTATCTTCATGCCGTAACTCATGAAGTACTGGTATCCGAGCATGTCCTGCCCCACCTTGCTCACGCCGTACGGACTGAGCGGCCGCAGCGGATTTGACTCCTTTATGGGCACTTCGTCCGGATAGACCATGCCGTACTCCTCGCTGGAACAGGCTATCTGTATGCGGCAGTCAAGGCCGAGCTTCTTTACCGCTTCGAAAATATTAAGCTGCCCGATAATGTTCGTCTGAAGCGATTCGCTTGGAGCCTTCCAGGAAGTCGGGACGAAGCTCTGTGCGGCAAGATGAAATATATATTCGGGCCTGATCTGTTCTATGACGTCCCTTGTCGATGAAGCGTCGCGCAGGTCGCATTCGAGAAGCCCGATCCTTTCCTCGATATGTTCGATATTCTCAGTCCGGCTTCTCCACCGGATCATTCCGTACAGCTCCACGTTTTTTTTGGAAAGGCAGAGTTCGGCAAGGTGGCTGCCTGCAAAACCGGTTATGCCGGTGATCAATACTCGCATCAGGTACCCCTTTTCCAGTCATACCGAAGGAGGGAACTTCGGCGTAAACGATACAACTTCAAGTTTTTAGATTATATCAGATTGCCGGATACGGTCAAGCAGTCAATATCCCTTCAATATTGTGGCCTGTTTTTTCAAACCCCGATCACCGGAGACGATACCATCATCTCACGGCGTAAATACCATGCAGTAAGTATGGTCGTAACCGAAATCCGGAGCGTCCCAGCAGGCGACGGTCTCACCCCTGAAGGTAAGCACCTTTGACAGTGCGGCGGCGACGTCCCACGCGAAAGTGGATATGCCGGCCTCAAGCTTGAGGTTGCCCGCCTCCACGACGACATGAGCCCCCGGTTTCATCAGGGGCTTCATCTGGAGGAATATATCCGCAAGCTCCCCTATATAGCTCTGATAACCTCTTCCGGGACCGGTGTAGGCGGTAAGCGGGTCGTCATTTTCACCCGGCCCCATGTACGGATAGGGAGGGGATGTGATGCACAGGTCGAATGGCGGAACACGCAGCGACGAAAGATGCCTTGAATCGCCGTGCACAAGATTGACCGGCTCGGTTATTTTCGATTTGATGAACTCCGCCCTGGCACGGTCGATCTCGACCCCGAAGGGGATCCTGCCCATCCTTTCGGCCACAACGAGGGCGGTGCCGAATCCCGCGAAGGGATCGAATACCAGATCTTTTTCGCGGGTGAACCTGCGGATGAAATGCTCCACCATGCCGTCGGGAAATCTCACGTCCTGGTTCCTGTACTTTTCAGGCAGGACCTGGCGGCATTCTTTTGTAAGTTCGAGGAACGTCTTCATGTTTGTCGCGCCTTTCCACCGGATTCTGATGCATACTCCATGCCCGGCCGCGTTCCGGCCGCAATCCGGTCCATATTGAATTTTTCCGATAAAAAAGGAATTTTTTGAAACCAAAAGGAGGCAGGTCTCGTAGAAATCACAAGAGATGAACGTCAATCTTAAATGGAGGTTGCCCAAATGAAACCGGTGAGGATTTTAACGGCCGCACTGGCCCTTGCGTTGATTTGCACCTCCGCGCTGGCGGACAACAGTGGAAGAATCTATGGCAAAATCACGACCGTCGACGGCGAGGTCTTCGAGGGTCTGATCCGCTGGGACAAGAACGAGGGATCCTGGGTCGATTTCCTTAATGGCAACAAGGAACTTTCCTGGAAAAACAGAAGCGACAGAAGACATTACGGCGACAGGAGGAAAAAGATCACCATCTTCGGAATTCCTGTCGGGTATTCCGACACTTACGAATATCATTCAGGTTCGGCGCAGTCGGGGATCAGGTTCGGGCATATCGGCAGGCTCGAGGTGGTGGACGACGACGCGGTCCTGCTGACTCTGAAATCCGGGAAAGAACTTGAACTCGAAAACGGCTCCACGGACATAGGCACATCGATTCGCGAGATCATCATCGAGGACCGTCAGGAGGGCGAGATAGGTTTCGACTGGGACGACATCGAATCGATCGATTTTCAGCAGGGCGGCGCCGACCTTGTCTCCGGCTTCGGAGAACGTCTTTATGGGACGGTGAAGACCAGGCATGGCGACGAGTTCAAGGGATGGATCTGCTGGGACGTCGACGAACTGTTCACCGAGGATGTTATTGACGGCGAGGATAACCACAGAAACAGAAAGATAAAATTCGGCGCCCTGCAGGCCATCGAGCGCAGAAACTCGAGCAGCGCCGTTCTGCACATGAAAAACGGCGACCAGTTGACGCTCAGGGGAACAAACGACGTGGACGACTCGAACAGGGGAATCGTGATAACGAATCTCGATATCGGAGAGATCGTTGTCGGCTGGGACGAATTCGACAGGCTCGATCTTCAAAAGGTTCCAGCGGAGACAAGATACGACAGGTTCGACGGCGGCGCGTATATCGAGGGAACGGTCACCACTCAGGACGGGCAGAAGTACACCGGCAGGATCAAATGGGACGACGACGAGGAATACACATGGGAATTCATCGACGGCTACTACCGCGACATCGATTTTAACGTCGAATTCGCCAATATCGCCGAAATACGGCACAAGGGATCCCGGTCGGCTGAAATAACACTTCGCGACGGCCGCATTTTCCGCCTTCGCGGCTCTAACGACGTCGACGAGGATAACAAGGGGATATATATCAGGGAAAGTGGCGGCGAGGAAGTCCGGATAGACTGGGATGAACTCGAATCGGCCGTGTTCGTCAAGAAATAGGACCGCCGTTCGTCCGGGCAACGAGTATCCGAAAAAACTATTTGCCGCGAAGTTCCTCGAACACCGCTTCGGCCGCGTCCCGCGGCGAAGGAGCGTCGTATATCGGTCTTCCGATAACGAGGTAACTCGATCCGGCTTCCATCGCTGCTTTCGGCGTGGCTATGCGCTTCTGGTCCTCGGCGGCCGTACCTGCGGGCCTTATGCCCGGCGTTACGATGATGAAGTCCGCCCCGAACTCAGCACGCAAAGCCGAAGTTTCCTTTACCGAAGCCACCACGCCGTCGAGCCCGGCCTCCCTGGCGAGCCGCGCGCGCCTGAGCACCAGGCTTTCGACGTCTTCCTCGTAGCAGGAGACGTCCATAAGGTCTTCCGATGACATGCTCGTAAGAACCGTGACACCGACGATGAGGGGCCTTGCGGTATTATTTCTCTGAGCGGTTTCCAGGGCGGCTTCCGCCGCCGCCCTCATCATGGGCAGCCCCCCGCATGTATGAACCGTCATCATACCTATACCCAGGCCCGCCGCCGCCCTGGCGGATCCGGCGACGGTGGCGGGAATATCGTGGAATTTCAGGTCAAGAAACACCGAAGCGCCGCGCTTTGATATTTCTTCAATCATTACCGGTCCCTCGGCCGTAAAAAGCCTGCTTCCCACCTTGAAGCAATCAACCGTTCCCTCGAGGGAATCGACCAGCCTGAGAGCCTCGGCCCTTGTCTGAACATCGAGAGCCACTATTATACGCGGGGTCCTTTTCATCCTTCTTCCTTTCGGACATTTCCGGTCAAAGGTCTATCGGCGCCGGCACTCCCCCCCGTTCAAGTTCGACCACGATTCTTCCTGGAAGACCGGGATCATAAAAGACGGCGGTACCCACCTGGATGCCGGCCGCTCCGGCCATGAAAAATTTCATCGCATCGCGGACCGAGGATATCCCGCCTGCTCCGATCACGGGGATCTTCACCGCGCGGACTATCCGCCAGACCGCTTCAAGCGCCACAGGAAGAATCGCCGGTCCCGAAAGCCCGGCTCTTACCCGTCTGAATACCGGGCGCCGATTCTCGACGTCTATATCCATGCCTAGAACGGTGTTGATCGCGGTGATTCCGTCCGCTCCCGCCCGCTCGGCGGCCTCGGCAATCAGGGTTATGTCCTGCACGTTCGGCGTAAGCTTGGCGAGGACCGCCACGCCGGGAAGTCTCACCTTCGCCTCCCGGACATACATGCCCACGGTCGCGGGATCGGTTCCCACGGTCATCCCGCCCTTTTCGACGTTCGGACACGAGAGATTCAGTTCGATTACATCGACCTGCCCGTGACGGGATGTCTCGTCGAGAAGCTCAACGTAGTCCTCCCAATCTTCCGCGGCGAGGCTTACAACCGGTCTTAATCCCGCATCCAGAAGAGCGGGGAATTTTTCGCCGAAAAACCCGGCTGCGCCTACATTCTCCAGCCCTATCGAGTTGAGCAGCCCCGAATCCGTTTCATGCAGCCTCACGCCGGGATTTCCCATACGGGGCTCGAGCGATATCGTCTTTGTCACGATCCCGCCGAGTCGGGCAAGGTCGACCATCCCCGAATATTCCAGGCCGTATCCCGCCGGTCCCGATGCGAGAAGAACGGGATTCACGAATGACGCATTTCCTATAGACAACGTCCCTTGCTTCCCTTTCATTCCCGCCACTCCTCCCAGGCGATGTCGGATGCCCTGAATACCGTACCGTCATCGCAGACAGTCCTGAGGACAATCCGTCCATCCTGACGCACCGGCACGGTGCATCCCCGGCAGGCTCCGACTCCGCAGGCCATGACAGCCTCGAGCGATGTGAAATGGTTTTCGAACCTGTCATCAACCCTTTCAACGAGAGCTCTGACCATCCCGGCCGGACCGCATGAATACAGATTCGTGGCGGAGATCCTCTTTTCACCAAGGAGTTTTTCGAGGAGAGTCACCACATCCCCCGTAAATCCGACCGAACCGTCCATCGTCGACCTGAACACAAAATCAAAATCCGAGTCGAAAAATACACCCGGCGACTCCTCCCTGCCGGCCGCGCCGTGCACCAGATAGATCTTTCCGCACACGCCCCCCTTCTTCCATGTTCTGGCCGAGTAAATCATCGGCGCAAGCCCGGTTCCTCCCGCGACCATGACCGTGTCGCAACCTTGCGGATCGGCGAAAAAGGTTCCCCCGAGCGGTCCAGCCATATCCATTACGTCACCACGACGGGCCGAAGCGAGTACCCCCGAACCTCTCCCTACGATCTTTACCAGCAGAACCAGTTCCAGCCCCGTAAGGTCCATTATGCTGTATGGTCTTCTCAGCAGGGGTACCGTCGAATCACACACCCTGACGGACACGAACTGTCCCGGCAATGCGTCCGGGAAACCTTCCGGCCTGTCGAACACGACTATGCTGCAGAGCGAAGACAACTTTTCAACGCGCCTTATGGCGGCTCTGAAAGATCTCTTCCCTTCCACGTTCATCCGGTCTCCCTCACCTTCGGGCCACGATGCGATCTCCCGGACCCGCTTTCGCAACTTTTATCGCATCGACGGATCACCGCTTGACGGGCGCGCGGGACGTGTCGGCTCCGGCTTTTGCGGTCCCCCACATCTCCCCGCGCAATCTGTCGAACCTTTCCCTGGCGAGCGATTCGAGAATGGAGGAATTCAGGCTCCCGTCCGGAGCGAACCCGTTCCGCTTTACCGACCTGTCCGCGACACGCTGCCCCCCGGGACGTTCATGCTGTTGAACACCCTGCTGCGCCGCGATCGAATCCGATCCGGCTGCCAGTCGGGGGATATGACCTCGCGAAAGCATCGCGATACTGTCCGCTGTTTCCAGATCGCGTTTTCTGGCGAGCTCGGCTGCGATGGCGACCGTATCGGACATGGCCGAATCGATGTACGTTTCCCAGTGCCTTGCGGCCTCTTCAGCCTTCATCGAAAACAGTTCCGATACCGCCCCCCTGGCCTGCTGGACCCTCGGGTAACGCGAAATCAGATCGCCGTAGGCTTCCACGGCCTTCACGGTATCAGCTTTTTCCCGTTTGTATATCCATCCGATCGCATAAGCAGCCATCGGAGCGTAACTCGATTCAGGAAAGCTGTCGATTACGACCTGGTAGTTTGTCAGGGCCGGATCGATCTCGCCGAGCCTTGTGAACTGTATTTCGGCGGCCATGAATCGTCTCTGTGCCATCTGCTCCGTGGAAGTCCCGGCGGAGGTGTTTTTTTGCAGTTCCAGAAGTCTCTTTATGCTGGTTGCCTTCTGAAGGGCCAGGGAGGCAAACGGTGAAGTCGAAGACTCCTTCCCCGATTTCTCGAAAGCGTCCTGGGCCTGCGGCAGGGAATCGAGTTTTTCGTGATAGATGATGCCCAGCGTGTAAAAGGCCTCCGCCGAGAAATCGGATCTCGGAAACCGTTTCGTTATGTCCGTGTATACGTCCATCGCCGCGCTCAGGGAATCCATGCACATGTAACTCGACGCCCGGCCGAGCATCACGGGTCCTTTGTCTTTCACGTTCGGGATCTCCGGCTGGATATCGTCGTAAATATCGAGAGCTTCCCGGCACTTGCCGATCTTCGTGTAGCAATCGGCCAGGGCCAGCGAGACCTGGTATTTCCTTTCCCAGGAGATGCCCTTCCTGAGCAGTTTGCCATAGTTCCCGGCGGCATTCTCCCAGTCCTTGAAGAGGTAATAAAGTTCGGCGCTCTTCAGTACCGCTTCCTCCACGATCTCCCGCTTCGACGCTTCGCCGGCAACGGTGGTATAGTAGTCGAGTGCATCCTTGTCGTTTTCCAGCTTCAGGTTGATATCGCCGGCCAGGAAAAGGACATCGTGCCTGAGTTCGTGTTTGGGGAATCCGTTGAGAAAACGCTGCGTGTATAACAGGGCCTGGTTGTATTCCCTTTTCTCGTAATTCGCCAGAGCAAGCCAGTAAAGAGACGCGGGAACATATTCGCTCTCGGGGAAGTTCGTGGTCAGTTCAAGGAACTTCCTTATCCCCTTGTTGTATTCCCCCTGTCTTACGAGGGCCTTCCCCATCAGGAATATCGCGTCATCCACCCAGCTGCTTTCCGGTTCGTTCTGAAGAACCTTGGAGCATTTAACGACCACTTCCTTGTATTTTTCCCTGGCACTCCTGTTGTCCCCGCCCGTATTCTGTGCGTCCAGTTCCTCGGCTTCCTTGTACAATCTTCTGGCGTGGTACATCGTGTTGAAATAGACGCAAGACGAACCAACAGCCACGACGCACAGCAGGATCGCGAGGATCCGGAACGGGGATGTTCTTTTCATGCCGCTCAACACATGCCCCCAATCCAGGGGTCGGGTTTTTAAGATCACATGCCGGAAGGAACATTTCCCTGTCCGGTTCCCACCCTGTCAGGATACATCGGAATACCACTTTCCCTCAAGGAAAACTCCGCGGACACGACCGGTGAACTTCTTTCCGATCAACGGCGTGTTGAACGATCTGGACTTGACCATGGACCTTTCGAACACCCATTCCTCCTTCGGATCGATCAGTACAAGATCGGCGGGAAACCCCGATTCCAGCCTGCCACCGGGGATTCCGATTACGGAAGCAGGCGCCGGGGAAAGCAACCGCAGGAGTTCAACGAGCTCGAACTCGCCTGTTTCGACTAATTCCGTGTTGAGCTGGGCGAAAGCTGTCTGGAGCCCGGTCATCCCCGGCGGAGCGTAATTGAACTCGACCTGCTTGTCGATCTCCGTATGGGGGGCGTGGTCGGTCGCGATGCATTCAATCGTTCCGTCCTTGAGGCCGGCCCTGAGCGCCGCGATGTCTTTCGCTCCGCGAAGCGGCGGATTGACCTTGAAGTTCCTGTCGTAGCCCTCCAGCATGGTCTCGTCGAGCGTAAGGTGGTGCGGCGACGCTTCGGCGGTGACCGTTATCCCCGTTTTCCTGGCCTTTCTTACAAGGTCGACCCCTCCGGCCGTCGAGACATGGGCTATATGAAGCCTCGCTCCCGTAAGCTCGGCCAGCTTGATATCCCTGGCTATGGCTATCTCCTCGGACGCGGCCGGGGCTCCCCTGAGGCCGAGCCGCGTCGAAACGTAGCTCTCGTTCATCTGGGCATCGTCGGCCAGGTACGGGTCCTCGCAATGGGATATCACCGGAAGATCGATCATCCTTGCGTATTCGAGGGCGAGCCTCATCACCTTCGAGTTGGCGATGAACCTGCCGTCGTCGCTCAGCGCGACCGCTCCGGCCTTCTTCAGAAGGCGGAACTCCGTGATCTCCTCCCCGGCGAGACCCTTCGTGACCGCCCCCGTCACGTACACCCTGCAGCGGCCCGACATCTCCGCGCGCCTTCTTATGTAATCGACGACGCTGGGGTCGTCGACGACAGGTTGTGTATTGGCCATGCACAGCAGCGAAGTGTAACCGCCCGAGGCGGCGGCGGCCGTGCCTGTTTCTATCGTCTCCTTGTCCTCGAATCCCGGCTCGCGAAGATGGGTATGTATGTCGACGAAGCCGGGGGCCAGCACGAGGCCGTCGGCGTTCAGAACTGGCAGATCCGTATCCAGCGTCTTCTGCCCGACGACCTCGCTGATCATTCCCTTCTGGACAAGAACGGACCCGGTCCTGATCTTGCCCCCCGCCGGATCGGCGATTTTCGCGCCCATGATCCAGAAATCTCGTTTATCTTTCCAGCTGATCATCAGTACTCCTCGTCTGCTTTTTCCGTTTAGTTCAATTCGTTCTCTTCCACCTTGCCGCCGGCGATTAGGAACAGCACGGCCATCCTTACGGCCACACCGTTGGTAACCTGCGGAAGGATGACCGACTGCTCGCCGTCCGCCACTTCCTGCGCGATCTCGACTCCGCGGTTCATCGGGCCGGGATGCATCACTATGCATCCTTCGGGAGCCGACTTCAGCACGTCGCAGGATACGCCGAAAACCTCGAAATACTCCCTCATGCTCGGGAAAAGTTTCGATTTCTGTCGTTCGAGCTGTATACGGAGTATATTTATCGCGTCCGCCCCGGAAACGGCCTTTCTCAGATCGTACTCGAGCGTGACGCCGCCCTCGCCGAGTCTCTCCACTTCGACCGGCATCATCGTGGGCGGCCCGCACACCGTCACCTTCGCTCCCATTTTCGTAAGCCCCCAGATATTCGATCTGGCGACCCTGCTGTGCATGATGTCGCCGATTATCGTGACCTTCTTCCCCTGCAGGGTTCCCCAGCGCTCCCTTAGCGTCATCATGTCGAGAAGCCCCTGCGTCGGGTGAGCGTGCTGGCCGTCCCCGGCGTTGACGATCGAACAATCGAGAAACTCCGACGCGAACTTGTGGGCGCCCGACGATTCGTGGCGCATCACCACTATATCCACCTTCATCGCCCTGATGTTCTCGAGCGTGTCCCTGAGCGTCTCGCCCTTCTTCACCGACGAAGTGGCCTTGGAAAAATTGATTATATCCGCGCTCAACCTCTTCTCGGCGAGCTCGAAACTCATTTTTGTCCTGGTGCTCGGTTCGTAGAACACGTTCGCGATCGTGACTCCCCTGAGAGCCGGAACCTTCTTGATCTTCCTTCCCAGGACTTCCTTGAAATTGTCGGCAGTATCGAGGATCTGGCTTATATGCTCGGCCGTAAGATCTTCAAGTCCGAGAAGATGTTTTTGATTGAACTGCACTTTCCGCCTACCTCCTTCCGGCGACCGGCGGTCTGACCCGGATGGAAAGGTTATTTCTTCCCTGATTTAGTCCTGCTCCCGCTTCTGGACTTCCCGGATTTAATCGCGGATTTTGCGGCACGCGGCGCGCATCGGCCGGCCGGTTTTTTCTTTCTTGCCGCTGTGTTTTCGGGTACCCGGGGCTTTTCCTCCTCCAGAATTAAATCGCTCAGGACCACCTGGTCCTCGCCGTCGATATCGCTGAGCAGCACCTCGACCGTCTCGTTGGCGGACGTCGGCACGTTCTTGCCGACGAAATCGGCCCTTATCGGGTATTCCCTGTGCCCCCTGTCGACCAGCACGGCGAGCTGTATCGCCTTCGGGCGTCCGAAATCGACCAGTTCGTCGAGCGCCGCCCGGACGGTTCTTCCGGTGAAGAGGACGTCGTCCACCAGCACGACCGTCTTGGCGGTTATATCCTCGTTTATCTCCGTTTTCCCGACGACGGGCGCGCTCGCTATCATCTGAACGTCGTCGCGATAGAGCGTTATATCGAGCGCGCCGACCGGCACGAGGCACCCCTCGAACTTCTCGATCGCCGAGGCGATCCGCTCGGCCAGCGGGACGCCCCGTTTTCTTATCCCCACGAGGATAAGTCCTTCCACGCCCTTGTTCCTTTCGATTATCTCGTGGGCGATCCTCACTATGGTCCGTCGCAATTGAATGGCGTCCATGACGACGGCTTTTTTGAGCTTTTTCAAGAAAACCTCCTTGCCGGACGGGGTAAAAAAAATCCTACCGGTCGGAGAGGCAGGATGGGCTGGATTGCAGGGAAGACCCTTACCGATCCTTTCCTGGTCTCCCGGACCAGATTAAAAGGTCTGACCAGGGGCATTGTATACCAGCTGCGCTTTGAATGCAACGACTTTTAACCGATTTTTTCCGCCGCCTTTTTCAGGCCGTTTTCCGTCAGTAAACCAGCGTGCACGCGACGACCCTGTTATCCGAAAAGGTGGGAATCAGAAGCATATTCCATTTCGCCAGGAAGCAGATGTCGGCGGAGTTGATGCCCGAACCCGTCGTATCCAGAAGGGTATAGATCCCGCCTTCCGGATCGACCAGGAGGGTTCTTCCCTTCCAGTCGGAGACAAGATAGTTGCCCTTCGAATCCATCGCGACTCCGTCGATACCCGATCCTATCGTTACAAGTTCCCCGATCTTCCCTGTTTCGATATCCACCTGCCTGAGCACCGAGTCCCCCGACACGCCCACGATGAGCCTCTTCCCATCCGCATAAAGGCCGTTCGGGCGCGCGATCAACCGGTCCCTGATCCATAATTGCACCTTTTTCCCGTCAAACCGGTATATCGCGTCGCATGAGCTGGCCGAATCGGAAATGTACACGGTTCCGTCATCGCCGACGGCGATATCATTCAGGAATATCGATCCGGCGACCGGGTGCCTGGCGACGACCTTCCCTTTCTCAACGTCGATCTCGACGAGTTCGTCCACGTCGGCGACGTAAAGCCTCGTCCCGGCGATCCCCATCCCTTTCGGCGCGTTGAGTCCTGTGATCCATTTCAGCCTGACGATTTCGCCTTTCAACGAAAGCTGGGATATGAATCCCTTTCCTTCCTTTTCATCGGGATTCCCGCCGATATTCGACACGTATAGTATGTGCCGCTCGGCGTCGTAGATCACGGATTCCGGAGTGCCGAACACGTTGCCCGTTTCCCACTTCCTGACAAGCGAGATCGCTCCCGCCCCGGCGGCGGTCATGGCGAGGATCAGGAATACGGCGGCGCATAGTTTCACGGCATCACTCCTCTATTTCCTGACTTTCCTGCCGAGCACTTTCTCCACGTCCGCGATTTTTCCGTCAAGGCGTCCGGTGGCGCCCTCGCTATCGTCTATCTTTATCGATGTAACAACGCGCGACGAGACGCCCCGCATCTCCATGTGGCATTTTTGTATCAGGTCCATCACTTCGCCGAATTCCCCCTCGACCGTCGTCTCCATCGGGCCCATTTTGTAATCGAGCCCCGAATCGTCTATGATGGCCATAACCCTCGCCACGTATCCGCCCAGTTTCACGCCCTTGTCGAGCGGCACTATGGAAAAACTCGCAAGCATCACGAACCTCCGGCAATCGTTTCTTCCAGTCCATTTGCCAGGAAACAGTAAATAAGGCTACTTTTTCATCGCGCCGACAAGTTTTTCGATCAACGCTCCGTCGTTCTTCAGAAGACCGGAGGCGGGTAATCGCGGCACGAGTTCCGCCCACCGCTTGTCCATCCTGTACGCCCGGGCAAGATAGGGGATCGCCTCATCCATTCTTCCCGATTCGGCCAGCGTAATACCCACCCAGAAGGCGGCTTCGCCGTTGGTCGCCTTGTCCGGGACCAGGGTCGTGGCCGTATCGTAGCATTCCAGCGCCTTCTGCATGTCGCCGGAAGCCGTCCATTCATCCCCTTCATTGAGTTTCAAATAGGCCCTCTGCAGTTTCACAAGGCGTTTCAATTGCGCCACCGGGTCCGGATCGTCTTCGACGCTCAGATCGAAAATCCGGTCCACCCATTGCCTGCCCGTGTTTTTGCCCGACACTACAAGTATCGCGGCCGACTGTCGCCCCCTGATGTCGCCGCCTTCCATCTCGGCCGCCTCGAGGGCTGCAAGGAGCCTGTCGGCGAGGTCGCCCCGGGCTTCTTCGTACGCGCGGGCCATGGCGTCCCAGACGGTCGGCCTGTCCATGAGGTTCGCCTGCGTAGAATACTGGGCCCCCTGGTGGTGTCCCGCCGCGAAAACCGCCCTGGAACCGGTGTGCACCGCGACGTTGCCGCCGGCGTCGACCATCGCCACCTGCCTGACGGCCTCCCCCGGGTCGGTGGTCACAAGGACGCGGAGCGCTTCCTCCGCCGTCCTGCCCATTTTCATCAGCTCCAGACCGAGCGGCCCGTACGACGGCTGGACGAATGACTGGGTCGCGACGGCGCCGACACCGGCTTCGGCCCACGGCACGATGGACCCCACGGAAAACCAGTGCGATTGAACGGCGACCCCCATCTGCCCCGTCAGCGAGTCGCGTGCGACGATCGAATATGTCGCCACGGGCCTTAGCGGCAGATCCGCCCCGTTGACGACGGTTTGCATCGAGACAAAAAACGCGCAGGCCATTGCGGTGAATATTTTCATGGAGACCTCCCGATTCGAAACCACGCCGGGAAAAACGCAATTCACGACAAGGGCGGGGGAGCGGTTGCCATGCCGCGATTCGGGCATTCCGCGGGGTTCGTTTCCCGTTCGGCCGGACATGACGAAACGATCCCGACCTAAACGAACTCGCCCTTGAGGTTTCTCTTGCCGTCGAGGGAAAGTATCTCGAAATCCTCGCGGTGAAGCCTGGGGTCGTCGATTATCTCGACCACCATCCTGTAGCGGTCGGCCAGTTCGCGCAGGAATTCATTCCTCTCTTCCCTCATGTATATGCCCAGGACCGGGTTCACCCTGAACTGCATCCCCTGAACTTTCTTGAGCACCCCGATCCTTCTCATCCAATGCTCGATCTTCATCGCCATGGATTCGATGCTCAGGATCTTGCCGCTCCCCACGCAGTAGGGGCACTCGTCGCTGTAGTAATGGAGCAGGCTGGGGCGGACCCTCTTGCGGCTGACCTCGATGAGCCCGAGATCGCTGATCTGCGACACCCTGGCCCTCGAGCGATCCTTGCGAAGAGCGCCGCGGAATTCGTTGTAGACCTTCTTGCGGTTCTCCTCGCGTTCCATATCGATGAAATCTATGACGATTATCCCGCCGATATCCCTGAGCCTCAGCTGCCTGGCGATCTCCCGGGCCGCAATCAGGTTCGTCTCGAGGATCGTATCCTCCTGGTTCTTCTTTCCCGTGAACCTGCCGGTATTGACGTCGATGGAAACCAGGGCTTCGGTATGCTCGATGACGATATACCCGCCCTTTCGGACCCATATCTTGCTCTCCAGGGTCTTCTCGATCTCGTCCTCTATTTCGTAATAATCGAATATCGGGGTTTTGTCGGAATAATAATTCACCCTCGACGCCAGGTGCGGCGCGAACGATTTGAGGTAAGCGCCCAGCCTGTCGCACTCCTGCTTGTTGTCGACGATGATCTGGCTGACGTCCTCGGTGAAAAGATCCCTCAGGGCGAAGACGGTGATATCCACGTCCTCGTGCACCAGCGCCGGCGGCGTGGCCGATTCTATCTTTTTGGCTATTTCCTGCCACCTGGTTTCGAGGGATTTCATATCGTCGCGCAGCTGCTGTTCCTCCACCCCGTTTCCCGCGGTACGGACTATGACGGCCGATCCCTTGGGCCGGTACTTTCGGATGATATTACGCAGCCTGTTGCGTTCCTTGCGATTTTCGATCTTCTTGCTTATCCCGATATGGTCGAGGTTGGGCATGAGTACGGCGTAGCGTCCGGGCAGGGATATCTGGGAGGAGACCCTCGGGCCCTTCGTGCCGATCGCTTCCTTCCTGATCTGAACGACGATCTCCTGTCCCTTCTTCAGAAGGCTCTCTATCGGGGGAAAATCCTTTCTTTTCCTGCCGGTGTTTATCTCGAAATCCTCGTCGTCGACGAGTTCCGGATCGAGAGCCCCGGTGGCGACGTCGCTCACATGCAGGAAAGCCGCCCTCTCCTGGCCGATATCGACGAAAGCCGCCTGTATCCCGGGAATCACGGCATTTATCCTGCCGATATATATCCCCCCCACCGTCCTTCTGCTTTCCTCCCGTTCGATGAGGAACTCGACCAGTTCGTTGTCCTCGAGGATCGCGATCCTGATCTCCCTCTGCGTGTAGTTGATGACGATCTCTTTTTTCATTTCTTCCTCTGATTAAAGACCTTTCTTTATCAAATCCATCGGCTGGATATACTCATCGCCCGATCTGTAACGTATCTCCGTTCTCCTTATCCTGGCAAGCTCCGCGAAAGCTCCCGGCATCACGGCAAAAAGCAGATCCTTCGGTCCGGGTCTCCCGCCGGATGGCGGAGAGAATCCGAGGATATACCTGTTTTCACCCGGGAAAACCCGGCAGCCCTCGCTGCCGCGCTTATTTCCCCTTCTGTCCGAAACAGGTATCCCCGATCCGATGATATGATTGAATCTGCCGCTCAACCATCCGGCCGGGTCTTCAAGAAAATCCTCCGGTGAACTGAACGGTCCGCCTGACGATTCGAGACCTTTCCCCAGGCGGGTCCATTCTACACTCGACCGGCATGATTTGTCATCTGTTTTGGCAATACGATGGTCGCGGAAATCCATCCTCTCCATTTCCCCGCCGCGCGTTTCCTCCGTCAGGGCGGCATCGTCGATGGACCCGCCGAGCGCGAACACCAGCGGCGAAAGATCGATTTCGTACCTGTACAGCGCGTCTTCGGAAAGTTTGCCTTCTTTTCTCCCGAAGGGCCCGCCGGATTCCGTGATCTTTATACCATCCGGCAGAAGGCCCTCGAATACCCGGGGCCCGACTTCGGCGGGACCTGCCAGGTCCACGTCAAAGAATTCGCTTGTCCCCTCGACCCCTACGGCCAGGGACGGCCCCATCGAAAGCTTCGGGATGGGATGAAACCCTTCGGTAAAAACCAGCGGAAGGCCGGACCTCCTGAGCGCCCTGTGCAGCATATTGATGAATTCCCTGTGCGACAGGAATCTCATCCTGCCGGTCTTCTCATAGGTAAAACGATATCTCGACACAGCCGGCCCGTCAAGCCGCGGATTTTCGTCCTTCAGAGCCCGCGGGGCCGGAGGGTTCGAATCGGCCCTTACCATCACGCCGTCCGAGCCGTCGATCCCTGCCCGAATCTTCCCGGAGTCCGGCTCCGCGGCACGACCGGCTTTTCTATCATCTTCGCCGCGGCACGCTCCACACCCCGCGCACCCGGATATCCGGCAGTCGGGAGTCAGTTCTTCGGACCAGGCCTTGCCAAGCTCGGAAAGAAGGTAATTCCTGCTGACCCGCGAACCGAATCGTTCCCATGGAAGATCATCCTCCGTGGAAAATCCGGACAACAGGCCGTCCAGGGTCATTCCGCGTTCCTCCAGGATCGAGTTCCAAAGGGAAAAATCGAACTGGTCGCGCCAGCCATCGAACCTGCACCCTCTCTCGAAGGCGGCTACGAGCACGGGCCACAGCGCCTTGGTACCCCTGGCGAAAACACCCTCGATGGCGCAGACCGAGGGATCCCTGAGACTCAACTGAACGCACCTGTGCTGCAGCCTGGCGGAGAGGTATTTTTCCTTCCCCGCGATCTCGGCCATGGAACACTGCCTGTGCCACTGAAACGGCGTGTGCGCTCTCGGAACGAAGGGGGAAATGGACACGTTGAGCGTAAGACGCCTTCCCGCGCGGGGAAGAGCGATGATCTTCCTCACAAGGTCGACTATACCCTGGAGATCCTCGTCGGTTTCCGTCGGCAGGCCTATCATGAAATAGAGCTTCAGGGTCTGCCAACCGGCATCAAGTATATTGGAGCATCCCTGCAGAATCTCGTCGTCGCTCATCCCCTTGTTAATCACCCGCCTGAGCCTCATCGTGCCGGCCTCGGGAGCGATCGTGAAACCGGTTTTTCTCACAAGGGCCGAAGCGGCCACCACCTGCCCGCATATGGTCTCCGGTCTCAGGCTTGGAAGGGATAGGGATACTTTTCGCTCTTGCAGCCGCGGCTCGAGCATCGTCAGCAGCTGCCCGAACCTGGAGTAGTCCGAAGTCGAAAGGGAAAGGAGCGATACGTCCTCCCACCCCGACGCGTCCAATCCTTCGCACGCTGCACCGACGATTTCATCGACGCTTCGTTCTCTTCTCGGCCGGTATGTCATTCCCGCCTGGCAAAACCTGCACCCCCTCGTGCACCCGCGGAGCAGCTCCACGGAGAGCCTCTCGTGGACGATTGAAGCGGAAGGAACTATCGGCCTCAGCGGAAGATCGCCCTCGCGGAAAAGGTACGTCCGCGCTTTTGCCGATTCGGTGAGCCCGTCCACATAGACTCCCTCGATCCCGGCCAGAGCCGCTCTCATCCGCGTCCTGCAGGCGCCGGAAGCCTTCAGACCCGCAAGAAGATCGACAGCTTCGACGAGCGATTCCTCCCCGTCGCCGAGAAACACCGCGTCGAAAGCGTTTATCACCGGCAGCGGGTTCGAGGTGCAGGGTCCGCCGGCGATTACGACCGGCGCGCCATCGCCTCTGGCCGACGCCTCGGAAGCGAGGCCGGCCAGATCGAGAATCGCGAGGACGTTTGTGTAATGGAGCTCGTACGGGATGGTGAAGCCGATAAGGTCGAACCGGCCGATGGGCGTGCCGGTCTGCCATGAGCGCAAGGGTTCGCCTGCCAAACGGAGCCTCTTCTCCATGTCCGGCCAGGGCGCGAAAGCGTATTCGACGCCGATACCCCTGCGTGAAAGAACATGATAGAGCAGCCGCAGTCCCTGGTGCGTCATTCCGATCTCGTAGACATCCGGAAAAACGAGGAGGACGTTGAACCCTCCCCCGGTAAAACCCGCGCTGGACAAATTCAACTCGCGGTCGATATACCTCGAGGGTTTTTCGACTCCGGGAAGAATACCGTCATAATATACGCCGGCCGGCGTCCGGGAATTCATCATAATCACAGCGTCAGACTTCTCCGCCGACCGTTATGCCCGGTATCCTCAGGGTTGGCTGCGCGTCGGAAACGGGAACGTGCTGCCCGTCCTTGCCGCATGTGCCTATGTCGAAACCGAGATCATTTCCCACCATATCGATATCCTTGAGCACCGCCGGGCCGTTACCTATCAGGGTGGCGCCCCGCACGGGCCTGGTCACTTTTCCGTTTTCTATCAGATACGCCTCATTGACTTTGAACACGAAATCGCCGCTGGACGTGTCGACCTGGCCGCCGCCCATCCTGACGACATACAGCCCGTAATCGACGCTCGATATGATCTCCGAGGGATCGTGCCGTCCCGGAGCGATCATCGTGTTGCTCATTCTTACTATCGGCCTGAACCTGTAGTTCTGGCGCCGTCCGTTCCCCGTCGATTCGAGACCCGTTTTTTTCGCGACCCGCCTGTCCAGCAGATATTTCTTCAACACGCCGTTCTCCACGGACACGGTCCTGCCTGCGCTGACGCCCTCATCGTCGAAAACATACGAACCCCTCCGCCCTTCAAGCGTGGCGTCGTCGACCACCGTTACAAGGGGGGATGCGACCTGGCGCCCCGTCTTTCCACTGTAGATCGAAAGGCCCTTCTCGGCTGCGTCCCCTTCGAGGCCGTGCCCGATCGCTTCGTGGACCATCGTCCCCCCTGCCTGGCTGGCCAGCACGACCGTCATCGTTCCCGCGGGAGAGTGGTCCGAATGCAGTATCTTCACGGCACTTTCGCTTGCTTCCACGGCGAGGGCCCGCACCCGGTCCCCATCCAGAAATTCGAATCCCTTTCTTCCCCCTATCGATCTGTATGCCGTCTGGATATCCCTCGAAGCGGTGGCGACCGCCCTGACGTTGAAGATCAGCTGCCGCCGGTCGTCGCCGACCGCCACCCCTTCGCTGTTGAAGATACGGACCGTCTGTACCATGTCGCCGAAATTCACCCTCACCTGGGTTACCTCGCCGCTCACCGCTCTAGCCGCCCTGTCGGCCTCCACGACCCTCGATATCTTTTCATCGAGGGAGACATCCTCCGCCGGAATGGAGACGGCTCCCGTGGTTCCCAGCTTCATCTCTCCCGGCGAAGCCATGCCGCCCGGGTTCTTCTCGATATCCTTCAGCACCGCCTTGCCGAGCCTGAACAATTCCTCGGCGCTGATCACGTTGGAATATCCATAGGCCGTCCTGTCCCCCGCGATCACTCTCAACCCGAAACCGGTATCCTTGCCGCTGGAAATGTTCTCGATCTTTCCGTCCTCGCAACTTATCGAATGCACGAGTCTCGATTCGAAAAAGAGCTCCGCGAAAGAACCGCCTCCGGAGATGACGCTCTCCAGGGCTTCCTCAATCCGTCCTCGTGAAGGCAGCTCGATCATTTCACGGATTTCCTCCCGGGCGTGGAATCGTCCCCGCATCCCGTCTTCCGGTCGAACACGTCCTTCCTGTACTCCCCTTCACGCACGACCGGATAATGCCCCGTGAAGCACGTGGTACAATAGTTTTGAGGATCTTCGACGCACGAAAGCAGCCCCTCCTTCGAAAGGTACCGCAGGCTTTCCACTCCCAGAAAGTCCCGGATCCCCTCGATCGAATTCGTTGACGCTATCAGCTCCGACCTGGTCGGAGTGTCGATGCCGTAATAACAGGAATGGGTTATGGGGGGGGACCCTATTCTCAGATGCACTTCGGCCGCACCCGCCTCTCTTATGAGTGAAACCAGTTTCCTCATCGTCGAACCTCGGACTATGGAATCGTCGATGACCGCCACTCTTCTGCCCTTGAGAACCCCTTTCACGGGATTGAACTTGATGCGCACGTCCCAGTCCCTGTCGCTCTGTTTCGGCTGGATGAACGTCCTGCCGACATAGTGGTTTCTGATAAGTCCGAGTTCATAAGGAAGTCTAGACTGCTCGGCGAATCCGAGAGCGATCGTGTTGCTCGAATCCGGAACCGAGATCACGATATCGGCGTGTGCGGGAGACTCTTCGGCCAGCTTTCTGCCGAGCCTGCGCCTGACCTTGTCGACGTTCTCGCCGAACACCCTGCTATCCGGCCTTGAGAAGTAAATGAATTCGAAAATGCACTTTGAGAGCCTTTCGGCCGGCGGCGCGTATCTCAGCGATTGAATTCCGTCTTTCGATACCGTGACCAGTTCGCCGGGTTCGACCTCCCTGACATATTCCGCGCCAAGTATGTCGAAAGCACAGCTTTCGGAAGCCGCTATCGTAACGTCCCCACACCCACCCAGGCAGAGCGGCCTGAACCCGTGAGGATCTCTCGCGGCGATTATTTTGTCCTTCGTCATGAAGATCAGCGAGAAGGCTCCCCTGACCTGTTCGAGTGCGTCGATTATCATCTTTTCGACGCCGTCCTTCCTGCTCTTCGCTATCAGGTGCAGGATCACCTCGCTGTCCATCGTGCTGCTGAAGATCGAGCCGTCGTCCTCCATCTTTTCCCTCAGTTCGACGGCGTTGACTAGATTGCCGTTATGCGCGACGGCGATCTTTCCTATCTTGCAGTCGACAAGAAACGGCTGCGTGTTCACGACGTTGGAGATGCCGGTCGTGGAATACCTGTTGTGGCCGACCGCCATATGCCCCTTGAGCCCGTCCAGGATCTGCTCGGAGAACACTTTCGAGACAAGGCCCATCGCCTTGTGCTCGTACATCCTCCTTCCGTCGGAGGTTATAATACCGCTGCTTTCCTGCCCGCGATGCTGGAGGGAATAGAGACCGAGGTACGCCATATGAGCCGCGTCTTCGCTGCCGAATATGCCGAAAATCGCGCATTCCTCTTTCAAGCTTTCGACCCCTTTCCGCCTCCGACTGCCGTTACGCCGATGAACTCGTATTGCTGGTAATGAGGATTGAGCAGAAGACCCTCCCTCCTGGACCTTGTCACTGCCATCCGCTCCACCATGCGTTTCGCGCTCTTTTCATCCTGAGAATCGCAGATGACTCTCCAGACTTCGCCGGCTTTCATCGCCGACACTTCGACTCCGGACAGCCTCCCATTGAGCCGCGAAGAGAATCCCTCCTCCCGGCCTCCGTCTTTTTCCCTTATAAGAAGATCCCATGCGAAAACCCCGGCTGACCGGCCGCGTTTTCCCGCGATCACCGGGAAATCCCTGTCGAGAATCAGGTCTCCACGGACGGAATCCATTTCCGCTCCCGGCCGCATGAAACCTCGCAGGGAATAGCAATGCTTGTTCTGGTTGGTGAAAGCGCCGTCGAGTTTCACGACCCTGTCGATCTCATCGAGGATGCTTTTCCCGTCCGTGCCATCGGCGTCCATGGCCCAGTAGGAATAACGGACTATCCCCTGGAGTATCCCGGCGAAGTCGAGCTTCTCGGTCAAAGTCATCCAGGCGGTCTGCGCAACGAGGTCCGCCACCTTGAGCCTTACCCGGAGTTCCACATTGATCTTCATCTGCCCGCCTCCTTCCCCTGCCCTCCGGACTTTTCGCGAACGTGCCCCGCGATCGAGAGGAGGGACGAGAAGAAAGTTCTGCCGGGACCCGGCTCTTCCATCCTTTCAAACTTGCCCGAAGCCTGGTTTCTCTTCCTTCCCCAAGAACCGGGCAGGTCTTCGGGAACCTGCCTGAGCCAGCTGGCCCTTTCAGGATGGGGCATCATCGCGAGCACGTTGCCATCGGGGTTGCAAACCCCGGCTATATTCTCCACCGAACCGTTCGGATTGACCGGAAACCCGCCGTCGATCCCCCCCCTGTCGGTGCAATAGCGAAGGGCGATCTGTCCGTTTTTCTTCATTTGTTCGAGAATGCCGCTGTCGCCGGTCACGAACCTGCCCTCGGCGTGAGCTATCGGCACGGGAACCACTTCTTTCCTGGCAAATGCGCCTGTCCACACGCAGCGGGAATCCTCGTTTCTCAGGAATACCCAGTCGCAGTAGTACCCATCCCTGTCCGCCATGACGTTGGGCGCAAGGGCAAGGTCTACACTTTCCCAGTGGATTCCCGGGATGAAACCCGATTCGACCAGAACCTGCGCGCCGTTGCAGATCCCCAGAACGGGCCTCCCCTGCGCGGCGATCCGGCTCAGCTTGTCCATTATATGATCCTTGGCCGCCACCACTCCGGCCCTGATCCTGTCCTGGTAGGAAAAACCTCCGGGCAGTATGACGGCCAGGGTTTCCTCGAGAAGAACCGGATCCTCGTTCCAGCGGAACAGGTCGGCTTCGATCCCCACCGCCCTGACGGCGTCCGCCGTCTCGTATTCACAGTTCACCCCTGGAAACTGGATTATCGCCACCTTTCCCTTGAAGGATCTGGCCACTCAATCTCCTTTCCCGACACCGAAAATATTACGGCAGCCGTTCATGAAAGCTTCGCGCATTATCCGGTGTTCCCAGGCGGCCAGTCTTCGTCCGCCCGAAATCACTTCAAGCTTGGACGCCGTGGACAACGTGCCGACCCGGTAAAGCTTCACCCTGTTTCTCGCGCACAAGGCGAGCACTTCCCTCTCGATGCCGGGAGGCAGTTCGACGAGGAATCCCCCCGTTTCGGAAAAAAGAACCTTTTCGGCGCTCAGCCCGCAGGGTAAAAATTCGTCCAGATCGAGCACGAGGCCCGGTCCATCCTGTTTTCCGTCCCCTATGATCATCTCGGCAATCGCGGCAAGAAGCCCGCCCTGGGATGTGTCATGACAGGCTTTGATCCAGCCGAGCCCGTGCATCTCGATGACGGTCCTTATCTGATTGCGCTCGCGCACGAAGTCGGCCTCGGGAACGTTGGCTCCGAGCGTATCGTATATGACACGGTAATATTCGCCGCCCCCAAGTTCATCGAGGGGCTGTCCTATGTAATAGACCTCGTCCCCTTCCGTCTTGAACCGCAACGAACGGCATTTCGAGTAATCCTCGACGACCCCCACGCAGGCGATTATGGGAGACGGCGGAACGGCATTGCCGCTTTCACCCTGGTTGTAGAAGCTGACATTCCCCGAGACGATCGGAAGCGGATGCCCCTCATGGGAAAGAAGACCGATACCCCTGCATGCGTCCCCGATCCCCCTGACTCCCTCGTAGAATTCCCAGAACACTTCCTCCTTCTCGGGGTTCCCGTAGTTCAGGCAGTCGGTAACCGTCGAAGGCACGGCGCCCACGGCGGCGACGTTTCGTGCCGCCTCGCATATCGCCAGCGCCCCCCCCTGGTATGGATCGATAATTCCATAGCGAGGGATCCCGCCGACAGCGACGGCGAGCCCCGTCTTCCGGCCGGGCAGAGGGGCTATCACGCATGCGTCCGCTTCGCCGGGTCTTATCACGGCGCGGCCCTGGACCTCCGAATCGTAGTGCCTGAAAACATGGTTTTTCGAGGCGATATTGGGCGACGAGAGCACTTTCAGGGAATCGTCATGAAGCGAACGGCCTTCCTGCAACAACGGTTCCTCGAAGAATATTCTGCGGCTCTTCCTTGGCCGGTCGTAGGCTATGCCCGTGGTGATGACGTTGACCGGCGCTTCACATACGACATCGCCTTTTGAAACTATCGAATAGGTTTTTTCCACCGTTACGTCGGCTATCACGAACGCCCCCGCACCGTGGTAGATATGAGGCAGGTCGAAATCCACGTTGTATATCCTCTGAACTTCGTCGACGAAATCCCCGGGTACCGCGAGAGCGTAACGTTCCTGCGTTTCCGAGCAGGCCACCACGGCCGGCGGAAAATGTCCGGCGGCCACGTTTACCATGTCGAGGTCTATCCTGACACCGAACCCGCCGGCGTCGGCCAGTTCGGAGGTCACGCACGAGATGCCGCCGGCGCCGAGGTCCTTGAATCCGATCGCTATCCCGCGTTCTGCCGCCAGATCGAGCACCTTCCGGTTGGCCACGGTAAGGACCCTCTTGAGGAACGGATCGGGTACCTGTACGGCGCCCCTGTTCGTCTCTTCCTCGCCGGCCAGATCCTCGGACGCGAAAGCGGCTCCGCCGAATCCCGAATCGTCCGTGGGTTTGCCGACCAGCACGATCTTGTAGGGTTTTTCGGCCGCTTCCTTCGGCACCCTGCTTCGTATAAGCCTCGACTCCTTCACGATGCCGAGCGCGACGACGTTCACAAGGCAGTTTTCGTCGAACCCCCTGTCGAACACGACGTCTCCGCCGAGGTTCGGCACGCCGAGAGCGTTGCCGTACTGCGCGATGCCGTCCACGACTCCCCGTGCGATCGCCATCGTCTGGCGCGCGTTGTCGCCTTCGGGATCGCCGAATCGCAGGGGGTCCAGGACTCCGACCACGTCGGCCCCCATGCAGTAGACATCCCTGACGATGCCGCCGATTCCAGTAGCCGCTCCCTCGACCGGAAGCACCTGTGAAGGATGATTATGGCTCTCGTGAGCTATGACCACGCAGTGCCAGTCACCGTCGCCGGTCTCGGCGAACCTTATCACGCCTGCGTCCTCGCCGGGTCCCATCACGACGTTGGGAGCTTTTGTCGGAAGCATTTCGCCGAGGATCTTCCTGCTGCTCTTGTAGCTGCAGTGCTCGCTCCACATTGTGTTGAAGATCGTCAGCTCGACGATCGTCGGATCCCTCTCTAGAAGTTCGCAGACCCTGCGAGCCTCGCCGAGCGTGAGGTTGAGCCCCTTTTCCCTGAGCGACTCCAGGACCTGTGAATCGGTCCTGCCCGTAATCCTGACGGTTCCTTTCAGCAAACGGACTGTCCTTTCCCGGGCCTGCCTCTTTTCGACAGAACCCGGTTGAAGATAAAATCGATCCTCGACAGGTGGGTATCCAGGTCGAAGGCTTCCCCGAGTTCGGCTTCCGTGCACAAGTCCGTGAATCGGGGATCCGAAGCAAGCGTCTCCCTGAAGCTCTTCTTCGATCCCATGCTTGCCATGGCCGCCTGCTGCACGATGGCGTAGGAATCCTCGCGCGAAAGCCCCTTTTCTACGAGAAGCAGCAGAAGATGCTGCGAGAAGACCAGGCCGCCGGTCATTTCGAGATTTTTTTTCATCATCTGTTTATTGACCCTAAGGTTCTCCACGACCCATGTGAATTTTTCCAGCATGTACGCCAGTATCATCGTCGAATCAGGCAGTATGACCCTCTCGACAGAGGAATGGCTGATATCCCTCTCGTGCCACAGCGCGACATTTTCCATCGCGGCGAGAGAATTGCCCCTGAGCAGCCGCGCCATCCCCGATATCCTCTCGGTGAGGATCGGGTTGCGCTTGTGGGGCATCGCGCTCGATCCCTTCTGTCCCTTCGTGAAAGGTTCCTCCACCTCGCCCACCTCGGTACGCTGCAGCCCTCTTATCTCCGTCGCCATCTTCTCGAGGGAAGCTCCTATGATCGCGAAAGCCGCGAGGTAGTCCGCGTGCCTGTCACGCTGAATGATCTGCGTGGTGACCGGCGCGACTTTCAATCCCAGTTTCCGCATCACGTACCGTTCGACTCTCGGATCGGTATGGGACATCGTCCCGACAGCTCCGGACATCTGCCCGACCGATATCTCCTCGATCACCCTTTCGAGCCTCGCGATGTTCCTCCCGGTCTCCGCATACCAGACCAGAAGCTTCAGCCCGAAGGTCGTCGGTTCGGCGTGTATCCCGTGGCTTCTTCCCGCCATGGGTGTATTTTTATACCTCAACGCCTGTCTCCTGAGCACGGTTCTCAGCCTCTTCAGCTTCCCGAGGTTGACCATCCCCGCCTCTCTCATCTGGCAGGCAAGGGCCGTGTCGAGAAGATCGGAACTGGTCATTCCCATGTGGAGGAATCGCCCCGGTTCGCCTATGTGCTCCGACATGTTCGTGAGGAATGCGATGACGTCGTGCCTTGTCTTTTTTTCAATCCGGAGCACGCTGTCGATATTATAACCGGCCCGCCTGCGTATCTCCTTTGCGGCTTTCTTCGGTATGAGGCCCGCCCCGGCCATACCCTCGCAGTAGAGGACCTCTATCTCGAGCCACAGATCGTATTTTTTCTCGTCAGACCATATCCGGGCAACTTCCGGAAGTGAATAACGCGGTATCAACTACTGTCTCCTTCCATGATCGGTCCTGGAACCACACCGGGACTACGCCCTCGCCTGGGCCTCCACGAGTTTGAGCTTCACGGCGAAGGTCCTCCCGCTGCGCCACAGGACGATGTCCAGCGAATCGCCGACCTGCAGCCCGAATATGGCCCTCTCCGCCTGCGCGGCGTCGAGGATCGTCTTTCCGTTGATCTCGATGATCACGTCGCCGACCTCGATACCCGCCTCTTCGCCGGGGCCTCCCTGTTCGAGTTGCGTGACTATAAGGCCCGTGTTGAAAGGTATCCCCAGTTGTTTTACCACTTCAGGGGTCATCTCCCTGACGACAAGGCCCGTCCACACGCTCCTGAACTTGCCGAATTTCCTGAGTTCGTCGACCACCATCCTCGCGGTGTTTGCAGGTATGGCAAAACCCATTCCGATATTGCTGCTTCCGCCGCTGGAGGAGAAGATGAACGTATTTATTCCGATGACCATCCCTTCCGCCGAAACAAGCGGCCCGCCGCTGTTTCCCGGATTGATTACCGCGTCCGTCTGGATCATATTCTTGAATATCTGTATCGATCTGGCTCCCTGCTTGACATCCCTGTGCAGGGCGCTGATCACACCCGCCGTAACGGTCGGCTGGTTGTCGTTGAAGAGATACGTGAATGGGCTTCCGATGGCTATGACCGGTTCGCCGATCTCCAGGTTGTCCGAATCACCGAGCGGAGCGTAGGGCAACCTTCCGCTCGCGATCTTCAGCAGGGCGAGGTCGAATTCCGGAGTGGATCCGACCAGAACCGCCAGAACCTCCGTGCTGTCCTTCATCGTGACATAGATCTCTTCGGCGTTGCGTATCACGTGTTCGTTCGTGAGAATATATCCGTCGGGATTCACGATGATCCCGGAACCATAGCTCGGATAGCGCTGCCTCGTGACACCCGGTCTTCTGCCCCAGAATTGCTGAAACCATTCGTCCCAGACCTGGTCCGCGACGACCAGCTGGGTCCTGTACGCCGTCACAGACACGACCGCCGGCGCCACCCTGCTTCTGGCGGCCACGATGGCTTCCCCGCTGTATATACCGGTCCCGCCCGTGATGATATTCCCCGTGGATTCGGGCAGAAAGGAATTCACCCTCGATATCCTTGATAGAAGCGTAATCGATATTATCAGCATGGCGAGTGAAAGGCCGAACATCACCCCGACGACGGCCGGCATCACTCTTGACCATCTGGATTCAAAAGGCCTCAATCCCGGATCACCTTCCTCAGTGCGCCTTTTACTTCTCCACCTTCTCCCAGTCGGCAAGGAAGTTCTTGATTCCGATATCGGTGAGCGGATGTTTTGCGAGTTGAGCGATCACCTTGAACGGTATGGTCGCGACGTCCGCGCCGAGAAGAGCCGATTCGTACACATGCTGAACGCTCCGTATGCTCGCGACGATGATTTCCGTGGCGAAAGCGTAATTGCCGTAGATCGTCACGAGGTCGGCGACCAGGTCCATTCCGGGCTGTCCGACATCATCGAGTCTGCCGACGAACGGGCTCACATATGTGGCGCCCGCCTTGGCTACCAGCAGCCCCTGGTTTGCGGAGAAACAGAGCGTTGCATTCGTCTGAATCCCTTCAGCCTTGAACATCCCGATGGCTTTTATCCCTTCGGTCACGCACGGAACCTTGATGATTATGTTATCCGCTATCCTGCAGAGATCTTTCCCCTCTTTCACCATGCCACCGGCTTCGAGAGAAACAACTTCCGCGCTGACCGGGCCGTCCACGATCGAGCATATTTCCTTCAGAGTCTCCCTGAACGATCCTTTTTCTTTGGAAAGCAATGTCGGGTTTGTAGTTACACCATCCAGAAGCCCGAGCTGAGCCGCCTCTCTAATCTCTGCGACATTCGCCGTATCAATAAAGAATTTCACGATTTCCTCCCGGTCTTTAAACTAGGCGCCCGTTTCCTCGCGATACCGATCGCGATCCTTAAAAGAAACAAATATTATACATATATCAACACCGGCTAACAACCTATTTCGCTAAAAATCCGATATCCCTCGATCGACGATCCGCCTTTAGAGCTGTTACGCATACCGAATAACGGAAATAGCTGTCAATAGCCGACTTTCATGAAATAGAGCGCGTACGGGGGCAGTGTAGGCCCGGCGGCCGCCCGGTTTTTGGACTCGATCACCCGCCGGATGTCTATATCCCGGCCCTTTCCCGCCTGGAGAACGGTCCCGGCTATGTTCCTCACCATGTTATAGAGGAAATGGTCGGCCGTGACAGACATGGTAACCAGAGGATATGACGTATAAATGCCGGTCCCCGTTATCCTGCACATTGTTCCGGTGTCGTCGCCGGAATTCTCGAAAGAGGCGAAATCCCTTTCCCCCTCCAGTTCTTTCAGAACGCGTCGCATGGCATCGGTATCGAGACCGCCCTTCACGTAATAATAATATCTTTTCCACAGGGCGGTCTGCCTGAGGATAAAGATATAGTTGTAAGTCCGGCTGACGGCGTCGAAACGGGCGCTGAAGGACAACGGAACATCCTCCACGCTTTTGACCACTATGTCGCGGGGCAGTTTCGCGTTCAGGGCGCGCAGGATCACTTCCGTACCATGACACGTATCGATCTTCACGCTTGCCACCTGGCCCACCGCATGGACTCCTGCGTCGGTCCTGCCCGCTCCGGTTATCCTTGTCTGTCCCGCCTTGAATTCTCCGAAGATCCGGTACAATTCCCCCTGGACGGTCCTGCAGCCGGGCTGGACCTGCCATCCGTGGAAATCAGTTCCATCGTACTCCAAAGTCAGTTTGAGATTCCTCATGGCCGGATAATAGCAAAACGCGACATTTAATCCAAGGGCCCTCATCTGCGAAGGCCCCGTATGATTACTCATTTCAGGCGTTCAGAACGGCACGCGTGGAAAGATCCATACTTCGCCGGAAACAACACGGCACGCATATCCCGGCGGCTCCGGCCGCCGATGTTCCAGTGGAACATTCCTTGCTGCTACGACAATCGGAACAATAAAGTATGTCTCATATCTAAAGTCCCGTTACCAGTCAACCAGGAAAATTCAAAGTCCGGCAGGCGGCATGTTCCGTGGACGGCAACGAACACGGAATGCCGACGGCAGGGCAGATACACAACCCGGCCGGGTTCATGGCAGAGGGGGAAGGGCGTTTGCGCGCCCTCCGGGGCCAGCCATGGAGCAGCCGGCGGGGGTACTCGCACCGGGCAGAGTGTCGGACGGGTCACCGGCCGTAAAGCCGGCGGCCCGCCCCTCGCCACACACCGCGGGCGTCGCCAAGGAGCAGCAAAATGAGGAACACGATATCCTGTTTTACCGCTTTCATAATGATCGCCGCCGTGTTTCCAGGCACGGCATGGCCGGGAGAACGTACGGCACCGCTGGTAATCGATCACACGTGCACGGACCTTTCGAAAATTCCGGGCCTTGTGATAGACGAAATCCAGCAGAACGGTAAATGGCACTTCGCAAGGATGTCCCATGGCAGGCAGATCAACGACGGCCTGCAGTTGATCGAGGACGCCCGCCCCGAGTACGGCGTGATCTGGCCGAAGAGCGGCGGAGAACTTCTTTTCGAGGAAGGCTCGTTCAGTATATATACGAGTTCGGCCGGGCCGTACGATTACTGGCAGGGCGCCGGTATCGACAAGACCAGGACCGTTCTGGACGGAACTCCGGAACTCAACGTTTCCGGCTACTGCTGGTGCACGGAGCTCAATACGGCGACGGAAAGTTATGTCGACTCGTACCTCGCGGCGATGAACATCCTTGAAGCGGAATACCCGGACGTCACGTTCGTCTACTTCACGGGAACGGCCGAGAACGACGGCGGCTACGGCTATAACAGGCACCTGCGCAACGAAAAGATCCGCGGGTACTGCGTCGAAAACAACAAGATCCTCTACGATTTCGCCGACATAGACAGCTGGTGGCTTAATCCCTCCAATGGACTGTGGGAACACTCCACCTATGAATATAACGGAACGACTGTCGAGGTCGAGCATCCTGAACTCGCGGGAGCCGATATAGACCACACATCCTACGACAATTGCGAACTCAAGGGAAAAGCGGCCTGGTGGCTCATGGCCGAGATACAGGGGTGGCACGGCACGCTCGACGTGGCGTTCACTTCCTTCCATGCCGAATACAGGGAAGGATCCGTATCCCTCTCATGGGATATCGACGCGATCGACGATTGCGCCGGATTCAACGTCTACCGGTCCGATGATGCGGGATCCCATTTCATAAGGATCAATCAATCTCTTCTGCCGGCCGGGGGAAGACGCTTTTACCGGGACAGGGATATCCTGCCGGGCAGGACCTTAATCTACAGGATCGGCGCGGTATCGGGCGAAAGAGAAATCACCTCGTTCGAACTAAAGGTAATCGCGGTAAACGTGATGGATTTTAACCTTACGAACTATCCCAATCCCTGCAATCCCTACACAACGATCAGCTTCGTTCTCGATCGCCCTTCCAGGGTGCGGCTTGACGTATTCGACGCCGCCGGCAGGAGGGTATCGACACTGGCAAACGGCCGGTTCGAAAGCGGGCTACATTCCATTGCGTGGGACGGTTCGAACGACAAGGGCGAAAGTGTAAATTCGGGCGTCTACTTCTACCGCCTTGACGCCGGCAAGGAATCCCGGACTAATAAACTGCTGCTGCTGAGATAAACAAGGGATCCGCCGCCGGTTCAAGGAAGCACGGTAGCTTCAGGGAGGGGCCGCGCTGGACGGACGTGGAAAACGGATCGAAGCGTAAACAGACGAGACTGACACCTTCGAACCGCCCCGCGAACGCCCGGCGCGGCCCCCGGTTTTACCGGCCTCCCGGGCACGGCCTGTTCAGTCCGATCCGTCCTTGTGTTCACAAATCCCGCCGGGGCAGCAAAAGCGCCTCAGTACGGCAGGTTCGTTTCGAGCGAGTCCGCTTCCCAGCGTTGCAGCCTGAACTGATCGGGCCTCAGCTCGATCACGTTTTTCAGCCATTCTTCGCCGTACCCTTCCTCCTCCGCCCTGCCGGGTTCCACCTGGATGTACCCGTCGTTGTATTTTCTGATCAAATCTTCGGCCAGTTCCCTGTATCGCCTGACCACCCTGTTTGACGCGTTCCACGAATAATCATCGAGATAACCCTGGACGAGCGCGGAATCCGTCTTGAAAAGCTCTTTTGCCGTCTTCTCTATGACGGGCTGCATCAAGCTCAGGTTGTCCTCGAGTTCTTTCTGTACGGCCTGGATGTCCTTCGTCATGAGGGAAAACCTGAGGTTCGCGTAGTTGGCGACGAAATTGAAGACCCACCATGCCGAATCCCAGCTGAACTTTGCCATATCGCCCCGCGCGAAGACATCGGGGATTCTTCGGGACCCGGCGTAAATGGGCACGTACACCGTAAAATAAGTGTCGTCGACCCCGTACCAGAGCACGCCTCCAATCGCGTCGGGCAGATCCCTTCTCGATTGAGAGACGAACGAGAATCCCGTCTGCTGGGTCGAGATCGGCCTTTCCCAGGTGTAGTCCGCGCCGTCCATCGTCCAGTTCATCGGGCGCCACCTGTTCGGAGTGCCGAACGGTCCAGCGTCGACTCCGCGCGTCATATCGTATTCCGTACCCTCGTAATGATCACGCATGAGCGCGAAGACGTCCTCGCGGGTCAACCTGGCGTCCGGCTTGATCCAGAGCGGATACGATTCGGCCCCCTTGACCCCCCTGTGGTAGCTCGGAGAAAACTCCCGTGAAGGCGCCGCCCGTCTGAATATGCTCCAGACACGGGTTTCGCAGTAGCGGAGTTTCTGCGGGGTGGCCGGGCAATAAGCTTCGTGAAAGCTGAAAGGTTTTCCCGAAGCCGGATCGTAGTAGCCCTTCCCGACGGCGAAGTCGATCACGTCCTTCGAATAGAGGCAGTTCCTGCCGTCATCGAGCGGAAACTCGCCGATACGGGCCTTGTTGGCGTGAACGCATATATACCCGTCGGGGACCCTTAGGGCCACCCAGTTCGCGCCCTTGACGCCCGGTCCCTTGCCAATCATCTCCATTATCCACGCTTCATCGGGATCTCCTATGTAAAATGACTCGCCCGAACTGGCGTAACCGTACTCCTCGACAAGAGCGCCCATCACCTCGACGGCTTCCCTCGCAGTCTTCGCCCGCTGGAGAGCCAGCCTGTTCAGCCACCAGTAATGCAGAAGCCCCTCCTCGTTGATGAGTTCCTCCCTGCCGGTGGTTGTCGTCTCCGCGATGACGACCTGGCGTTCGTTCATAAGGCCGACCACGGCGTACGTGCGGGCGGGCTGTTTCACCCTTCCGGTCACATTTCCGTCCCAATCCTTCAATTCGAAAAAATCATCGGGGCCGTGGTCTTCGGCAGGCATCAGCCGCAGGATCGGGTGAAACTCGCCGTCGCATGTGTACGTGATCATGACTGAACCGTCGGCCGAGGCCCCTCTTGTAACGAGAAGATTCGTGCAGGCGGATGTACCCGAGTCGCCGAAAAAGGCCGCCGCGGCAATAAAAGCGGCGATCACATCCCGTCTTTTCATTTATCGCTCCTTTGATCGCGGCCCGCCCGTCGGGGGGCCGGCGGATTGCGCCGACACTGCTGTGCTTATTTAAAGACTTTTTCCATAAAAAAAGCTACCCTGTAAAATACACGTAAATAGGGCGGGAGGCAAAACATCTTGACATCCCCCCCTCGCAAAGTCGACACGGAAGAACCGACCGCTGAAAAGGAGCTGAAATGAAGGGACGGATGACGGATATCGTCAGGTCAATGATCTTCATTGTCCTTGCTTTCGATCTGCTGCCTGGACACGCATACTGCCAGTCCCGTTACGACCGGCTGATCAAGGACACCGGCGGGCTGGAAAAACTTAAGGCCCTTGCGCTTATGGAGGAAAACGGCAGGCTGGAGGAAAGGATCAGGAATCTTGTCACGGATCCCGACCCGCTTGTAAGACTGAGGTGCGCCGAAGTCATCGGCAGGATCGACGATAACACGGGC